>QCVS01000008.1 GCA_003210285.1 Prochlorococcus sp. AG-686-J21
GACATTATAAATTTTTAGTACGGACAATACTCCTAATTAAGCTTGATTAAGCCTTAAATTGAAAATAGAATTTATTAGATTTAAAAAAATTAAAAATGGAAAAAGGCGAAATTAGAATAAATACCGAAAATATTTTTCCGATAATAAAAAAAGCTGTATATTCTGATCATGAAATTTTTTTAAGAGAACTCGTTAGTAATGCTGTAGATGCAATTAGTAAAAGAAGAATGGCCTCAATGGCTGGAGATTGTGATAATTGTGAAGAACCGCAAGTAAAAATTACTATTGATAGGGAAAAAAATATCTTAAAAATTTCTGATAATGGTATTGGAATGAATGATGAAGAAATAAAAAAATATATAAACCAAGTAGCTTTTTCTAGTGCAGAAGAGTTTCTAACAAAATATAAAAAAAATGATGATGAATTTATAGGACATTTTGGATTGGGTTTTTATTCTAGTTTTATGGTTGCAGATAAAGTTAATATTTTAACCAAATCAGCCATAGGTGATAGTAAAACTTTTAATTGGTCCTGTGATGGCTCACCTAATTTCACATTAGAAGAATCTGAACGAGATTCAGTTGGAACAGACGTAATCCTTCATTTAATGGATGAAGAAAAAGAATTCATAGAACCAGAGAGAATTAAATCGCTTATTAAAAAATATTGTGACTTTATGCCTATCGATGTTCTACTAGAGGGTGAAACAATTAATAAGAAGAATCCTCCATGGAGAAAACAACCCAGTGAATTAAAGGATGAAGATTATATTGAACTATATAAATATTTATATCCATTTCAGGGAGATCCTCTTTTATGGATTCATTTAAATACAGATTATCCATACGACATACAAGGAATTTTATATTTTCCTAAACTATCTGGAAGAGCCGATTGGGAGAAAGGTGAAATTAAACTATTTTGCAATCAAGTATTTGTAAGTGACTCAATAAAGGAAATTGTACCTAAATATCTATTACCGTTGAGAGGTGTAATTGATTCTACAGATATACCATTAAATGTAAGTAGAAGTGCCTTGCAAACTGACAGAAAAGTCAGATCAATTTCATCGTTCATTTCAAAAAAAATTGCTAATAAGTTAAAGGATTTAATAAAAAATTCTCCTGAATTTTATACAGAAATTTGGGATTCAATTTCTGCCTTTATTAAAATCGGTGCCATCGAGGATGAAAAGTTTGCTGATCTTGTAGAAAATAGTATTATTTTTGAGACAATTATAAATTCTGATAAGGATGTAAAAAAATATCTCGATGATAAATCTTTAATAAAATCTAATGAAAAGTTTTATACAACATTATTAAATTATAAGGAGAGAAATAACATAGTTGATTCCAAAAAAATTATTTATTGTTCTGATGTAATTGGCCAATCTAGTGCATTAAATATTTGTTTATCTGACAATAAAGAAGTAATCAAATCTGATCCCTTAATAGATGCACAATTTCTTCCATGGATAGAAAGTAAAAATGAAAGTTATCAATTTCAAAGAGTTGATTCGGAAATATATGAGCTTGAAGATAAAGAATCAAAAGAAATTGTTGATAAAGATGGCAAATCAAACACAGATAATCTAAAAGATATTATTTCTAAAGCATTAAATAACGAGAAAGTAACAGTAAAAGTTCAATCTCTTAAAAGCAAAGATTCCCCTCCAGCAATGATATTGTTACCAGAACAAATGAGAAGAATAAACGATATGGGGGCATATATGGAACAAAAAATGCCAGGACTACCTGAATATCACGTCCTATTAATTAATAAAGAACATCCACTCATTACAGGATTAAATAAAATAACTGGTAATAAAATTATTCTTGATAAAAAAGATCCTGTTGAAAATCCATTAGCATCAAAAATTGCTAATCATGTTTATGACATGGCGAAATTAAGTGTAGGGGGATTAGATCAAGAACAAATTATAAATTTACAAAATAATAATGCCGATTTAATTTCAGATTTACTTAAAACATCAACATAAGTTGTGTGTTAAAGTTAAAGAATATATTTCCAGATAAGATGTCTAGGGTTTGTGAGCTGACAGGTGCTAAAGCTAACAATGGGATGGCTGTCAGTCATTCTCATATTCGTACTAAAAAATTACAACAAGTAAATCTTCAAAAAAGGAGACTTTGGTGGCAAGAAGGTAAAAAGTGGATAAATATAAAAATTAGTACTAAAGCATTAAAATCAATTCAAAAAAATGGTTTAGATAAGGTTGCTAAAACAAACGGAGTGGATCTTAATAAATTCTGATTTTGATGAAGAGTTTATTTGGAATTTTTGTAATATTAATATCATTATTTTTTAATCTTAAGACTGTAATTGCTTTTGATTATGCTCCAGAGATAGGAGATTCTGCACCTAGTTTCCATTTGGAGGGAATAAACAAAAGCATTAAATCAAAAAAAATATGGGATTCGAATGAATTAAAAGGAAAATGGATAGTTTTATATTTCTATCCTAAGGATTTTACTGCTGGTTGTACTCTAGAAGCCAAAGGATTTTCTCAATTAAAAAACGACTTTTCTAAATATAATGCTGAAATAATAGGAATAAGTGCTGACAATCAAGATTCTCACGAAAGTTTTTGCAGTGAAAAATCAATAAATTACACATTATTATCCGACCCTAATGGAACTATTAGTGCAAAATATGGTTCCTGGATTCCTCCATATTCCGATAGGAATACTTTTTTGATTTCACCAGATGGAGAAATAACTTTTCGTTGGATAAGTGTTTTGCCCATAAATCATGCAAAAGAAGTTCTTAATGTTTTAAAGAAAAATATATAAATATTTTGCACGAACTTTCATTTGGTACATGGTTAATTCATATCAGCTCAGTAATAGAGTGGATTTATGCAATTTTTATAATAAAAAAAATAAGTAACTATAACGAACTAGACCTTTATTACTGGTTGAGTCTTGCAATGATACCTAATTTAATTGGAGCTATGTGTGCAATTACTTGGCATATTTTCGATAATCAAACAGAATTATATGGTCTAGTTACACTTCAAGGGATATTTACTTTCATTGGAAATTCAACATTAGCCATAGCTACTATTGCAATTTATAAAAAAACAGAATCATATGAATGATTTTTTTTTAAAATTTCTAAATTATTTATCAAAATTTGATAATACATCCTTATTTGCAGCATCCATAATCCCATATTCAATTTTCTTATATTATTTATACAAGATAAAGTCATTAAATAAATTAATCAAAATAGGTTTTTCCTTAACAGTTTTCTTTGTATTTATAACTATAATAATTTCAATATTTTCTCTGAATTACTACCATCGAACTCTTGTAGAAATTGACGTACTTCATGGTTCGGCAGAATTCTTTTTAACTTTAAGCGATTTTATTATTTTACTTGGTTTTATTAGGATGTTAAATCATCTAGAAGTAAATAACTCTTAAGACCTTTTACAATTATGTGATTTATTGCTCGAAATAAAGGAGAATATAAGAAATAACGTTTTTTTATGCTTACTACATTATTTGCAGCAGCGTCTGCTCCCGCAACTTTTGAATGGTCACCAAAATGTGCCATCGTAATGATTGCATGTAATGTTTTTGCTTATGCAATTGCAAGAGCCACAATAAGAAAACCTAATGAAGGTTTTGAAATTCCTAATTCAAAATTCTTTGGAGGTTTAAGTCATGCTTCTGTAGTAGGAGCTAATTGCTTAGGACATATCTTTGGAATAGGAGCAATACTAGGATTAGCATCTAGAGGTGTTCTGTAAAATTATTCAAATTAAATTTAAATATTAAATTTAATTTGATAATTTAAATTTATTAATAATTTTTTCTGCCATCTGATCAGGTTTAAGACCTAATTTTATTTTACTCTGATCAGGTGAAGCATGATCTACAAGTACATCAGGAATACCAATTCTGAAAACTGGAATATTTATTTCATTGTCGTTTAACATTTCAACAATAGCCGAACCAAATCCCCCAACGAGTGTCCCTTCCTCCATTGTTACTACATTTTTAAGTTTACTAACTAAAGGTATTATTAAATCTTGATCAAGAGGTCTAACAAATCTAGCATTAACAATACAAGCACTTATACCTTTACTTTTTAGTATTTTTGAAGTTTTAGTGGCCGCTTCAACCATTGAACCATAAGCAATAATTAAAACATCATCACCATTTTCTAATATTTCTCCTTCGCCAATTTTCAAAGGCTCCCAACCTTCATCCATTACTGCTACTCCTAATCCTGAACCTCTTGGGATACGAAGTGCGGTTGGTCCCTTGTGATTAATAGATGTAATTAACATTCTTTGTAGTTCAGCTTCATCCTTTGGAGCCATTAAAACAAAATTAGGAATAGCTCTCATATAGCTAATATCATATTGCCCCTGATGAGTTGGTCCATCTGCACCAACAATTCCTGCTCTATCTAAAACAAAAGATACTGGAAGATTCTGAATACCTACATCATGAATTAGCTGATCAAAAGCACGTTGCAAAAATGTACTATAAATAGCAACAACAGGCTTAAGTCCATCGCAGGACATCCCAGCTGCTAATGTAACTGCATGTTGTTCAGCTATTCCTACATCAATATATTGTTCTGGAATACTTTTTTGTAATAAATCTAATCCAGTTCCAGTAGCCATTGCTGCTGTAATACCAATAACCTTACTGTCTTGCTCACAAATTTTTAAAAGCGTTTGACCAAATATTTTACTATAGCTAATTGGTTTGGGCTTACTTGATGGAATTGATTTACCAGTCGTAAGATCAAATGATGATTGAGCGTGATAACCTACTTGATCTGCCTCTGCGTAAGGATATCCCTTCCCTTTTGTGGTAACAACATGAACCATAACAGGTTTTTTAAGTCTATGTGCAGCATTAAAAGTATTTATTAGATTAGAAATATCATGTCCATCAATTGGTCCCATATAAGTAAAACCAAGTTCTTCAAAAACTGCTCCTACTTTTGGTACAGCTAATCGTCTAACACTTCCTTTTATATTTTTTAATTCTTCAGGTATATCTTTACCTATAAGAGGAATATTTTTAACACTTTCTTGAACACTATCTGACAAAAATTGCAATGGCGGACTTAATCTTACTCTATTTAAATATGTAGAAAGAGCTCCCACAGGAGGAGATATTGACATGTCATTATCATTCAAGACCACAACTAATGGAGTATTTGGCAAATGTCCCGCATGATTAATCGCTTCTAAAGCCATTCCACCCGTTAAGGCTCCATCACCTATAACTGCAACGCATTTATGATCTTCCCCTTTTCTATCTCTTGCAATTGCCATTCCTAACGCAGCCGAAATTGATGTACTTGCGTGACCAGCCCCAAAATGATCAAATGAACTTTCAGTACGTTTTAGATAACCAGCTATACCCTTTTGTTGACGTAAAGAATCGAACTCATTGAAACGTCCAGTAATTAACTTATGAGGATAAGCCTGATGACCAACATCCCAAACAACTTTATCAAAATCAAGATCTAATGTTTGATATAAAGCAAGTGTTAATTCAACCACGCCTAGCCCAGGGCCTAGATGACCTCCACTTGTTGAAACCACCTCCAAATGCCTTTTTCTAATTTGACAGGCAATTTCCTCTAATTGTGATACCGTTAAACCATGTAATTGATTTGGATGGCTTAACTCACTTAAAAGCATTATTTAAAAATATCTACACATATAATCTAAAACGTTAAGGTGCAAATTGAGTAATTTTCATGAAATAGATTATGTAATGTTTTATTAGATTAATATTTAATGCTTAAAATATATATATGGAAGATTATTTAAATAAAATACTTCAGGCTCAAGTCTATGAAGTAGCTAAAAAAACACCTTTAGAAAAAGCAAATAATTTAAGTAAAGCACTTAAAAATAATATTTATTTGAAAAGAGAAGATCTTCAGGATGTATTTTCTTTTAAGATAAGAGGTGCCTTTAATAAAATGAGGCAATTACCACAATCAAAACTTGCAAATGGAGTCATAACATCAAGTGCTGGTAATCACGCACAAGGCGTAGCACTAAGTGCATTGAAATTAAATTGTAGCGCAACAATATTAATGCCAATAACTACACCATTGGTAAAAGTAAATGCTGTTAAAAATCTAAACGCAAAGGTTATATTATTTGGTGATAATTATGATGAAACATATAAAGAAGCACTACGCTTAAGTGAATTAAATAATTTATGTTTTATTCATCCATTCGATGATCCTGAGGTAATAGCTGGCCAAGGTACTATTGCCATTGAAATAGAACAACAAGTACAAGAACCACCAGAAGCAATTTATGTTGCTGTGGGAGGAGGAGGTTTGATAGCTGGTATTTCAATATATATAAAAAAAATATGGCCTCAAGTAAAAATAATTGGGGTAGAGCCTGAAGATGCTGATGCAATGACTAAATCCTTAAACAATTTAAAATTGATAGAATTAGACTCAGTTGGTCAGTTTGCCGATGGGGTAGCAGTAAAAAAAGTAGGAGAAAAGACCTTTGAAATTGGGAAAGAATATATCGACAAAATGATAACTGTAAATACTGATGAAATATGTGCCGCTATTAAGGATGTTTTCGAAGATACCAGATCAATTTTAGAACCAGCTGGAGCTCTATCTATTGCAGGAATGAAAAAGGATATTTTTGAATCAAAATATATAAATAAAAATATGATTGCCATAGCATGTGGGGCAAATATGAATTTCGAGAGGCTTAAATTTATAGCTGAAAGGTCAGCACTCGGAGAGTTCAAAGAAGCAATGTTTGCTGTTGAAATTCCAGAAAAAGCAGGAAGCTTGATTAATTTCTGTAGTTTGTTAAATAATAGAAATTTAACTGAATTTAGTTATAGGATGTCCAATTCAATTAACGCTCAAATCTTTGTTGGAATCGAGGTTAATGGAGTAGCTGATAAAGAAGAACTTTTACATGAATTTAGAAAATCAAATTATCCTTTTATTGATATAAGTAATGATGAATTATCTAAAAATCATCTAAGGCATATGGTAGGTGGTCGATTACCCCAAAAATTTACAGAGTTAGAAAAATCAAATTATGTCGAATTGTTATATAGATTTGAGTTTCCAGAAAGACCAGGAGCATTAATTAATTTCCTAAAAAATATGAAATCAAATTGGACAATAAGCATCTTTCACTATAGAAATCATGGATCTGATGTAGGAAAAATTGTTATAGGAGTATTAATAGATAGTTCTGAAATTCATTACTGGAATAAATTTGTTGAATTCTTGGGATATAAATATTGGGATGAGACTAATAATCAAACATATAAATTATTCCTGGGTGCATCAAATTAAATATAAGGTAACTTGGAAAAGAGTTAGGTAGTAAAAATTAATCAAGCTGATCTAATAACTAAAAAACTGACAGATATAAACTTGGTTACAAGAGTTGAAGCTATTCTGTATCTTAAAGGGAGACCAATTTCAAGAAAGAATCTTACAGAAATTACTAATACGGATATTAATTCTATTAACAAGGCCTTAAAAGAATTAAAGGTAAAATACTCAAACACAAAATCTGCAATAGAATTGAATGAGGTTAATAACTTTTATTGCCTAGAGTTAAAATCAACCCTAAATGAATTTGTTGAAGATTTATTACCATCTGAATTAAGAACATCAGAATTAAGGACACTTGCAACAATAGCAATTAAGAAAAAAATACTTCAATCAGACCTAATATTATTAAGAGGTTCAGGTGCCTATGAACATATAAAAGAATTAACAAATAAAAACTTTATTATTAAACGTAAGCAAAAAGATGGCAGATCTTATTGGTTATCTTTGTCTGAAAAGTTTTTTCAAACTTTTGCTGTAAGCAATGAATATTTATCGCAAATAGGCGGCACTAAAAAGTAAATGTTAGAATTAAAAAAAACTATTAAAGAATAATGTTATCAGAGATTTTTGCAGTTTTAGGTCAAACTTTATCAATTTATTCATTTATATTGATCATTAGAATATTACTTACATGGTTTCCTGGAATAGATTGGAGCAATGGAATATTATTAGCATTAACATCAATAACAGATCCATATCTGAATATATTTAGAGGAATAATCCCTCCCATTGGTGGATTTGATATTTCATCATTGTTAGCTTTTCTACTACTTAACGTTATACAAAACCTAGTTACTAACCTGCAATATGCCAGCTTAGGTTATGGTTAAAAATTAACGATCATCTCCTGAACCAGAAATTTTACCTTTATCCGCTCTTAATTTCAATTTTTCTAAATTTTGTAGTGCAACCTCATCCAATTTAAAATCGAATTCGGTGCAAAGATTAGATAAATACCATAAAACATCACCCAACTCTTTTTTTATTCCTTTTTTAGACTCTTCATCAAATATACCTTTTTTATCTCTAATTACTTTTTTAACTTTTTCTGCTACTTCACCAGCTTCGCCAACTAATCCTAATGTTGGATATATGTTGTTTGAGCCTAAATTTGGGTATTGGGCTGTTAAGCGAGCTTGCTTCTGATAAGTTTTAAAATCCATAGATTAAATAACTAACTTTATGTATGTTAAATTTACTTATATCTAGCAATATTATTTATATATGTCGAATATTGATTTAAAAAGAAGAACAAAGATTGTTGCAACAATTGGACCTGCAACTCAATCTGAAGAAATTATTACTGATCTTATAAAGGCGGGAGTTACAACATTTCGATTAAATTTTTCCCATGGTGATCATAAAGATCATCAAGAAAGAATTAAAACCATAAGGAAAGTTTCTAAAAAGCTAGATCTAGATATTGGCATACTTCAGGATCTTCAAGGTCCAAAAATAAGATTAGGAAGATTTAAAGATGGTCCTGTAAAAGTAAAGAAAGGAGATAAATTCTTGCTGACTTCCAATGAAGTTGAATGTACCAAAAGTATTGCGAATGTTACGTACAATAAACTTGCCGAGGAAGTTACTTCAGGAAAAAGAATATTGTTGGATGATGGAAAAATTGAAATGATTGTTGAAAAAGTTGACATAGCAAATAACTTATTAGAGTGTAAAGTAACAGTCGGTGGAGTGCTTTCTAACAACAAAGGAGTAAATTTTCCAGATGTACAATTATCTGTTAAAGCATTAACTGATAAAGATATAGAAGATCTTGAATTTGGATTAACGGTAGGGGTTGATTGGATAGCTCTGAGTTTTGTTAGAAATCCATCAGATATTAATGAAATAAAAAATTTAATAAATAAGAATGGACATTCAATTCCTGTCATAGCAAAAATTGAAAAATTTGAGGCCATTGATCAAATAGATTCAATATTACCTTTGTGTGATGGCGTTATGGTTGCACGAGGAGACTTAGGAGTTGAAATGCCGGCAGAAGAGGTTCCTCTTTTACAGAAAGAGTTAATTAGGAAAGCAAATACTCTAGGGATCCCCATCATTACAGCCACACAAATGCTTGACTCCATGGCCTCAAATCCAAGACCAACTCGCGCTGAAGTAAGTGATGTTGCTAATGCAATTCTTGATGGTACAGATGCCGTGATGCTTTCAAATGAAACAGCTGTAGGTGACTTTCCTGTAGAAGCTGTTGAAACTATGGCGACAATTGCAAGAAGAATTGAACGTGATTATCCACTAAAAGCAATAGAAAGTCACCTTCCTAGTACTATTCCAAATGCAATAAGCGCCGCAGTAAGCAATATTGCTAGACAACTTGATGCTGGAGCAATAATCCCTCTAACAAAATCTGGTTCCACGGCCCGTAATGTAAGTAAATTCAGACCTCCTACTCCTATTCTTGCTACCACGACAGAGAGAAGTGTTGCGAGAAGACTGCAACTAGTATGGGGAGTAACGCCTTTATTAGTCAAAAATGACGATAGAACTGCAAAAACATTTAGTATTGCTATGCAAATAGCACAAGAAATAGGGATTTTGAAGCAAGGTGACTTGGTTGTTCAAACAGCTGGGACATTAACAGGGATAAGTGGTTCCACTGATCTAATAAAAGTAGGCTTGGTAAGAAAAGTCATAACACGAGGAATATCAATAGGGGAGATAGGTGTAACAGGAAAAGCAAGAAATATAAAGACTGATCTTGATATATCATTAATATCTCCAGGTGAAATTTTATTTGTACCAAAAGATATTTTAATTAATTTACCTTACTCAAAGGAAATTTCTGGAATAGTTACGGATGAAAATGTTGATGAATGCTATAAAATATTCAAAACAAATAATATTAAAGTATCCACAATTTGTAATTTACCTACTATTGATAACCTTGTATCCAACGGTGATTTAATAACATTGCAACTTAATGAAGGAGTTGTATATATGGGACAGATAGAAGACGATGAGGAGGTAATGGATAAATATAAATATGTCTAGGAATATATCTCTTAAAGAAGCCTTTAATATGGCTGGTAAGACGTTAGTTTCAAACAAACTAAGAAGTTCTCTTACTATGCTTGGAATCATAATAGGAAATGCATCAGTAATAACACTTGTTGGACTAGGGAGAGGAGCTCAAACTCTTGCCAAAAATCAATTAAGTAATTTAGGTGCAAATGTGTTATTTATTGTTCCAGGAAATAATGATACAAGAAGAAGAGGTATATCGTTTCCAAAAAATCTTGTTTTAGAGGATTCAATTGCGATTAACAATCAAGTGCCGAGTGTTAAAAAAGTTGCACCACAAATCTCTGCCAATGAAATTGTTCAATCAAATTCAAAAAGTTTAAATATTTCTATTGCCGGCGTTACACCTGAATTTCTTGACGTAAGAAGTTTTGAGGTAGATGAAGGAAGATTTATCTCTCAAAGTGACGTAAATTCAGCTAGAAGTTTTGTTGTGATTGGACCCGATCTAAAAGAAGACTTTTTTAAGGGTAAACCTGTAATTGGAGAAATAATTAGAATTAAAGATCACACATATGAAATAATTGGAATGTTAAAACCCAAGGGAGCTGTTTTTGGGAGCAATCAAGACAAAAATGCATATATACCACTTACTACAATGGTTAATAGAATAAGTGGGAAAGATCCCACTTATGGAGTTAGTTTAAGTTTTATTAGTGTAGAAGCTATTAATAAAAACAAAACTAGAGCTGCAAAATTCCAAATTACAAATTTGTTGCGTCAAAGACATAACATCATAAGAGACGACGATTTTGCAGTTAGATCTCAAGAAGATGCTTTAAAAATTGTAACGAATATTACAAGTGGTCTTACATTTTTATTGGCTGGTATAGGTGCTGTATCTCTTATTGTTGGAGGTATTGGAATCATGAATATAATGCTTGTTTCTGTAAGTGAAAGGACAGAGGAGATTGGTCTAAGGAAAGCAATAGGAGCAAAACAATCAGATATTCTTATACAATTTTTATTTGAAGCTTTAATATTATCAACGATTGGAGGTTTGGTTGGAACAACGACCGGTTTGACAGGGGTATTTCTTCTAGGAGTAATAACTCCTTTACCAGCTTCTGTAGGACTAACAACAACATTATCAACAATGATTATTTCAGGTTCAATAGGGTTAATATTTGGAGTGTTACCAGCAAAAAGAGCCTCAAAATTAGATCCAATTGTTGCTCTAAGAAGTTTGTAAATCTTTCTTGGCTTATGCTCAAATTTATTAAACTTATTGAGGTAATTATAAGTCTTCAAATAATAATAATTTCTACATTTATTCCTGTTTTTTTCTCAATACCTTTTGCAAATAAACTTGTTGAAACATATGAGATACCCATCACATGGCAAATACCTTCTATCGTAATGATTACTTTAATATTTAGAGGTAAAATAGTAATAAAAGCATTTAGTATCTATTTAATAATTGGTTTGTTTTTTATTCCAGTATTTCACCAGGGAGGATCATTAGGTTATTTATTAACTCCTAATTTTGGCTACTTATTAGGAATGTATCCATTAATCAAAATAATAGATAATTTAAATAAAAGAAATCAATTAATAAATTATTATGAACTTCTGAAATACGTTACATTAGGAATATGTAGTATGCATCTCATAGGAATAATTTATAACTGCATTCTTTTATTATATTTTAAACAACCAGAAATATTATTATTCAATATCTCAAAATATTCACTAGGAAAATTTGGATATCATTTATTAGTGCTTATACCAGTTACTTTATTGATTAGAATTATAAATAATAATAATAATAGATATCAAAGATGATAATAAATATAAAAAGTTATAGATTTTATTTTTTTTTAATATCTATATTAATTATCTTATCTGATCAATTAACAAAATATATAATTAATCTAAATCACACATCATTAATAAATAATGATCTAATATTTTTTAGTATTGATTACGTAAAAAATTATGGAGCAGCATTTAATATTTTAAGTGGAAGTAGAATTTTTTTATCCACAGTAAGTACAATAATAACCTTGTATCTAATATATCTTATTTTATGTAAAAAGAATATAAGTAATTTAAATTTATTAAGTTATAGTTTGATTTTAGCAGGTACTGTAGGAAATGGAATAGATAGAATAATCAAGGGATATGTTATAGACTTTATAAATTTAAACTTTATAGATTTTCCTGTATTTAATATTGCTGATATATCTATAAATGTTGGCCTTATACTTATTATATATGGACTTATAAAAAATAAAAAATAAAAATGTACCCATTCCTTTTTAAGAATTATAAATATTTATTAATTATATTATTTCTTTATCTATTATTAACCTTAATTAGAAATATTTTAAATGTTTATTCTATTTTATTCATTGTTATTATAATTATAATTTTATATTATAAAAACAAAAGATTATTCAAAAAGATTGCATATAAAATAATTTTTAAGCAAAAAAATAGTTTTATTTTTAGAAATAAATTTGGAGCTGCAAAAAATAGTCTTGAAGCAATAGATGAAATTAATAAAAAAATATCTAATAAAATATATGGAGATTTATTGAAATATGAAAAAATTAAGCTAGAAAAACAGTTCAAGTATGGAGACTATAACGTTACATTATTTGGTGCGGGATCTTCTGGAAAAACCTCCATAGCAAGAGCATTATTGAAAAACTTAATTGGAAAAATTTCCCCAACAATTGGCACTACAAAAGATATAACAAGTTATAAAATTAGAATTCCAATCTTAAAAAGAAATATAAATATAATTGATACGCCTGGCTTATTTGAAGCTTCTAGAGAAGGAAAAAAAAGGGAGGATTCTACAATAATGGAAGCATCAAAATCAGATCTTATTCTATTTGTAATAGATCAAGATATCAATAAATATGAACTTTATCTCATTAGAGAATTATCAAATTTGAAGAAAAAAATAATTATTGTTTTAAATAAATGCGACTTAAGATCAGAAAAACAAAATAATATTATTAGAGAAAACGTTATCACAATTACATCTACAAATCATATTAAATTATCAGTAATAAAAACTATTGCTTCACCTAAAGCCTTCTCAAAAAATTTAGTCGACTCATTAAAAATAAGTCCTGATATAAGTAAACTATTTAGAGAGATAATTGAAACACTTGATGCTAATGGAGAAGAACTACTAGCTGATAATATTCTGTTTAGATGTAATAAATTAGGATTAATCAGCAAAAATGTAATATCGGAACAAAGAAATTTATGTGCTAATAAAGTTATAAATAAATATACTTTGATTACCGGAGGAGTCATACTGGTAAATCCTTTGCCGGTTGTAGATTTTATAGCAACAACGTCTGTAAACGTTCAAATGATCCTTGAGATTTCAAAAATATACGATTTCAAGATAACAAAAAAAGAAGCAGTCGAATTATCTAAATCATTATTAACAACTCTAGCAAAACTTGGTATTTTGAAAGGTGGACTTAGTGTTATTTCAAGCGCATTAGCTTTAAATTTTACAACAATATTTATTTCAAAATCATTACAGTCAATAACCTCATATTGGTTAATAAAAATAGTAGGTTTATCAATAAAAGAATATTTTAATAATGGGAAAAATTGGGGAGATGGGGGGATACAAGAAGTAATTGAGGATATTTACAAATTAAATAAAAGGGAAGATACCTTAAATAATTTCATTAAAGAAGCAATAAATAATATAAGAATTAACGAGGAAGGGAAATCTCAACAAAAACTGCCGCCATATTTGGAGAATGACTAATTATTTGATCATTTAAGAATGATCTAAAGTCAAAAACAGTAATTAATAGTAGATATACAATACATATTATTACTGAAATAAACCCAGTTATAATTGCTATTAATTTTGATCTACTAATCTTCATCAGATTTAATTTAGTAATTTTAAAAGATCATTAATATGTGATTCACTTGTATTGTAATTCCCAAAAACTGCTCTCAAATAATATCTATTTTTAAATAGAGGTCTAGAAATCATAAAGTTCTTTTTCATAAGATTTATTCTTTTGTTTAAAGTCCATGAATCTGATTCATTTTTATTCATATTATTTGGGAGAAAGGAAATTATATGCAAAGGACCAGAAAATATATCATATTTTTCCTTATCTAAATTATTTTCGAAAAATATTCTTTTCTCAATTGATAAATTTAAAACATCCTCTATTCCTCGCATACCCAGAAATCGCAACCCTAACCATAGTTTTATAATTTCCGCGGGTCTAGAACCTTGTATTCCTAGTTCACCTCTATTAAAAAAGTTGTTTTCAGTAGAAACATAAGGTAACCCTGTAGAAAATGTATTTTTAAGAATTTCAATATTTGAGACTATTAATAGGGATGATGTTTTTGTAATTCCAAGTATTTTCTGTGGATTTATCGTTATTGAATTAGCCAGATTTACATTAATAATTCCACTGATCGGTAAATTAGTAATTGAAAAAATGCCTCCTATGGATCCATCAATGTGCAGCCAAATGTTTCTTTCATTACAGATTCTGGCAATGATATCAATTGGGTCAATTGCTCCACGTACTGTTGTGCCAAGAGTAGCAACAATAGCAAATATTCTTTTACCTTCATTAAAACATTTATCGATAGTCTTTTTAAGCTCAAATATATCCATACAGCCATCTTTATCTGTTTTAACTTTAATTAAATTATTTTTTTCAAGACCCATAATTCGTGTACATTTTTCAAATGATGAATGAGCATCTTCGCTAATTAAATAAACTGCTTTTGGATCGGATTCAAGTCCGGAATAATTTCTTGCTGCGACTAATGCATTTAAATTACTTAATGTACCTCCACTTGCTGCAACGCCACCTGCTAAATCGGAGAACCCTAGTTTTACTGAGAACCACTTACAAATTGATTCCTCAAGAAGAGAAACACTTGGAGATAATTCATGTGCAAGAAGATTATTATTTAAGCCAGCAGCAATTAAATCTCCCAAAATAGAAATGATTAATGGTGGAGGGTCTAGATGAGCAAGGGAGCCTGGATGTACTGGATTAAAAGAACTATAAATAAGACTTTCAATCTCAGAAAATAAAACATCAATAGACTTCCCATATTCACCTGGAACAGAACATTCAAAGTTACTATCAATGGGCATAGGACCTAATTTATCTGCATCTGAGAACCATTTGCATATGATTTCAGATGTTCTATTGAGAAGCACTAGAAAACTTTCGTTACTTCCAGAAGAGCTAGGAAATAGATTTTTTTGATTATTAATTGAATCGGAAGTCATTCTTTAAAATAATTATTAATTAAGTTATTTATAATATTTATAAAAAAGAAACGTAATTGATAGGATGAACCAAAATACTATAAATTGGCATAAAAAAAATGAACACTTAGATTATATTAAATGGATGAAATTCATTTTACGAAGATCAGAGGAAGTAGGTAAGGTTGAATTACCAATTACAGCAGTAATAATAGATGAGAAAGGAAGATGTATTGGTAGAGGGAGTAATAAACGAACAATTAACAATGACCCATTAGGACATGCAGAATTAATAGCATTAAGACAAGCTTCTCGGATTAAAAATGATTGGCGATTTAATGAATGCAGCATAATTGTAAATTTAGAGCCTTGTACAATGTGTGCTGCAGCATTAGTTCAAGCGAGAATGGGCCAAGTGATATATGGTGCAGAAGATTACAAAAGAGGGGGATTCGGTGGAACCATTGATTTATCGAAGCATAAAAGCTCACATCATAAAATGAAAGTGGTAGGAGGGATATTAAATAAGGATTGTAAAAATAAAATTAAGTTATGGTTTAAAAAGATGAGGAATCAAAAATAGAAAATTTCCTTAATTCTGTATCGAATAAATTTAATAATCGATCAACATTCTCTTCACTAGAGTTATACCCCATTAATCCAATACGCCAAACCTTCCCAGACAATGAACCTAGTCCATTTCCTATCTCAATACCAAAATTTCTCAAAAGATGATTTCTAAATGCATCCCCATCTACTGCAGGAGGAATTTTAACTGTTGTCAGAGTAGGCAATCTAAATTCACTAGAAACATGTAACTCCATACCTAGACTTTCTAATCCCTTCCATAATTTAACTGCATTAGAATTGTGTCTTCTCCAAATATTATCTAAGCCTTCATTAGCGATTAATCTCAAACCCTCTCTTATTGCAAAATTCATATTCACTGGAGCCGTATGATGGTAAACCCTATCAGATCCCCAATATCTATTCAATAACGATAAATCTAAATACCAATTCGGAACTTTAGAAGTTCTTGAACTAAGCTTATCCTCTGCACGATTATTCATTGTGAAAGGACTAAGTCCAGGGGGGCAGCTTAAGCCTTTTTGGCTACAACTATAAGCAAGATCAATTTTCCAATCATCAATAAAAAGTTCTAAAGCACCTAATGATGTGACAGCATCAACTAAAAACAAACAATTATTCTTTCGGCATACATCACCAATACCTTCAAGAGGTTGTAATACCCCAGTTGATGTCTCAGCGTGAACAATAGCAAAAATTGATGGTTTATTACTTTCTATTTCATATTTTATTTCTTCAAAAGTAAACGCTTCTCCCCATTCTTTCTCAATTACTGATACATCTGCTTTGTACCTCGATGCCATATCAACCAAACGATCTCCAAAGTATCCTTTTTTTGCGATTAAAATTTTTTCTCCAGGCTCTATAAAATTAGCAATAGAGGCCTCCATAGCTGCGCTACCTGTACCACTCATAGGTAGGGTTACTCGATTATTACACTGCCATGTATATCTAAGCAATTTTTGTACGTCGGACATTAATTCTATATATGCCTCATCTAAATGCCCTATTGGATTAAGTGCTAAAGCATTAAGTACTTCGGGATGAGCATTTGAAGGACCAGGTCCTAATAAAAGTCTTGGAGGAACATAAGTTTTAGCGAGATGAGGTAGATTCTCTTCATTTAAAGTTGAAATGAGTTTTGTTTCGGTCAAAACCTTTTAAAGCATTACTTTTAAGTTAAACTAATTTCTCTAATAAAGCGAAGAATGTTTAAAGAAATTCATCCAAATTCATTATTTTAGTAAACAATTGTTAAACATATAACTTGAAATACTCAAAGAACCAATCAAGTGTTGAAAAAAGTTACCTTTGATACATAATTAGATTCATCAAGTAATTAATTTTATTGGAGGTATTAATAGCGAAATGGACAAGACTCCCCAAGACGTTTTAAGTCAAATTAAGGATGAAGGAATTGAACTCATCGATCTAAAATTCACTGACATTCATGGTAAATGGCAACATCTAACCTTGACATCTGACATGATTGAGGAAGAATCATTCACTGAAGGTCTTGCCTTTGATGGATCTTCTATAAGAGGTTGGAAAGCGATTAACGCATCTGACATGTCTATGGTTCCAGATTCAAGTACCGCATGGATCGATCCTTTTTATAAACATAAAACATTAAGTATGATTTGCTCTATTCAAGAGCCACGAAGTGGAGAACCCTATGATAGGTGCCCAAGATCATTAGCTCAAAAGGCATTAAAATATTTAGATTCCACAGGTATAGCAGATACTGCATTTTTTGGACCAGAGCCAGAATTCTTTTTATTCGATGATGTTAGATATGACTCTAAAGAAGGTAGTTGTTTTTATAGTGTAGATACTATTGAAGCTCCCTGGAATACCGGACGAACAGAAGAAGGTGGAAACTTAGGTTATAAAATTCAATACAAAGAGGGCTATTTCCCAGTTGCTCCTAATGACACCGCTCAAGACATAAGATCTGAAATGTTATTGCAAATGGCTGAATTAGGAATTCCAACTGAGAAGCATCATCATGAAGTGGCTGGAGCAGGACAACATGAACTTGGTATCAAATTTGATTCCTTAATTAGCTCTGCTGATAGCGTTATGACATATAAATATGTCGTAAGAAACGTAGCTAAAAAATACGGTAAAACAGCTACATTTATGCCTAAACCAGTATTTAACGATAATGGAACAGGCATGCATGTTCATCAGAGTTTATGGAAAAGTGGTCAACCTCTATTTTATGGCGAAGGATCATATGCAAATCTATCTCAGACAGCAAGGTGGTATATCGGAGGTATATTAAAACATGCTCCATCATTCCTTGCATTTACTAATCCAACAACTAATAGCTATAAAAGACTAGTTCCAGGTTTTGAAGCTCCTGTAAATCTAGTTTACTCAGAGGGTAATAGATCAGCAGCTGTTAGGATACCTTTAACTGGACCTAATCCAAAAGCTAAAAGATTAGAATTTAGATCAGGGGATGCACTTGCTAACCCTTATTTAGCATTTTCTGTAATGATGTTAGCTGGTATTGATGGGATTAAGAATCAAATTGATCCTGGTGATGGAGTTGACGTTGACTTATTTGAATTACCAGCAAAGGAGCTATCAAAAATAGATACAGTTCCATCATCTCTAAACGATTCACTAAATGCACTTAAAGCAGATAAAGATTATTTATTAGCTGGAGGGGTATTCACAGAAGATTTCATTGATAATTTTATTGATATGAAGTATGAGGAGGTTCAACAATTAAGGCAGAGGCCCCACCCTCATGAATTTTTTATGTACTATGACGCTTAAGTCAAAGTAAGAAATTTAAAAATTTTAAAAGATCTTTTTGAGAATTACCACAAATAATTCTCAGATTGATTTTTTTTTTGTTGAAATATATATAAGTAATGTTAAAAAATGGCAAAAGATCAATTTTCAAAAATTGCATATAAAACACTTCAACAAGGAAAAAGTATAGCTGGATTAGCTCATAAAGAACTAAGTACAAGAATCATGAATTTTGTACTACCTGATAATAGGCTTGGAAATTTTAATATAGATAAAAAGCTCTTAGTCGATATCCAAAATTCAATGGATCTACTTAGAGAAGAGGATTGGAATGATGCGGAAAAAAATATATATCCTCAAAAATTACTATTTGATGAACCTTGGCTGAGATATTTAACCCAATATCCAAAAATTTGGCTGGACATGCCAAACACATGGGACCGAAGAAGAAAACAAAATTATAAAGATCTTCCTAAAAACATAGAGAATGAAAACTACCCAAAGTATTACTTAAGAAATTTTCACCATCAAACAGATGGTTATCTTTCTGATTTTTCGGCAAGTATTTATGATTTACAAGTAGAAATTCTTTTTAATGGAAGCGCCGATGCCATGAGAAGAAGAATAATTAAACCTCTTAAGGAAGGATTAAATAATTTTAGTAATAGAAAAAAAAGTTCATTAAAAATTCTTGATGTTGCTACAGGTTCCGGAAGAACACTCAAACAACTAAGAGGTGCCTTTCCTAAAGAAAAAATTATAGGACTTGATTTATCTGGATCATACTTAAAAGAAGCTAGTAGATTTATTTCAAATTTAAATGGTGATTTAATTGAATTGATTAAAGGGAATGCAGAAAATTTACCATTTGAAGATAATAGTATTCAAGGAATTACATGTGTTTATTTATTCCATGAATTACCTAGAACGGTAAGAGAAAATGTCTTAAAAGAATTCTTTAGAGTACTTGAACCAGATGGAATATTAATTCTTGCTGATTCTATACAGGAGAATGACTCTCCTGATTTTATCCAGATAATGGAAAATTTTTATAAATCATTCCATGAACCTTTTTATTGTGATTACATTAAAGAAGACATAACTTCAAAAATAAAAGAGATAGGTTTTAATAATATAAAATCAAATTCATTTTTCATGACTAAGGTTTGGTCTGCTATAAAATGATGAGAGAATTTATTATTACTATGAATAACTCGGATAAAGATATTATTCAACTTGCCCAAAAACTGAATAATAAGTTAAAAATTGATCACTTAGATTGGCACAAACTAAAGGGGAAAAAATTAAATAGATCAGCAGAACTAATATCAGCCGCATTATGCCAATTACTAATTTCAGAGAATGAAGAAGATACTATAAATTATTTGGAAGAAAGTATAAAGTGGTTAAAAGGAATTAATGTAGATAAGCCTTGTCCAAGTAAACATTCATCTTTTTAAGGCCAATTGGAGCCGATTACCCTTATTACTCCATCTAATATCATCAAAGCACTCGTTAATTATATAAAGACCCCGCCCATTTAATGAACTAATTTTTTCAGGTAATTTATAAAATCTTTTTTTTATTTCTAAACCATTACCTTGATCTTGAATCTGCCAAACACACCAATTAGGAGTAATTATTCTTCTAACTCTAATTGATTTATTAGGATCTAGTTTATTCCCATGCGTAACAGCGTTTACAAGTGCTTCATGTAAGCCTAGTTTAATGCGATAGCTAGATTGAGAAGTATTTAACGGTTCTAACAATAAATCTACAAAATCATTTAATTGAAGTGAAGAATTTAATTCAAAATTAGACCAGTTAATTGCTGGTCTATTAAGTAAATCTATAATTAAATTTAAAAGAATTTTGCCCTGAAAAAAGGACATAACTTTATATATGTCTTATTAATATTTTAACTTATAAAATAGCTCTAGATCAAAGAATATTATTATGTCTCAATGAAATTGCTGGATGTCTGAGAATAGAATCCATTAGTCTAACTCCCCTAAGTTGGTTAATTAATGGCATGTGTCCTTCGGGAGCATCTAATGACCAACTAAATGAACCAGGATATCTAGTCCAATATCCATCTGATTTCCATCCTATCTTTGGCCATAACAATTCATATCTTTTTCCAACTGACTTTAGAATTTTAGCTTGTATCGAGAAACCAAATCTACCATTTGAATAAACACTCCATAATCTATCTATCGTTTGAAGATCAGTACCTGACATGTTATGGACCTCACTATAAAAAACATAACCGCGATTTTCAGCAAGCTTACCAGCGAGTTTTCTTAAATATGAACTAGTTAATCTATCAGCATCCTCAAAGTTTTGTTCTAATAATTTCAACTGAAGTTCTTCATAATTAATATTTTCATCTGAAGAAGTAAAATACCAATTGTTATATTTTTTATCATTAAAAAATTTTGGCTTATGTTTTTTTAATACTTGCAGCAACCAACCTGCAGCCCAATCATCTCCATTCTGATCAAAATCATCAAGTATTTTCTTTCCTATCACAAATAAATTTTCGACCTCAGATTCAATGTCAGATAATAAATTTATTCTTTTTCGTTGATTTGATTTAACAAATAAATTAACTAAATTTAATGTACTCTTATAGTGGTCTTCTTGATCTTTGTTTGTCATTCCTAATAAATCCATCTAATATTTAAAACCATCCATGAACTCAAAAAAAGAAGAACTAGAGGAATTCAGGAAGGTCAATGGACCAATTATCGATGTAAGGAGTCCAAGTGAATATTATAAAGGACATATGCCAAATTCTATAAATATACCGTTATTTGATAATGAAGAGAGATCAATAGTAGGAACTATCTATAAAAATTATGGAAGAGAAAAAGCAGTCATACAAGGTTTGGAATACATAGCAATGAAAATTGAAAATCTTGTTAATAAATTATTTGAAGCCATAACTGTTTATAAATCAAAAAATAATAATTCAAAATTAGAAGAATCTACTTTAAAAATTTACTGTGCAAGAGGTGGGATGAGATCGCAAAGTATATCCTGGCTCCTAGAAAAATACAATCAAAGAAGCATAACATTAAAGGACGGCTATAAAACCTATAGAAAATGGACTTTAGAAAGCTTTATTCAGGAATGGAAAATAGTTATTATGGGAGGTAAAACTGGTACAGGTAAAACTAAATTATTAAAATTACTTGGTGAAAATAATTATCAGATTATTGATTTAGAAGGCTTAGCTTGCCATAGAGGAAGTACTTTTGGCGGACTAGGGATGAAAGAACAACCTTCAAATGAGCAGTTTGAAAATATGATCGCGGAGGAATTAAATAGCTTTAAAAAAAATAAAAAAATATTCGTAGAAGCTGAAAGTGCAAATATTGGAAAATGTAAAATTCCTCATGAGTTTTTTAGTCAAATGAGAACAGCAGAGAGAATTGAAATAAAAAAAAGTGAATCAAATCGTTTAGAGGAATTAATAAACACTTATAGTGTTTATAAAGAAAAAGACCTTATAGAAGCGATTATAAGAATAAAGAAAAGATTAGGTCCACAAAGAACAAAAATTGCTATTGAGTCAATTAAAAATAAAGACTGGGAATCGGTTTGTAAGTCTGTTTTAGATTATTATGATAAGTGCTATGACTATGAAAAAACAGGGAAAAATAATATTAAAACATTTAACATGACAGATATATTTGATGATCAAACAAAATTGAGATTAATAAAAGAATATATGAAGTCTTAGATTTTAACGAAATATGGTTTTATTATCTACAATATAAAAAATTGATTTTTAAATTATTATGGCAGCAAATAACTTGGCAAAAATTCAATTTTATGAAGGAACTGATGAACCAGTTGTTCCAGAAATTAGATTAACAAGAGGTAATGATGGTACTACTGGACAAGCAATATTTATATTCGAAAAACCTCAAGCATTATCTTCAATTGCCGATGGTGAAATTACAGGGATGAGAATGATTGATTCTGAAGGGGAAATTTTAACCAGAGAAGTTAAAGTAAAATTTGTTGATGGTGAACCAATGTATTTAGAAGGAACCTATATATGGAAAACTAAATCTGATTTTGATAGATTCATGAGATTTGCTAATAGTTATGCCAAATCAAATGGATTAGGATACTCTGAGAAGAAGTAAATAGATTATGAAAATTGAATCGTTCTTTCTATTTTAAATTTTCTGTTGTAATAATAAGCTTTTTAATAGCATGGACCTTGAGGGATTTCGTACTTTTAATAATTTGTTCATTAGTAATATCGAATGTAATTAGTAATTTATGTAATCAAATACAAACAATTTTAAAATTACCAAGATTTGTTTCTTTATTCTTTGTTCTTGTAGGAATATCATTCTTCATATTTACTATTTCAATTCTTGTCTTACCTCCTTTCATCAGTGAATTTAATGAAATATTAATTGATCTTCCAAATGGTTTATCAAGAGTTAATGAATTAATTAACTCTAACCTAAATAAATTTAACGATTTACTCTATGGTGAAGAATCTGAGAAAGTAGTAGATATATTCAACCTTGTTAATGATGTAGTTCCAATTCCAGATAGCGCTACTATTGTCAAAGCAATTCAAGAAAGTTTTATAAATTTAATTAATTTAGCAGGAAACCTCGGATCTGGATTTATAAGAATAATCTTTGTATTAGTTGTAAGTTTTATGATATCCATTGAACCAAAAGCTTATAAAGAAGGAGTTCTCCTTGTAATTCCTAAAGTTTATAGAAATAAATTCAGGATCATATTAGATAAGTGTAATATTGCAATAACAAATTGGACTTTTTCTATAGTTATAAGTTCATTATCAGTAGGTTTATTATCCTTTATAGTTTTATCAATTTTAGATGTTAAATATGTAGTATCAAATGCAATTATAGCAATGGTCTTAAACATAATTCCTAACATCGGACCAGTTTTAAGTGGAATATTTCCTATCTCAATAGCACTTTTGGATAACTTCTGGAAACCGGTTGCTGTTTTTGGGGCTTATATCATCATTCAAAATATAGAGAGTTATGTAATAATGCCTACTATTTTGAAGAAGAAAACAAATTTACTTCCAGGATTAACATTAATATCTCAATTTGGATTTACTTTCATTTTTGGTCCTTTAGGATTAGTTTTGTCTTTGCCAATTGCAGTTGTAACACAAGTATTAATAAAAGAGTTCGTTAGTGATAATTAAAGACTTTTATTTTGTTAATTTCCTATATAAATATGGATAAGAGAAAATCATAAAGAAAGAAAGAGGATGTTTAGACAATGCAAAATATAAGGAATTAAATGTAAAATGATCAATTAGAATTCTTAATTCTGTAGATAAGTCAATTAAAACTAAAGAAAAAAGTAGAATTAAATAGTAATTTATTTTCATTAAATTACTCCTTATATTTAATCTTTTATTAGAAATGAAGGTGCTAATAATATACTTGAATAACTTCCTATTAAAATTCCAAGTGACAAAGATACAGAAAACCAAAATAGTGAATATGAACCAAAAATTATAAGTGTAAGTAAAGGCATTAATGTTGTAATACTAGTAAAAAATGTTCTTCGAAAAGATTCATTGACAGAAATTTGGATTGTTTTATTATAGTTATCTGAATTTTGTTTTAAATTTTCTCTAATCCTATCAAAAATGACAACTGTATCATTTACGGAATAGCCAGCTATTGTTAATAAAGAAACTGCAAACAAACTATTTACCTCAATAGACAATAGGACACCTAACCAAGAAAAAATACCAAAAACAATAACTAAATCATGGAATAAAGCTAATAAAGCAAATAATGCATATTTCTTATCAAATCGAATAGAGATATATAAAGATATTGCAAATAAAGAAACTAATAAAGAGGTGGCACAATTTTTAAGAAGTTTCTTACCAAGTTTTGGACCTATAATTCTTGAGTTTTTACTTTCATAATTTAAAGGACCTAAAATTTTATCAACATTAGAGATTAAATCATTTGATTCTTCAATAGTTAAATAAGGAGTACGAATAGAAATTAAACTATTATTATTTTGAATTTGTAATTTAATATTATTTAAGACATTTTTATTATTAGAAAAAGTTCTCAGTTGTTCAATAACTAAATCAGGAGAAATAATTTCACATTCTTCTTTGCAAATCCTATCAATTCTTAATTCATTACCACCAATAAAGTCCATACCAAGATTGATAGGTTTTTTATATGAAGTATTAAAAGTTGAATATATAATTCCTATTAAACTTAACAATATAAGAAAGGTTGAGAATCCAAATATCTTATTTTTATTTTTAATTAAATTAAAACTTAATGATGTCATGAACTAGATAATTAATAAATTAAATTAGAGGGTAGTAGACCTGCTTAAATAAAGATTTTTTTGTCTTAAAGATTGATAAGTAGTTAAAAATCTTAAAATAGTTTTGGAACAGTTTAATGAGGTAAATAAACTTATCACAACTCCAATACCAAGTGTTGCAGCAAATCCTTTTACAAAATTAGTTCCTAATAAAAACAATACAAAACAACTGACAAAGGTTGTGATGTGGCCATCGATAATAGATGAATTAGCTCTTTGAAACCCACTATCAATTGATCTTATAAGAGTATTTCCATTTATAAGTTCCTCTCTAATTCTTTCAAATATTAAAACATTTGCATCCACAGCCATACCAATACTTAAGATTAAGCCCGCAATTCCAGGTAAAGTTAATGTTACTGGTATTAAAGAATAAAGAGCCAAGTTAAAAAAACCATAAAAAATCAAGGAAATAACAGAAACAAAACCTAGAATTCTATAATTAAAAATCATAAATATTCCAACAAATATCAATCCACAAATAGCAGCATAAAGACTCTTAACAATATTTTTTGAACCAAGTAAAGGACCAATAGTATTAGTTTCAACAATCTCAATAGGTAAAGGTAAAGAACCACCCTTAAGTTGAACTTCTAATTCTCTGGCGTTTTCCGCTGAAAAATTTCCACTTATTGTGGCTGCTCCCCCAGTAATACCTGTATTTATGAATTGACTACCAACACTAGCTTCGCTAATAGATTCCCCATCCAGAACAATGGACAAAAGTTTATTAGTACCTGCAATAGATTTAGTAATTTCAGCAAATTTTTCACCACCATCATTACTGAAGGATAATGAAACTTCCCAATTATTATTAGTTTGCTCTTGCCTTCTACCCGCATTTATTAAATCCTTGCCTGATAAGTCAGTTTTATTGAATAGATTTGCAATTTCATTATTTATATATTTTTTTGTTTCAACCAATCTTTCAAATAATTGCTCAATATTAGAAGAATAATTTAAATCATTTTCTATTTCAGTAAGATTATCTATAAGAAGTAAAGATGTTTCTTCGCTTCGTTTATCACTAATTTTGAATAGTTCAACTAAATCATTTATTTTTAATCTCTGCAATTGCAGGTTTTTTAATTGGGAACTTGTACTTTCTTTTTGAGTTCTAAATTCTAATAAAGCAGTTTTACCTAATATCCTTGAAGCGGACAAAGGGTTTTGCTCACCTGGTAACTCCAAAATTAATTGATTACGACCTAATGTTTGTAAATTAGATTCTGCCACTCCTAAGTTATTAACACGTTTATCTAAAACTGCATTGACAGCTTCTAATTCTTCTTTTGTAACTTTTCCATCTTCTTTAACCAATTGAAGAGTTAGTTGAGAACCACCTTTTAAATCAAGGCCTAATTGTAAAGGAAAATTAATTAATAAATAAATAGAAAAAGTAAGTAGAAAAATAATAAAAAAAAGCCAACCTTGCCTTCTTTTCATTTCTTAAATACTCCCATTGATTACTTCTTCGACTTTTTCTACTATTTGATGTGGTTGAATTATTGTTAAATTTTCTAGGTTTCCATTATAAGGGGTAGGAATATCCTGACTAGATAATCTTATAGGTCTAGTATCAAGATCATCAAAACATTCTTCGGTAATCAAAGCAATCAATTCTGCTCCAATACCTCCAGTTTTCATACATTCTTCAACAATAATTACATTATTAGTTTTTTTAATTGATTTTGTAATTGTTTTCATATCAAAAGGTTTTAAACTTATCAAATCAATTAATTCCACATCAATGTTTTTCTTATCTAAATCTTCAATAGCCTTTAAACAATGATGTCTCATTCTTGAATAAGTTAATATCGTAATATCTTTGCCCTGTTTGACTAAGTCAGCTTGATCTAAAGAACAAATATAATCTCCATCTGGCAATTCCTCAGATAGATTATATAAAAGGACATGTTCAAAAAATAGAACAGGGTTGTTATCCCTTATAGCTGCTTTCATTAATCCCTTTGCATTAGTAGGAGTACTACAAGCAACAATCTTAATCCCAGGAACTGCGTGAAAGTAAGCCTCTAATCTTTGACTATGTTCAGCGCCGAGTTGTCTGCCAACACCTCCAGGACCACGAACAACTGCGGGTATTTTATAATTACCGCCACTTGTATATCTGAGCATACCCATGTTATTAGAAATTTGATTAAAGGCTAATAATAAAAATCCCATATTCATACCTTCAACTATCGGTCTTAATCCTGTCATGGCTGCACCAACAGCCATACCAGTAAAACTATTTTCGGCAATTGGAGTATCTAAAACTCTTAATTCTCCATATTTTTCATAGAGATCCTTAGTGACCTTATATGAACCACCATATTGACCTACATCTTCTCCAAAAATGCAAACGTTTACATCATTTGCCATCTCTTCATCAATTGCTTCTTTCAAAGCATTAAATAATAAAGTACTAGCCACGAATAATTCCTTAATTTACCATATATATAAATTTATACCATCAAGGATGAATTAGCCTCCTTCGGCAAAAGTTATAAGTAGTAATATTGACAAAATCATGCCTGGAGAGAGCAAAAGTATTAATAAGCCTAAGTCATGTAAAGACATTAAAAAGTAAAAGTTTTATTTAATAATATTAGGATTTCAATTTTTTTTTACCAAAAAACTTCGAATAAATACAATAAAAAGACCTAATCCTATAAATGCAAAGGAAAAGGTTAATAGAAAAGACAATCCAATAATTAATGTATTAATACTAGAAGATATACTTTGTACAATTTCAGATGAATTCGAGGGTTTGTGTTGTGAAAAGTAAATTACAATTTTATTACTTATAAAATAAGAGAATATACAGAGTGCGAAACTTGTTAAAGAACCGGTAATAAAACTTAAAGGACCTTTTTCAGGAGTATTTTGAGTTTCAATATTAAGTTTATTAATTGATGTTTTATCTTTTTTCATTTTTAAGAAAATAAAGAATATTTTTACAAAAAGGTAATTCCGTTATTAATTAATTTACAAACCCACGCTTCGAATCCATTATTATTAAACATTTTATGATTTTGTTCAAAAACTTCAGTAGCTATATTTATATTCTTAAAAAGAGCAAAACATGTTGGACCAGATCCACTCATTGAGAATGAAAAACAATTTTGTAAATTTGAAAGTAAATATAATGCTTTCTTTACAGAATCATTTTCTTTCTCAACAATAACTTGTAAATCATTTTTTACTTTTATCCTTTGCCCTAAAAATTTATTATCTTTGAATCCGTTTATTCTTAAATCATTTCTGATGTCTTTTGTTTTCTGAGTTTCAGTACAATATTTTGGACAAAATTCTTTACTATATTTTTTATAAGTATCTATAGTTGAGATTGAAATATTTGGATTTTTTAAAAGTATTACACCGTAATCAAATTTTGAATTATATTTTTCAAGAATTTCTCCCCTGCCAAAACAGAATTGGCAACCTCCATCTACAAAGAAAGGCACATCAGAACCTAGTTTTGCTGCAAGTAAAAGAATAGTTTCGTAATCAAGATTCAAGTCCCATAATTTATTAAGTCCAACTAACGTTGCAGCTGCATTACTAGACCCACCAGCTAAACCGGCACCGATAGGAATATTCTTTTTTAAAAAGATATTAGCCCCTAATTCTTTATCTTTCGATATCTCCTTTATATGATTTGCTGCTTTTATTATTAAGTTATCATCATTAAGACTTAGATCTTTGCTATTCGAATTTAATTTAATCTCGCCAATTTGATTATTCTCAAATTCTATATAGTCAGAAAGATCAATATTCTGCATTATCATTGCTAATTCATGATATCCGTCCTCTCTTTTTCCGATAATTTCAAGATGAAGGTTAATCTTTGCAGGTGATCTAACACAAATTTTAGTTGTAGATAATTTTGACATTTTGCTATTTGTTATTTGTTATTTTAATACAAGCCTCTGCAAGCTTAATCCATTTATTAATTGAAATATCTTGAGGTCTTGAATTAAAGCATATTTCAGATGATTCTGATAATTTCTTTATCTCAGCCTCTGAAAGTATTGAATTAAGAGTATTTCTTATCATTTTTCTTCTTGAGTTAAATGAAATCCTAAGAAGTTTATCTAAATATTTCTCTACTTTTATATCTAAACGCATCTCTGGTCTCAATGGTTCAAAAACAACCAAAGAAGAAAACACTTTTGGAGGTGGGTTAAAAGAAGATGGAGGAACATCACATATTCTTCTTATATTAGAGATGAGTTGCATTCGTACACTTAGAGCCCCTGCCTTCGTATTGCCATCCTTAGCTAAGATCCTATCTACAACGTCCTTTTGCATTAAGAAAATTATTTTCTTATAATTATTTTTGCTAATTATGCCTAATCTTCCGACGAAAATTTCCAATATTGGGCCTGTAATATTATATGGGATATTAGCGATCACTTTTGTAATCTTTTTATTTATTGATTCAAGATTTGTTGAAAGAATATCTCCTTGTTCAAGTGTAAAATTTTTATCATTTTTAAATTTATTATTTAAAAGATCAATTAAATCTTTATCCAACTCAACAGCATGTAATCTACTAATTTTCGAATCTAGCAATTTCGATGTTAAAGCCCCTCTTCCGGGACCAATTTCTAGAATAAAATCTTTTTCTTCAAGTTCAGCTACCTCTTTGATTTTCTCTAATATTAAATTGTTAACTAACCAATGTTGTCCAAATCTTTTTTTTTGATGATGGTTTTTAAAATTCATCCAAAAGAGAAATAATATGTTTAAAGTAGATGTATATCTTATATCTTTATTAATTAGTATGGGCCTATCAAAAAGAAATTTAGGTAAACTCAATACTTTTATTAAAAAAAATAATTTAATTAGCAATAATAATTCAAATAAAAATCATCAAGAACCTAATAATTCCCATAAAGTTGAAGAACCATCTGAAGTTTTTTATTCTATAATTGACAATGCAGATAATATTAATGAGACATTAGATACAATTCAATTATTAAAAAAAAGTGAGGATAGTTTTTATAATATAAATTCTAGAAAAACTAATTGCTCAAAGAATTTATCGATTGAGGAAGAACTATATGACGAATTTAATTATCTTCTTGATGAATAAAGAAAGATTTCTTTTTTTTCGATGCTTCAAACTAATAGGTTATCAATAAATGCTATTGGTAAAATAAAAAAAGATTGGATAAGAGAAGGAATTAATCAATACAAAAAAAGAATGCCTGATCTTATTATTAATGAGTCTAAGAGATTTAATATAGATAATATTAGAGTTAATAATATTATTATTTGCCTTACTGAAGAAGGACAATTATTTAATTCAATTGAACTAACTTCTTTACTTTTAAATTTTAAAAATAAAAAAATTAATTTCCTTATTGGAGACGCTGATGGAATTCCTTCAGATATAAAAAATAAATCGCATCTTCTACTAAGCCTCTCCCCTCTTACTTTTCCTCATGAACTTGCAAGATTAATTCTTATCGAACAAATTTATAGAGCTATTTCTATTTCTAATGGTTCGCCTTATCATCGCGCCTAAACAGAAGATTTAAGATTAATACATAAAACCCTTAGAACAAACACAACTTAAAAACTTTAATATATAGTACATATATACTATCCGTTAAAGTTTTGCGTTCTTCTGATTTAAATTTTAAAAAGGTCAAAATTCCATTATTAAGTGATTCGGTCTCAGCAGGTTTTCCCTCTCCTGCAGATGACTATACTGAAGAAAATATTGATTTGAACGAGCATTTAATATCTAATCCTTTTAGTACTTTTTTTCTTAGAGTCAAAGGTGACTCAATGATCAATTCAGGAATTAAAGATAAAGATTTAATAATAGTAGATAAGAGTCTAACTGCTAAGCCAGGTAATATTATTATTGCGATGATAGATGGAGAATTTACGATAAAAAGATTATCCATAAAAAATAATGAATTATATTTAAAAGCAGAAAATCATAAGTATCCAGACTTCAGTTTTAGAAATCATATTGATATACAAATTTGGGGGGTTGTAATCTATTCAATACATAGTTACTTATGAAAAGCAAAAGCTCAAATACTGAAGCAATAGCTCTTATAGATGCCAATAATTTCTACGCGTCATGCGAACAAAGTATCAACCCGTATTTAAGGAATAAACCAGTAGTAATATTATCTAATAACGACGGATGTATTATCGCAAGAAGTCCTGAAGCTCGTGCTTTGAAAATAAAAATGGGAATTCCTTATTTTAAAGTCAAAGAAAGAATGAATAGCCTAGGGGTGGCAGTTTTAAGTTCAAATTATTCGCTCTATGGTGATATGAGCAAGAGGTTAATGAATTTATTAAAGGACTATTCTGAAGAGATAGAGATTTATTCTATTGATGAAGCCTTTGTTTCAATTCTTAGACCTAAAGATAAGAATTTAAATCCTTGGGCAAGAAAAGTAAGGTGCTTAATATATCAAAACCTAGGAATAACTTTAACAATAGGAATAGCAGAAAACAAAGTAAGAGCAAAAATTGCTAATAAGCTCGCTAAGAATATAGATTCTTCAGCAGGAATATTCGATTTAGATAGAATCTATGATGAGAGTGATTATTTAAGAAAAATTAGTGTAGAAAAGATATGGGGTATTGGGAAACAAACATCTAATTGGTTACAAAGCAAAGGGATTAAAAATGCAAATGAATTAAGAGATATGGATGAAGATGAAATTATTAAGAAATTAGGAATCATAGGGAAAAGATTACAAATGGAATTAAAAGGTAATAAATGTCTTCCGATAGAAACAATTAAGAAGCCCAAGAAAGAGATTCAAGTAAGTAGAAGTTTTGGAAAACCAATCACAAAATTAGAAGATTTAACTCAAGCATTAGCAATTTATACAATAAAAGCATCCGAGAAAATGAGAAGTCAAGGATTAAAATCATCTACCATTACTGTATTTGCAAGAACTAGTTATTATTCAAATCATACTTATCAAAAAAGTGCTTATAAAAAACTTATAAATGCAACAGATAACACAAGTACTATTTTAAAAATAGTACTTGCATTATCTAAAGAAATTTATACTCCGGAATATAAATTATCAAAAGCTGGGGTTTTAATGCAGGATTTAACTAATTGCAAATATTTACAACAATCAATTATCAATTACGAATCTCAAGAAAAATCAAGAAAATCAATCCGTCTTATGAAAACAATTGACTCCTTGAATAAAAAATTTAAGAATGAAGTAATTACATGGGCAATTGCAAAAAAACCACAAGAATGGGCAGTGAATAGAAATTCATTAAGTTCTGGATCTACAACAGATATTACAAAAATTCCAAATATAATGATATAAAAATAGGATATGGAATTTATATTATTTTTAAGCAAAATCGATAAAGAGATAATAGAACTGATAAATAAATCAAATAATACAATCGAAGAAAATACAGCTCTTTGTCTTATAGATAAAAAGTTTGTTGGTTTTTATAAAAGAAAAGAAAAAGCGATCGTTATTTGCACAAAAAATGCCAAAAAATTAGGAGGATACAGAAAAGGCAAAAGTTACGATAATCACAAAACAAATCTTTATATAAGAAGAGCTTTAAGACATGAGACGACACATCTAGTGCAGTCATGCAATAACAATAAACCTACAGGAGTAATAAAAAATATAGAAGATAAAATACATGAAGGGAAATTAAAAGCTTTAAATTCTTCAGTACAAATATCTGGAAATTATTATAAAGAGTTAGAAGCTTATATTATGGAAGACAAGCCAAGAAAAGTAAAAGAGATACTGAAAAGTTATTGTTTATAAATTCTTAAAAATTTATTAGTTAGAAGAAAAAATTCCACAACGTTGTTTATCAAGAAGATTGATATGCTGTCTTTCTAGATAATATAATTCTTGAAATTTTATAGCATCAGAGTTTAAATCTTTGAAGACCTCTTCAATTTCTATATTAGAATCTGGAGTTTCTAAGGAGGAATTGTCGATTAAAATAGAAATACAGTTTTCTAAAGTTTTAAGTCTTTGAGAACCCCAGGATTCAATAAGATGTCTACATCTTTTTAATGATTTATATCTTTCAAGAAGAGACAAAGTTCCCAGAATATTATGTTTAGGATTTTTTAAAGTGGTTAAAAACAATTCATCTGGATTAATAAAAGTATTGATTTTATTTGAGACTTCTAAATTATTGAGAGCTAAGTGATCAGGCAAATGTGAAATCAAGTTAATTGAAATAAAATCATCAATTAATTTTTTATTATTAGGATCTTTCAAATCGTCTAAGTAATTTGAACTTAAATTATTTACTTCTATTGATGAAATAGATTCCCAAATAAGACGAATATATTCAGTATTAAAGATTTCTATTTCTCTTTTAAGTAATTCTTCACGGATAAAAAGTCTATGTTTAGGGGAATGGAGATAGTAATAAATAATCTCTGATTCGTTTTTCTCTCGTTGACTAACTTCATTTGGCTGTTCAAATTTTTTTGATCTACCATGCCAACGAAACCCTTTAACTTGTTTTCTTAAATCTTCTTCAAATTTAATAGCTAATCTCGCTTGACCCATACTCAATCTTTCAGAGACTTTTTGCAAATAGTGGGTTCTAGTAGCAGACTGAGGTAATTTGCTTAATAACTTAACTAAAGAAGAAATAACGCTCTGAAAAATATCGGATTTAGATAAGTCTTTATTATCAAAAATCTGATCAATCTCCCAATCAATCCAGAAAGAGGCATTGTCAATTAAGTTAAAATAGTCTCCTGGTGTATTTACTTTAAGATACTCATCAGGATCTTTAAATGATTTTATTTGAAGTATTTTTAGGTTTATTTGATCGTGAAGAGATAAACCTTCAACTTCGTTTATAACTCTTTTTGTAGCTAATCTTCCTGCATTATCAGAATCAAAGTTAATTATTATATTTTTACTATCAGTGCATCTACAAAGTTGGGAGATTTGATATTTGTTTAGTGCCGTTCCAAGAGAAGCAACAGAATTTGTAATACCTTTTGAATGAAGTGAAATAACATCGAAATAACCTTCCACTACCACTGCTTTGTCTCTTTTTCTAATATTGCTGGATGCTTTATCAAAAGCAAACAACATTTTACCCTTTTCAAAAACTTCAGATTCGGGAGAATTTAAATATTTAGGTTCCTTACCATCAAGAGATCTTCCCCCAAAAGCAACTACACGCCCTTGCATATCAAAAATAGGAACCATCAATCTATTTCTAAAGCGATCGTAGACCTTATCTGAATTTTCCTTTGAGACAACAAGACCTGCACTTAAAATTAACTTTAAAGGAAATTTCTCTACTTTTGAAAGATAATTGAATAAATCATTCCATGAATTAGGTGCATAGCCTAATTCAAAATCATTAATATTTTTAATATTTAATTTTCTTTGTGAAGTTAAATAATGATGTGCTTCCTTACCCAAGGAATTATTTAATTGAGACTTAAACCAATCCTTTGATACACGAAGAATCTTATACAGTTCTTCTCTTCTCGATAATTGTTTTTTATAAATTTCTTGTTGAGGCCCTTCAACATTTATTACATTAATATCATTCTTTTTTGCAAGTGAAAGAACAACATCAGTAAAGTTATTACGTGTAAACTCCATCAAAAATTTTATGGAATTTCCTCCAGCTCCACAAGAGAAACAATAATAAAATTGTTTCGCAGGAGAAACCGTCATAGATGGCTTACTATCATCATGAAAAGGGCATATACCAACAAATTCTTTTCCTTTTTTCTTTAATACAATATGTTCAGAAATAACATCTACAATATCTGCTTTATCCTTAACCTCCTGAATAGTTCTTGGATGTATAGAAGGTCCCATTTATTTATTTTTCTAAAAAGAATTCCTAATTATCATATTGTTATAGGTCAATTTTTTAAAAGAATCTACTTTATTTCACAAAAAAATTATTTTTAATAATGCTTATAGAATCTTTTAATCAAAAAAATAATTCATTTAAAAAAGTAAATCTAATATTGGCATCTTTTTTCTTCAGCCTTATGACTGTTTGCGTAAAAATAATTGACAATAGAATACCGATATATGAATTAGTATTTTTTAGATCATTGATAAGCTTGTTAATAACTTCTTTGGTAATAAGTAAAAAGAAAATAAATCCCTGGGGGAATAACAAACCATTACTAATTTTAAGAGGTCTTTTAGGGACAATAGCATTGGTTTGTATATTTTATGCTATTAAAAATATGCCTCTTAATATTTCTACTGTTATTCAATATACATATCCTATTTTTATAGCTATGTTTGCAGGAATTCTAATAAAAGAGAAGATTACTAAGAATTTAATTAACGCATCATTAATAGGTTGGTTAGGAATATTAATAATCTTAAATCCATATCAATTATCGAGTTTAAACATTGAGCTAAATAAATTAACAGTATTAATAGCTTTTCTTGGCGCTATTTCAACAGCCCTGGCTTACATAACCGTGAAGAAACTTTCATTAACAGAAGATATTTTCATAATAATTAAATACTTTCCGTTAATTTCTGTAATTACATTATCTCCAATAGTATTATTCAATTGGGTAACACCCAATATTAATGATTTAACTTGGATAATCGGTATTGGGATATTTACACAAGCTGGGCAAACATTTTTGACAATTGGATTAAAAAAATTACCGACCTCAGAGGCGGCGACGATAAACTATTTACAAGTAATCTTTGGATCTTTATGGGGTATTCTGTTCTTCAATGAATTCATAAATTTTAACTTCATAATTGGTGCAGTACTTGTTTTGTTAGGAACTATTATTTCTACTAGCAAAAAGCTAAAAAAGATTTAAAATAAAAAAAAGTATGTTTGTAATGAAACTTTTCTTATTAGGATTTTTCAGTCTTTATCCATTTCTTCAATTAAATGCTTCAACTCCTAAATCTGTAACATGCACTAGGACTGAATATAGGGAAGAATATATTCCAGGAACAAAATCAAATCCTGGTTATGTAAGAAATTACGAAATTGATGTTGAAATTCCATGTGGAGGAGAAAAGGCCAAAAATATTGATGATAATGACTGTAGTGAGGGGTCAGTAATAGGCGGACTACTTGGGGCTGGCATAGCACTTTCTTCTTCTAGAGGCAAAGATAGATTTTGGGCTGTTCCAGCAGGAGGAACAGCAGGGGCTCTTCTTGGATGTCAGGTGGATGGTGGTTAATTGATTAGTTGGATTAAGGGAGAATTAGTTAGTTCATGGCAAGCTAATAATAAATTTTATATATTAATAAACTGTCAGGGATTAGGTTACGAAATTCAGACCCTGGAATCTGTCATTTTGGATATAAATACAAATAAAATTTCTGAAAAAGACATAATACTCTGGCTAAAACACATAAAAAAAGAAGATTCTGATATGCTCTTTGGTTTTAACTCCAAGGAGCAAAGAGATTTCTTTATTCAAATTTTAAATATTAAAGGTATTGGCTCCCAAATCGGGATGGCTTTATTAAATAAGTTTTCTGTAAATCAATTAATTAATTCAATTGCAAATAATGACAAAAAATCGATTAGCTCTGTTCAAGGAATTGGGCAAAAAATGACTGACCGAATAATCCTTGAATTAAAAAGCAAGGTAATCAAAACACAAATTGAAAAAGAGAATTTAAATAAAAATAATTTCCTTGAAGAAAATATTGACTTAGATTCAATTTTTAAAGATATTGATTTAACACTTCAATCTTTAAATTATCCCAAGAAAGAAATTAAAAAATTATTACCAAAACTTATTAATAATATTAAAAATAATAAAAATTCCTCTTTAGAAAAAGATTCTATTTCTTTTGAAAACTTATTAAAAGAAGCAATGAAATATTTAGACAAACAATAATAGTAATTTAGGCCAATAACGTAGTAAAATGTATATAAGTAGAAAATTTTCATGACTCTAGATACAGCCGAAAAACAAAAACTAATTGAATCACATCAAGTACATGCAACAGATACAGGTTCTGTTGAAGTGCAAGTTGCTATGCTTTCTGAAAGAATTTCAAAATTAAGTGACCATTTACAAGGAAATATTCACGATTATGCATCAAGACAAGGTCTATTAAAAATGATAGGAAAAAGAAAAAGATTATTATCATACATAAAAAGTAAAAATCCCCAGAACTTTCAAGATTTAATTAAAAAAATTGGAATCAGAGGCTGATTTCTATTAATGAAAAAAAAACAAGCTAAAAAGAAAAATTTCACAAAAAAGAAAAAAATATCCGAAGTTGACGCCTTTAGAAATATTGAAAAAAAAGTTCCCACAATAACCCCAAAAACTAAACAATCTAGCGGCATACCAAAATACGTTGCTGACAGGATGGCTAGAAGAATATTTTTTACGGCTGGAATACCAACAATTATGGGTATGTCTGTATTTGTTGTAAGTTATATAATTGTCACAAGAAATATTGCCGAAATCCCTCCTTCCTCAACAATAGCTATATCAGCATTATTCTTCTTATTGGGACTAGGGGGTTTAAGTTTTGGGATATTATCTGCAAGTTGGGATAAAGAGCCAGGAAGTTTTTTTGGTATAGAAAATATCCCCTTGAATATTGAAAGAGCAAAAGCTGCATTTAAACCAGCCTCTCAAAACTTTGATAAGAAAAAGTAACTTATGCAATCAAAGATTTCAAATTTACTTGAAAAGATTTGTCAGAGAGTAATTTAGAAACACCGAGAATATCTCCAACACAAAATTGATCTCCAAATTTAACATAGGTTATAGATTCATTATTCTTAACAGCCGCTAATACTGGAATTTTAATTCCACATTTATCTCGATCTGGTTTAAATTTAACTAAACAATCTCTTATTGTGTTTTGAATCCTTATATCTGAGGCTTGGGAACTATCAAGATCAATGACAAGTAACTTTAGATTATCAATTTCTCTACAATCATCAATAATTAATTGAGTCTTATCACTCTTTTTATCAATAGTGCCCCAAACTAATAGTCTGGTATCAGTAAGTAAAAATTCAGATAATCTACAATATGTTTTGGGAAACACTATTGCCTCACAACTTCCAGAAAGATCTTCTAGTTGAACAATAGCCATTCTGTCACCTTTTCTTGTAGTAATTTGCTTTAACTCGGGAATCATTCCAACCAAAGAGACTTTCGTTCTGTCGTGGGAGTTTTCTAATTGAGAGATACTTATAGGAGAAACAAGTTTAGCTGGCTTTGCAAGATGTTTTAGAGGATGATCTGATAAATAAAAACCTAAAAGTTGCTTTTCTAATTTAAGCTTTTCAATTAAGGAGTAATCTTCAACTTTTGATCCTTGAGATAATGAAAAGTCTTTGTTTTCGTTTTTACTAATTGAATCGAATAAATTCCCTTGTCCTGAGATCCGATCACGATTGCGTGATGATGCCCATTCCATTACATATTCAAGATCGGAAAAAAGTTGAGCTCTATTATTATTTTCAGAAAATTCATCAAGGGCTCCACAATGAATTAATGATTCAATATTCCTTTTATTTAAAATATTAGAAGGTAAACGATCACATAAATCAGAAAATGATTTAAAGCTTCCTAGTTTATTACGATTATCTATTATATTTCTTATAGCTGAATCACCTAGATTTTTAATAGCAGATAATCCAAATAAAATCTGATCCTTTTTAATAGTAAAATCAATTCCCGATGAATTTATACTTGGTGAGATGACTTCGATTCCCATTGAATAACAATTAGAAATATATCTCTGCATTTTGTCGCTTGAACCAGCATTAACAGTTAGAAGCGAAGCCATATAAGCTACTGGATAATGTGCTTTTAAAAAAGCAGTTTGGTAAGTTACTGCTCCATATGCAGTGGAATGACTTTTATTAAAACAATATTCAGCGAATAAGACCATTTGATCAAAAAGATCATTAGCAATTTTTTTATCTACCCCTTTTTTACAGGATCCCTCAATGAAAATATTACGATGTTTAACCATCTCAGATACTTTTTTCTTTCCCATTGCTCTGCGCAATAAGTCGGCGTCGCCAAGAGAATAGCCTGCCAAATCTTGAGCAATTTTCATGATTTGCTCTTGATAAACCATTATTCCGTAAGTTTCAGTGAGAATAGATTCAATGAAAGGATGAGGGAAATCTATTTTTTCACTCCCGTTTTTTCTATTGATAAACTTTGGTATAAGACCAGCATCAAGAGGACCAGGCCTGTATAAAGCCAAAATAGAGGAGATATCTTCAAGAGAATTGGGCTTAAAGTCTTTAACAACTTGTTTCATCCCAGATGATTCTAATTGAAAGATGCCTTCTAAATCTCCTCTTCCAATAAGATCAAAAGTTTTATTATCGTTTGGAGGTAATTCATCGATATTTATTTTTTGTCCTGTGGAAGTTTCAATTAAAGATATAGTCTTATCTATCATTGTAAGATTTTTAAGGCCTAAGAAGTCCATTTTTAATAAGCCTAATGATTCAATATCATCCATTGCATATTGAGTAATAATTTGTCCATCATTATTCCTCTGCAGTGGTACAAGCATATCTAGAGGCTCAGATGCTATGACAACTCCTGCTGCATGAACACCATAAGTTTTATTTGTCCCTTCAATTCTTAATGCTAAATCAACCCATCTTTTTACCTTGATATCTTTTAAATATTTATCCCTAAATTCAGGACTAGGTGATTTTTTATCAATCATTTCATTAAGATTATAAGGTTTTCCCCTTACAACTGGTATTAACTTAGCCAACTTATCCGATTCCCCATAGGGAATATCTAGAACTCTAGCGACGTCCTTTAATACTGCTTTCGATGTCATTTTATTAAAAGTAATTATTTGCGCAACTTTATCTTCGCCATATCTTTTGGTCACATAATCAATAACTTCATTTCTCCTATCGATACAAAAATCAGTATCAATATCAGGCATAGATTTTCTTGCAGGATTTAAAAATCTCTCAAATAATAATCCATGCTTAACTGGATCAATGTTTGTAATTTGAAGAGCATATGCTACAAGTGAACCTGCAGCAGAGCCTCGCCCTGGGCCAACAGGAATTGAACTATCTCTAGCAAACTTTATATAATCCCACACGACTAAGAAATAGTCTGGGAATCCCATGTCATTTATTATTTTTAATTCAGACGTTAACCTTTTCTTATAAATTTCATCAACTTCATCCAAATTAGATTTATTAAGCCTACTTAAAAGACCCTGCTTTGTTATTTTCGTTAAAAATGATAAAGAGTCATTCTCTTCTTTTAAGGGAAATTTTGGCATCCTATAGGTACCGAACAACTCAAATTCCTCAATCTTTTGTGAAACCACAACCGTATTATTTATTGCTTCTTTAATAGATTCTTTATCAATATGATCGTTAAAAAGTCTAAGCATTTCATCCTCACTTTTGATATATTCTGTTCCCGTATATCTCAATCTCTTTTCGTCACTTATTAATTTTCCCGTAAGAACACAAAGTAAGGCATCATGAGCTTCAACATCCATGTTTGAGATGTAATGAGCATCATTAGTAGCAATAACTTTAATTTGGTGCTCTTTTCCGATTCTTATTAATTCAACATTTACAATTCTGTCTTCAATAGAACCATGATCTTGTATTTCTAGATAAAAATCATCTCCAAATAATTTCTTATACCAAACAGCAGTATTCTCAGCGACATCAATCCTTCCTTTTAAGATTGCTTGAGGAATCTCTCCACCTAAACATGCTGTTGAAATAATAAGACCATCATTATATTTTTCTAAAAGAGATTTATCAATACAAGGTCTAGAAAAGATACCTCTGCCCCTCATACCATTAAGATGGCTAATTGTTGTTAACTTTACAAGATTCTTATAGCCTGTATGATTTTTGGCTAATACTACCAAATGGTATCTTTTTTCCTTTTTTGGCTGAGGATCATCTATGGATCCATTGATAATGTACATTTCATTACCAATGATTGGTTTTATACCCTTATTTTTGCATTTTTTTACTAAATCAAGAACGCCATACATTACTCCATGATCGGTCAAAGCAATTGAATCCATTCCAAGTTCAGAAGCTCTATCAACAATATTCGAAACTTGACTTGCTCCATCTAGAAGACTGTAATCGCTATGATTATGTAGTGGAACAAATCCCATGTTTAACCAATTTATATTTATAAGATAGAGAATATTTCGAAAAATTCTATATTTTACTAATACAAATTAATTATTAATTCAAATTTCAATATTGGGTTTCCTATTCATAACTTCAGCATCCTTTTCAAATATATTTGCAACATTCAATATCCGATGCTCCTCCAAAACGTTTCCTATTAATTGAAGACCTATAGGTAAGCCCTTTTTATCAAATCCACACGGGATGCTGATAGCTGGGAGTCCAGCTAGATTCACTGGAACAGTTAAAAGATCAGACAAATACATTGATAAGGGGTCATTTACAAAATCTCCTTTTAAAAATGCTGTTGTAGGACATGTGGGGGTCAATAAAACATCAACTTCATTAAAAGCGTTATCAAAGTCCCTTCTAATTAAAGTTCTAACTCTCTGAGCTTTTTTGTAATATGCATCACTATACCCTGCAGACAAAGCATAGGTACCAATCAAAATTCGTCTTTGTACTTCATCCCCAAAGCCTTCAGCTCTACTCTTAGATGTCATTTCTAATAAATTAGAATCACCTTCTGATCTGTATCCATATTTAACCCCATCATATCTTGCTAAATTAGCTGAAGCCTCACATGGAGCAATAACATAATAAGTTGCGATACCATCATTAAATCTTGGACACTTTATGTCGTGAATTTCAGCACCCAAAGATCTGAATCTTTCAACACTGGATAAAACTGATTCCTTAACTTCAGAATCAAGGCCTGGATGATCAAAACATTCCTCGATAATACCTATTTTAATTCCTTTAATAGATTTGTCTAACTCTGACAAGTAATTAGGGACTGGTTTATCAAGACATGTTGAATCAAGATTATCCTTACCAGAAATTGAATAAAGGATCTCAGCTGCATCTGAAACAGTATTTGTAATTGGACCTATTTGATCTAGAGAACTTGCAAATGCAATTAGTCCCCATCTGCTAACTCTTCCGTATGTTGGTTTTAGGCCTACAACTCCACAAAAAGATGCTGGCTGCCTTATTGAGCCTCCCGTATCTGATCCAATAGCGGCTAAGCATAGACCAGCAGCTACTGAAGCGGCACTACCACCAGAACTTCCACCAGGTACTCTATTTACATCCCATGGATTTGAGGTCGTACCAAATACGGAAGTTTCAGTCGAACTTCCCATCGCAAATTCATCTAAATTAGTTTTCCCTAAGCAAATACCGCCTGATGACCATAATTTACCTGAGGCAGAAGACTCGTATGGAGAAACAAAGTCTTTAAGCATTTTACTTGAACAAGAGGTGACAACTCCCTTCGTACAAATATTATCTTTTATTGCAATAGGTATTCCTGCAAGCGGAGGAAGTTGTTGATTGTTAGTAATTAAATTATCAATGTTTACAGCTTGAGAATAAGCAATGTTTTTTGTTAAGCAAGTATAAGCATTTATTTTTGGATTTATTGAATCTATTTTTAAAAAGAATTCATTAACTAATTCCTTAACTGAAGCATTTCCACTATTAATTTCCTTTCTAAAAGAATTAAAGTTCATATCAAAATCGAGTATTTAGATTAAGTTAGTTATCAAACAGTTAAAGGTTCTTCTTTATTACATCTAACTATATTGTGTTTAATATCTTTTGAGCCCTCTTCCGAAAGATCAGAAAGAAATTGTTCTAGATTTTTTTTAAGACTACGTTTTGTAAGAAACGGACCATACCAATAAGTTGTGGAAGGGCTTGTAGTATCAACTTTAGCCCACCAAGCTAAACCAAGTTTGTTACCTAAATTTCTAATCAATTTTTTTGGCCCTCTTTTAAAGACCATCAATTCTTGTTAAATTCTATACAATTTTTTACTAATTATTCAATTAATGTTTATTAAATAAATAAATATATTGAAATAACTATAAATAAGTATTCAAAATAACCAGTTTTACAAGATATTAAAGTTAATTATTTGATATATAACATAAGGAAATAGCAGCTGCCACGGAGGCATTTAAGCTTGAAGTTTTCCCTTTAAGAGGAATACTTAGTAAATAATCGCATTTTTTTTGGACTAACAAAGAGATTCCTTTATTTTCTGCTCCAACTATTACAAGAAAAGGAGCTTTTTCTTTGAATTCTGAAATAGGAACTTGCCCATCTCCAGATAAACCAATAATGATAAACCCCTTTTTCTTTAATTGATCAATAGCTCTATTTAGATTTACTACTCTGCTTACAGGTATATGCTCTAATGCTCCAGCAGCAACTTTAGCAACAGTTCCAGTTAAACCTGCAGATCTTCTTTGAGGAACAATAATACCTTTGCAATCAAAAGCTTCTGCTGATCTAATAATTGCGCCAAAATTGTGAGGATCTGTCACACCATCCAATGCAACAATAATAGGATTTGAGGATTTACTTTTCGATATATCAATTAATTTTTCTAAAGATATTGACTCAGTAGAAGCATGCTGTAAAGCAACTCCTTGATGAACGGCTCCGGAAGTTAGTTGAGAGAGTCTAGACCAAGTGACCTCTTCTATTAAAACACCTTTTGACTTAAGGTCTTTTAATAATAGGTAAAATTTTTCTGAAGAAAAAATTTCGGAAGTACACCAAATTCTATTAATTGGTCTTTCACTATTTAAAGCAGCAAAAACAGAATGCTTACCCCAAATCCAGTCTTCAAAATTTCTTTCATTTGAACTTAGTTGAAATTTTTTTGAACTGTTTTCAGAATAATTTTCAGTTTGCGGAGCGTTAGAGGAAAATCTTGTTTGTGGTTGATTAAAACTATTTCTAGGTTTTTCTTTAGATTTTAAGTAGCTGTATTCATTACTTTTAATATCGTCTTTTCTTTGATAATCGTCTCTCCTTTTAAAATTATCTCTTCTATTAAAATCGTCTCTTCTACTAGAATCGTCTCTCCTTTTAAAATTATCTCTTCTATTAAAATCGTCTCTCCTTTTAAAATTATCTCGTGTATTTAAATCATTCCCCTTATCAAAATTATTTCTTTCATAAGTATTATTTTTACTGGAGTTAAATCTTTCCTCTTGAAAACTATTGGATTTGTAATTATTTTTTGATTTTGATCTTCTATTTTCTGTATCATTACTTTTTTTTGAATAATTATTTTTAGAAAAGTTTTTCATAAATTTAATAGGTTATTTACACTCTAGGTATTCAAAAATTTTAGACAATCTTTTAGGGTCTTTTAGAAATAACCAACCAACTAAAGCTTCAAAACCTGTTGCTCTCGAATAGATTGCAGGATCTGAAGATTTTGGAAATCTCTTTGTTTTATTTCTAGCTCGTCTTATTAAATTAATTTCAAATGAATTTAATAAATGTTCTATCTCATCTAATGATTTTGATTGAGCTTGAGCTTTTACTTCATTAACAACTGAAAGATGAAGATCTCTTGATTTTAATGGGATCTGAATGTGGCGTAATCTTTGATGTAACTCCCATACAGAATCCCCTAGCCAAGCAAGTTGAATAACACCTATCTCATCAGGAGAACCATGAGGGGCAAGATTTTGTATCCAATAATTCAATTCTTCAAATAGAGAAGGGCTTCTTGAAGATTGGCTTTCAAATTAAGAAAATCTGCTAATCTTACTAATTTTATAGTTTGAGCAACTCTAGAATTTCCAACTACAGAAAACCCAAGTTTAAGTTTTTTGCATTCCTTGGAAGTTTGAACAAGGGCACCCAAACCGGATGAATCAAGAAAATCTATTTTACTTAAATCAATTACAAATGACAGAGGTTCTTTTTTAAGGGTATTGGTAATAAAAGTTTTAAATTGTTTTTCAGAAAATGCGTCTAATTGCCCTTTTAAAGTAAAAACAATAATATTTGCGTTTATTTCAATGTTGCCTCTTAAAGAAACAGTTAACTTTTGGAAATCTTCTATGATTCAATCCCTCCAAAAAAATTTAGTTTACTAAATGTAATTATCAAATCAAAAAGAATCAATATGTCAACATCTCTCTAACATTAGAGAAACAAATTTTTCAAATAAATAATCTGAATCATGAGGACCAGGACTTGCTTCTGGGTGATATTGAACACTAAATATAGGCTTATTTATAAGTTTCAATCCGGCTACAGTTTTATCATTAAGATTTAAGTGGGTTATTTCAACTAAGTCATTAGATAAGGAATTTGGATCTATGGCAAAACCATGATTCTGACTTGTTATTTCAATATTAGTATTCGTACCACAAGGATGATTTAATCCACGATGTCCAAAAGGTAATTTATATGTTTTTCCACCTAATGCTAACCCAAATATTTGATGACCAAGACAAATACCAAACATAGGAATTTTCCCATAATTCATTAGTAATTTAGCTAACTTAATTCCATCAAGAACAGTTGAAGGATCCCCTGGACCATTTGAGAAAAATATTCCATCAGGAGAATGACTTAAAACATCCTCGAAAGAAGAATTTGAAGGCAAAACCAATATTTCACATCCATGTGAAACTAATCTATTGAGAATTGATTTTTTAATACCAAAATCAATTGCGACAATTTTGAATTTATTTATATTATTATAAACTCTTTCTCTTACATCAAAATCAGTCATGGTAGTTTCTTTAGATATATAATTTTTATTTGTTGAAACTTCTTTGGCTAAATTTAAACCTTGCATATTAGGATTTTTAGAAATAATTTCAAGACAACTATCAAGACCATTCTTTTCTGTAGTGATAAGTCCATTCATGGAACCATTAGATCTTAAAATTTTAACAAGGGCTCTTGTATCAATTCCATAAAGTCCAATAATATTTTTTTTAATAAGCCACTGATTAAAATTTAATTTAGATCTCCAATTACTATTATTATTTGAAAAATTACGCACAATTAAACCTTTGACAGAATTTTCTGATTCTGAATCTTCGAAATTGATGCCTGTATTTCCAATCTCTGGATAAGTAAATGTAATGATCTGACCAAAATAACTTGGGTCAGTAATTACTTCCTGATAACCTGTCATACCTGTATTAAAAACAATTTCACCAACAGTTGAACCCTTCGCACCAAATGAATAACCTGTAAAAGTAATCCCATTACTCAAGACAAGTTTTGCATTTTTCTTAAAAGGATGATTCATTAAATAAAAATTTCTTATGATTCAAGATAGTTTTTTAAAAGCAAAAATTTCTCCCAAGGTTTTGCCGTACCCATAGAGAACAAAGCTTTTTTAAATCCCTTTTCAATATCATCTTCAATTCCTGCGACCCAGAGTACTAATGCCGTATTTAAAGCGACTACATCCAAATGAGCCTTTTGACCTGAGCCATTCAAAACAGATTTTAATATGTCTTCATAAGACTCATCATCAGATACGATTAAATCTTTATTCGAAATGTTTTGATAATTAAAGTCAGAAACATTTATTTTTGAATGTTTAAGCTTACCTTTATCTACAAATATTATTTTATTATCTCCTTCTAATGAAGCCTCATCTAAGCCACCATAACCATGAACAACGATTGCTCTATCCATTTCCATTCTGCTCAAAGCAGAAGCCATAGGATTAAGTAATTCATCAGAAGCGACTCCTAAAACTTGAGCATTAGGTCTTAAAGGATTTACTAATGGGCCTAGTTGGTTAAAAACAGTTCTTATGCCAAGAGCCTTTCTCAAAGGAGCTAATTTAATTAATGATTTATGCCAAACAGGAGCAAATAAGAAAGTTATCCCAATTTGATCTATTGAAGAAATAACCTTTTCTAAAGTGGAATTTAAATTAATCCCAAGATTTAACAAAACATCTGCCGAGCCAACTTTTCCACTAGCACTTTTATTTCCATGTTTTGCAATATTTACACCACATGATGAGGCGACAAAAGCAACAGCAGTAGAAATATTAAAAGAATTAGCTCCATCACCTCCAGTACCACAAGTATCAACCATAAACAAATTGGGTCGTTCAACAGGCAATTTACAAGCACTCAAAAGGACATCTGCCATAGAGGATAATTCAATTCCTGTAGCTCCTTTAGATCTCAATGCGCTCAAAAAAGCACCTGTTTGAACCTCCAATATTTCATCATTTAGCCATCTTTTCATTAAAGTCTTTGATGTCTCAGCATCCAGGTCTTGACCATATAGTAATTGGTTGAGAATTTCAGAATTTGTTTTAGTAATAGACATTTATCTTTAGTGGATATTTGGTTCGCGGCTCAATTAGAAGTATCAAAACCGGAACCGACTAAATCTTTACTTGTATTTGAAGGTCTAAAATTGTTTGACCATAATTGTTTTGTCTTTAAAAAAAGATTATCCTTTGTTATTTTCCAAAATTTTAGTGTTTTTTCAATATCCTCTTTGATATCAATTTCACCAGGGAAATTATCATATCTATTAATTAATCTAGCTAAATTAATTAAGTCAAAATCTTCAGGTATCTCTTTAGATATAAGAGAGTCTATAATCTTTTTATCAGTTGCATGCAAAGGATGAGTTTGTTCATTGCTCATAATAAAGGACGAAATCATTTATAAAACTAGCTCACATATTCGAAAATGAAACATTATCTTAATCATATGGGAATTTTTAAATGAAGAATCTAAAATTAAAAGTTATATTTAAGTACTTAAAACCATACAAAAAAGAATTTTTATATGGTGGGATTGCTCTTCTAGTAGTAAATATTTTAAGTGTTCTAATTCCTTTAGAAGTTAAAAACATAATTGATCAATTGAAAGATGGATTTTCCTCCAGTTTCGTCATATCAAAATCTTTATTGTTAATGTTTCTAGCAACTTGTATGGGTCTTATAAGATTATTTTCGAGGCAAATTGTATTTGGTATTGGAAGAAAAGTTGAAGTGAATCTTCGTCAAAAATTATTTGACCATTTACTAATACAAGATCCTGATTGGATACAAAAAAAAGGTAGTGGAGATATTATTAGTAGAGCTACTAGTGATGTAGAAAACATAAGAAGACTTTTAGGTTTTACAGTCTTAAGTTTATGCAATATCGTTCTGGCTTATTCTCTAACAATTCCGTCAATGTTATCAATTAATAGAACATTGACAGTAGCTGCATTAATGATATTTCCAATGATTTTAGTAATAGTTAGTTTATTTGGAGGAAGAATGGTAAGTCAAAGAAAAATTCAGCAAGAATCACTTTCCAAACTCAGTGATTTAATTCAAGAGGATTTATCAGGTATAAGTGCTATAAAAATTTATGCACAAGAGGAGGCTGAAAAGAAAGAATTTAATAATTACAATAAAGTTTATCGCAATTCAGCTATAAAGCTTGCGAGAACAGCAAGTACATTATTCCCACTTTTGCAAGGTATTTCTTCAATTTCATTATTGATACTTTTAGGTCTAGGAACCTCTCAACTAGAAAATGGATTAATCACAATTGGTGGATTAGTCGCATTGATATTATTTGTTGAAAGACTCGTATTTCCAACAGCTCTTTTAGGTTTTACATTAAACACGTTTCAGTTAGGACAAGTAAGTTTAGATAGAGTTGAAGAAATATTTCAAAACAATCCAAAAATTATTGATAATCCAAAAGCTAAATTCATAAAGAAAAAAGTTAAAGGTTTTATTGAGGCAAAAAATTTAAAAATAAGATATGAGGAGGCAAAATTTAACTCTTTAAATAGATTAAATTTCAAAATTAATCCCGGAGAACTTGTTGCTATTGTTGGTCCAGTAGGATGTGGGAAAACAACCTTAGCTAAATCATTAGGTAGAACTATTGAAATACCAGATGGACAATTATTTTTAGATAATATTGATATTAAGAATATTAAATTAAGAGATTTAAGAAAACACATTGCTATCGTACCTCAAGAAGCATTTTTATTTACATCTACAATTTCAGAAAATTTAAAATTTGGAGACCCAAAAGCTTCTAGAAATACAGTAAAAAAAAGCGCAGTAAACGCAGGATTGATAGATGATATAAATAGTTTTCCTGAAGGTTTTAAAACAATAGTAGGTGAAAGAGGTATTACACTGAGTGGTGGTCAACGCCAAAGAACAGCATTAGGAAGAGCACTTTTAGTTGATGCCTCTGTGGTAGTTCTAGATGATGCATTGGCCAGTGTTGATAATAAAACTGCTGCAAAAATTATCGATGAAATGAGAGAAAATAAAAGCAAAACCATATTGATGATTAGTCATCAATTATCCGTGGCAGCAACTTGTGATAGGGTACTTGTAATGGATAAAGGTGAAATTGTGCAGGAGGGTATTCATAAAGATTTGATAACAACAAATGGACTATACAAAAAACTTTGGGAGAGAGAAATAGCTACTAATAAAATAGGAAGTTGAAAAACTTTTTAATTATATATATCTAAAGATGTTTGAATTTCTAAAAAAACTCATGACAAGCAATGAATCAGTTTCAGCAAATGAAACAAATTTTCTACACAGAATATTAAATACTGATATAAAAGAGGAACCAAAATTTCAAGAGGATGAAATAATATTTGGATGTGGATGTTTTTGGGGTGCGGAAAAATGTTTTTGGAAACTTCCAGGAGTTATTACAACTTCCGTAGGTTATGCAGGTGGAGAGAAGAAAAACCCTACATACTATGAAGTCTGCTCTGGTATTACCGGTCATGCAGAAGTCGTTAAGGTTGTTTGGAATGTAAATGAAATAGATATTAGTGACCTATTAAAAATGTTCTGGGAATGTCATAATCCAACCCAAAAAAATAGACAAGGTAATGATATGGGAACTCAATATAGATCAACAATTTACTATAAAAATGACCATGATAAAGACAAAATTTACTCGAGCAAAGAAGCTTACCAAAAAGAACTTTATAAAAATAATTTAGGACTCATAGAAACAGAGATTAAAAAAATTGACACTTATTATTACGCTGAAGAATATCATCAGCAGTATTTAGCTGTAGAAGGTAGTAGACAATATTGTTCGGCGTCTCCCACCAAAGTAAAGTTAGGAAGTTTCAATAACTGTAATTACAAACTCCCAATAAAAATCTGGGATGATTTCAATTGGGACATAGATAAATGTGTATTGAGATCTAATAATAAACCTATAGATATTAACAACTAAAAGGCTTTTTTAATTATAGTGTCAATACGGGGCGTAGCGCAGTTTGGTAGCGCACCACTTTGGGGTAGTGGGGGTCGTGGGTTCAAATCCCGCCGTTCCGATTAAGATTCAGAATCATCCTTATTTATTAACGATTTGTACAACTTATAAGAACTTATCCCAACAGCGATGAAAGTAAATGAAGAAAAAATTGCACATATAATAATAGTAAGATTTGAAACTTCAACCTCTCCTAGTTGATATGATATAAAGTAAATCATCTGTAAAACAATACTAAGAAACACTAACATAGAAGTGTTAATTTATTTTAATTTAAATTGCTATAAATTTAAAAGAATCAAAATTCCAAATACCAATCTGTAGTAAATAAATATCTTCAGTCCATGAGAAGAAACATATTTTATAAAAAAATCGATGGCTAATAAAGAAGAAAAGAAAGTTGTGATTAATCCAACAAAAAGAGGAAGAAATGGAAATGTTAAAAATTGATTAACTGCACTAAAAAACTCAACAAAAGCTGCTAATGAAATTGCAGGAATACCAAGAAGGAATGAATATTTAGCTGCATCTTTTCTATTCCATCCAGATAATAGAGCCATAGAGATTGTAGATCCTGATCGAGATACTCCTGGAAAAATTGCAAAGGCTTGGGCAATACCTATGTATAAACTATTCCTATACTTATGATTATTTAAATTAATTAATTTATTAGTAGAGATATCTGCAAAAAGCATAATTACCGACATCAATATAGATACTATTGCTATTGAAAGATTTGAACGTAAAAACGAATCAGAGAATCCTGGTACAAAAATTTTTATAATTCCACCAAAAAAAACAATTGGAATTGTACCTATAAAGATAGATTTGTATAATTTATTAGACAAAAATGAATATCTTAGTTTTCCAGAATTTGTATTTTCGAAATTAAAAATTGTTTTCCGAAAATACCAGAATATTGCAAAAACACTTCCAATTTGTATGATTGCAGATAAGGAAGAACCAGGATCTTTAATACCAAATAATAGAGAAATAATTTTCAAATGAGCAGTGCTACTTATAGGAATAAATTCTGTTAAACCTTGAATTATTCCATAAAAAATAAATTTTAAAAATTCCAATAGCTATATTCAAAATATTATTCAATAATAATATCAATTAAAAATAATACAATTTACATTCTTATAAGAAAAGCTAAAGTATTAGTATTATGAATAAGTTTGTTTTTAAAATATTAGTTTTCGTAACTCTCTTTATGTTTTCTGATGCTGTAAAAGCTGAATATTGGTTAGTAATTGGAACCTACAGACAAGGACCAGGGCGAAGACCCGAGGTAAGTGGAATAACAAGCCCAACCCTGCATACTATTCCAATGAGTGATATCGATACATGTGAAAAAGCTGGGAATAAAATCTCAAAAGAAATTTATAAACCTGTTTGGCAATTTGATAATAAATGGACTTGTATATATGGTGGGATTTCTAAATAATATTATCTTTTGACATCATGGGCACAACCATCACCTTTATAATTTTCACTTTCGTAAAAATCATTTCTTGTCCCAAAATAGACGGTTAGTAATACAAAAGGCAAACTAATTATAAAAAGTACTATACTAAGGGCCATTGTAAATATGAATTTAAAATTTTTATATTATTAATAATCTGTAGGTCCTTTCAATCCAATATAAAAAAAGCCACCAAGGCCAATCAAAACTAGAACTCCCGCGATGGCGGCTGAAGGAACAAATCCTCCTATAGCAAAAGAAGCAAATTGAGTCATTATAATAACGAAATATATAATAATATTATCAATAAAAACAACCTAGGTCGTTAAAAAATTCTGACTCGAAGACAATTAAAAACTAAAAGGATTACGCAACTAGAGTTACATCTTCATTCTCAGAGGAAATTCTTATCCTTTCCTCTAATTTAGGACCATATAATTCATTTCCCCAAATTTCAACTCTAGAATCGATAGGAGCCATAAAAGTAAGAATATCCGTAGGAAATAATACTCTTTCTAAAAAAAAGCTTGAAGGGCCAATACATCTCAAAACTATCATTCTGGAGCCTTCATTTCTGTAAGAAAACTCAATCATCTAAAAAACATCAAAAAACATATTTATTAAACACCAAGTAAATTAATATAAAATGTATAAAAAACAACTAAATAAAAAATTATTTAGAGGAATGTTGATTTAATCCAACTCTAATTAATTTTCTCTCTTGATTCATCATCAATAAAACATCTGAGTTAATATCATCGAAACTCTCATGAGGGATAGAAACATTTAACATGCGAAGAAAATTATTCAAATTATCATCTTTAAGTGAACTTCCAGTTTTAACATGCATATTCTTTTCTTGATAAGTTTTCCATTTATTCATATATTTGAATTTCAATGGTTTTAAATGCCAAATTTTATCAATCATATTCCAAATATCTAAATAATGTTCTAAATTATTTTGTATTTTTTCTCTGTAAGAACATTCATAAGCATTTAATGGAGGTAAAATATTCAGAGAATTATCAGAATTTATAGATAAAGGTTTAACACCTAAAAACCAACCTTCTATTATCAACAGATCAGGGTGTTCCTCTCTCCAAAAAGCCCTATCACCTAAACCGTTTCTTAAAGATTTATCAAATACAGGAACATTCAATTGTCCATCAGTTTTCCACTTAAGTAATTTCTCTTTCATTAAATCAATCGAGTGGCTGCCAGGAAAACCTCGAGATACATTCCATGGATTATTCTTAATAGCTAATTCCATTTCTTCAGATGGCAAATAAAAATCATCAATAGAGATAACAGATAACTTAAATTTTAATTTTAAAGATGTACTCTCCAACCATTTACCTAAAGTAGTTTTCCCAGTGCCAGGTAAAGCTGATATTCCAATAATTTTCCGATCAGGTGATGTTTTATTTAATTTATATGCTTGTGATAAAAGGGGTAAAGCCAATCCCCAAATCCAATCATCATTTACATTATCATCCCAAAAATTATCAATTAAAAGTATCTTTTTCTTGAGATTCCAAAACTTAAACCATTCATTTAATGAATACCATCCAATTTGAGAAATTAATTCTTCAAAATCATCCAATGGAAATTCAATATTTAAATCTTTCATCATCACCTTAATACTATATTTTTTATCAACTTATTTATTTCACTTTTCCAACCATAACCATTTGGATCAGTCGCTAAGGTGAATTTATGTTCATTTAATTTCTCTAATAATTTCAAATTTGGTCCATTAGGGCCAGGAATAACAATTTTGTAATCTGAATTCAATAATAAAGGTAAATCATTAGGGGAATCTCCTAGACCAATAATTTTAATATTTGGATTATTTGAATATTTCTTAAGGACATTTATTGCTTTTCCCTTGTTTGAATTAATTGATAACATGTGGCTCATCCTATTACCTTTAAAAATTTCTACATTATATCTTTTGCAGCAAATATTGATATCTTCTTCGATGTTTTCAGGAGGATTTAAGAATGGCATACTCCAGTGCCTATCTCTCATTAATTTAAGAGAATGGCCTTTTAAGCCAGTTAGTTCTGTTGCCTCTTCGTCGGAAATATTATTGAGAGGTTGTAAATCATAATTAATTTCATTAGAAATATTACTTAAAATGTTTTCAAGTATTTCGTATTTTTCTCCAAGAATAATCTCCCCATTAACTCTCTTTAATGTTTCACCATATATGGCTGCACCATTTTCAACAATATAAGGATCCGTTAAATTAAGTTGTTTTCTAATAACCTTTACTTCAGAGGCAGTTTTACTGGTACATAATATTACTGGAATAGATAATTCCTGAAGTAATTTTATAGTTTCTTTTGCTGGAGTTAAATCATAAGAATGATCCATTAATGTTCCATCAACATCACTCACAATCCATAAGGAAGAATTTTCAATCATCAATCAAAAAACCAAGCCAAATAACTTGAAAGGGATCAAGTTCAATATTATTAGAATTATATTTATTTGTTGTTAAATAATCCTGCATATTTAAATCATTTTTAATCAATTTATTAAATTCATAATCCATGAACCTGTAGTTAATTTTATTTTCCGTCATATTATGAATTATGAAAATAGCTTTTGAACCAATACCTCTTTTAATTACAACAATATCAGATCTACTTTTAGATAAACATTCCATCTGAGACTGAGGATGGAATTGAGGTAGTTTTGCTCTAACATCCATTGCACTACGGAGATATCTAAGATTTTTGTTAGCATTAGATTCAGGATTTTTAAAAACAGCTGCTAGATTCTCTGACTTAAATTTTTCTCTATTTAAATCTCTTCTTTGACCTGTCATTGAAAAATTTTTTATATCATTTTCTGAAGCCAGCAATGCGGGTAGATAAAAAGCAGGAACACCTTTTAGAGACATCACGAATAATTGGGTTAATAAGAACCTCTCATATTGAAAACGATTAGAATCTCTACCTGGATCTTCCATTGCACTCCACCAACTAATATTTAATTCATATGGTTTATCTACACCATTTGATAATCTTCTATGACTTACTAGTCCACCTCTTTTCTCACAATTAATCAATAAATCTTTAATTCTTTGTTCATTCATAAGCCCCTCTAAAGCTCTTAACCCAACACCATCATGAGAAGCAGTAAAATTAAACAAAGTAGTAGTCTCGGGCAACTCCGGCCAATCACAAATCCATGAATTTAAAATATCTGCTCTTGAAGTAATTATTGCTTCTAAAAGAAGAGGAGGCAAAGGAAAATTATAAGCCATATCCGCCTCATCTTCTGGAATTAAATAAGAAAGATTTTCCTTCTGTGGAACATTAGTTTCAGTAATTAAAACACCATCTTTTAGAAGATCATTAAGCAATATTCTTAGGATCTTTACTATTGAATGTGCTTTTGGTAAATGCAAACATGTTGTCCCAGATTCCTTCCAAATAAAACCTACAGCATCGAGTCTTAACCATTTAATACCATTTGATAAATAAGTAATAATCAAATGAAGAAACTCTACTGTCATTTTGGGATTAAGCCAATTCAAATCAACTTGATCTGGTCCAAAGGTTGTCCAAACTTGTTTTTGTCCATCCTCTGTATTTATTTGGGAGAAAAGAGATGAACTTCTTGGTCTGATAACATTTTTCCAGTCAAGATCCTGTGAAGGAGAAAAGACATTAGATAATCCTGGTTCTTGACATTTAATAAATTGCTGAACCCATGGATGAGATGATGAAACATGATTTAAAACTAGATCAGCCATTAAAAAATGTTTATTAGAAATACTATTAAGATCTTCCCAGCTACCAAATTTTTCATCTATAGATTTATGACTTGATACAGCAAAACCACCATCACTAGTTGATTTTAGAAATGGAAGAATATGAACTACTTTTGATAAACTTCCAAAATATTTACTAAGTAATTCTCGAAGCGTTACAAGTGTAGCTTCCCCTTTTTTATAAACCCCATCTGCGTATGTTATTAAAACAGCATAAGATTCATCCCATTTTTTATCTTCACTTATTTCTTCATAACGAGACTTCTCTGAGAAATCATCTAAAATCTGCAATAATTGATTACAAATAAAGTTAAGCTCTTCGGTAGTATGATCCTTATAAATTGTCTCTAACAATTTACTAAGTCTTAATCTATCTAATTTTTTCTCTGAATCAATTTGCGTCACTTTGAAAAATCATCGAAGCACTAACACTATTCTGCACAACAAATAGAAAATGGACTTTCAACAAGGTTTAATCACAACAATACATGAATATGGTGTAACCAAGGATCTACTTAAAGAATTAAATAAAAGTCTGAAGAAAAGACCCACTGCAATATTAATTCCTTGTCTCTTTGAAGAATTTGAACGACCTGCGCTGAAAGATATTAGAGAAGTGTTAAAAAACCTTACTGGATTAAATGAATTAGTTATTGCTCTTTCTGCAAAAACTGTAGATCAAGTAAATTCTGCAAAGTCTTTTTTTGATTCAATGCCATTCCCAGTTCATATTCAATGGACAAATTCTCCATTTGTAATTGAGCTATTGAGAAGTCAAGAAAAAAATGGACTAGAATTACTTGGAACGCCTGGGAAAGGATGGGCAGTTTGGCAAGGTATAGGTGTTGCGACAAGAAAGTCTGATGTGGTTGCTTTATTTGATGCTGACATAAAAACATTCAGCCCATTATATCCATCAAGAATGATTCTCCCATTGTTAGACGAATCATATGGAATTTCATATGTAAAAGCCTTCTATAGTCGATTATCCTTAGAAACTAATCAATTACAAGGAAGAGCAACTAGATTATTTGTTGGTCCTCTTTTGGCAAGTTTGGAGCAGTTAGTTGGCAATGGTCCTTTCTTGCAGTATTTGCAATCATTTAGATATCCTCTAGCTGGTGAATTTGCATTTACAAAAGATTTAGCTATGAATTTAAGAATTCCATGTGATTGGGGATTAGAGATAGGTCTTCTCTCAGAAGTTTATAGGAATGTCAGAACATCCAAAATAGCTCAAGTTGACCTTGGATTATTTGATCATAAACATAAAAATATAGGTTCATCCTCTAAAGAAGGTCTACAAAAAATGTGCACAGAAATTCTTTCTAGTGTCTTAAGAGGACTTATGGAACATCAAGCTCAGACTTTAACAAGCACCCAATTATCAACACTTGAAGTTCTTTATAAAAGAGTAGGAGAAGATAGAGTTAAACAATTTGGACTAGATTCAGCAGTTAACAATCTTCCCTATGACAGGCATGAAGAGGAATTGTCTGTTCAAAAATTTGCAAAATTATTAAGACCTGCTACTCAAGGTTACTTAGCAAATCCAACAACTCAACAACTTCCTAGTTGGTCAAGAGTCCTTTCATGCGAGAATAAAATTCAAGAAGATTTAGCTAAAGCAGGATCTAAAGAAATGAATTCAACCAAAAAAGAATTAATTAATAACTACTAAAGTAAGAAATACTTTTGAGCCATTGGCACTTCCTCAAGAGGTTCACAAGAGAGTAATACTCCATCAGCGAATACTTCATAGGTTTGTGGATCAACTGAAATATTTGGCAATTTACTATTCAATTTTAAATCTAATTTATTAATGGATCTTGTGTTTTCTACAGCTAAACATTTTTTATGTAAAGAAAGTTTGTTAGGAATATCAAGTTCGATAGCATTTTTACTCAAAAAAGTGAACGAACTTTTTAAAAGTGATTGTCCATAATTTGCAAACATAGGTCTACCATGAACAGGTGCGGGCGTTGGTATTGAAGCATTTGCATCACCCATCTGAGACCAAACTATAGAACCCCCTTTGACAACTAATTCTGGTTTAACACCAAAAAAAGAGGGCTTCCACAAAACTAAATCCGCGATTTTACCTTTTTCTACGGAACCAACAAACCTATTAATTCCATGAGCAATAGCTGGATTTATAGTGACTTTAGAGATATATCTTTTAACTCTATAGTTATCATTTTTATCAGAGTCTTCCGGTAAGGGACCTCTTTGGACTTTCATTTTATGTGCGGTTTGAAAAGTCCTTGTTATTACTTCTCCAACTCTTCCCATAGCTTGTGAATCGCTTGCAATAATTGAAAAAGCTCCAATATCATGCAAAATATCTTCCGCAGCTATTGTCTCCCTCCTAATTCTTGACTCTGCAAATGCAATATCTTCTGGAATTTTAGAATCTAAATGATGACATACCATTAACATGTCAAGATGTTCTTCTAGAGTATTTTTGGTATAAGGCCTAGTTGGATTAGTACTACTTGGTAAGACATTATTTTCTCCACAAATTTTAATAATATCTGGAGCATGGCCACCCCCTGCTCCTTCGGTATGAAAAGTATGTATAGTTCTTCCTTCAATGGCAGCTATAGTATCTTCAACAAACCCTGCTTCATTCAAAGTATCTGTATGAATACATACTTGAACATCTAGAGCATCAGCAACATTAAGACATGAATTTATCGTTGATGGAGTTGTACCCCAGTCTTCATGCAATTTTAAACCACATGCACCAGCATTTACTTGTTCAAAAAGATTTACTTCATTTGATGAATTCCCCTTACCAAAAAAACCTAAATTAATAGGAAATGCTTCTGCAGATTGAAGCATACGAGATAAATGGAAAGCACCTGGAGTACAGGTAGTAGCATTTGTTCCGGTAGCTGGCCCTGTTCCTCCTCCTAACATAGTTGTCACACCAGAAGCTAATGCGGTTTCTATTTGCTGAGGACAAATAAAATGTATATGTGTATCTATAGATCCTGCAGTAAGAATATGTCCTTCACCAGCTATTACCTCAGTTGAGCAGCCAATAATAATATTAATATTATCTTGTATATCTGGATTTCCAGCTTTACCAATTTCATAAATTTTTCCATCTTTCAATCCGACATCAGCTTTGACGATTCCCCACCAATCAACTATCAAGGCATTTGTTATTACTGTATCAACAGCTCCATCGTCTCTGGTTACTTGAGACTGTCCCATTCCATCTCTGATAACCTTACCTCCTCCGAATTTAACTTCATCTCCATAGGTTGTAAAATCTTTTTCTACTTCAATTATTAACTCTGTGTCTGCAAGTCTTACTCTATCTCCCTTTGTTGGCCCATATGTTTGAGCATAAGTTTTTCTATTAATTTTATAAGACATAATATTTAAGAATCTAAAGGACCATTAATTAAAGCATTAAAACCAAAGGCATTTCTATATCCTGAATAAGATACCAATTTAACCTCTGTAGTATCTCCAGGTTCAAATCTTATAGCAGTTCCTGCAGGAATATCTAGACGCATACCAAGTGCAATTTCTCTTGAAAAAATTAAAGCTTTATTTGTTTCAAAAAAATGATAATGAGATCCAACTTGAATAGGTCTATCTCCAGAATTAGAAACAGTTATAGTTTTTCCCTCTTTACCCGAATTTAATTCAATATAACCATCTTCAGTAATTATTTCCCCAGGTATTAAATAGTCCATAGTTAATTAATCGGATTGTGAATAGTTACCAATTTAGTACCATCTGGGAAAACAGCCTCTACTTGAACTTCTTCGACCATTTCAGAAATTCCATCCATTACTTGTTTTTTATTCAGCCAAGTTGTACCTTCAGACATTAATTGACTAACACTTTTCCCATCTCTAGCTCCCTCTAAAACTTGAAAACTTAAAAAAGCAACTGTCTCTGGATAATTAAGTTTAAGACCCCTATTAAGTCTTCTTTCAGCTAATTGTGCAGCTGAAAAAATTAAAAGCTTATCTTTTTCTTGAGGTGAAAGATGCATAAATAAAAATTAATCTAAAATTTATTGAAAGAAGTTCTCTATGAACATAATCAATAATTAGTAGAATCTTGTAAAGGCCATACACCTTGATATTCTGGCTCACAAAAGCCACAAACAGACCTTATTTGTTTCCAAATACAGAAAAAACATTTTCTTGCCTCTTGTGATGAAGTACCCAAAAATCTTATTGAAATTCCATTTTCTAAGGTTCCTAAAGATAAATAATTATTAAAATCGTTAAAAATCAATTTTATATTCTTTTTTAATTCATTAATTTTAGATTTAGGAAAATCTTTTTCACATATCCAAATTAAAGAACCAAAAACAGGCATTAAATCCATTCCACTTTTAGCTTCAAAACTAAATTTAGTTAATTCAATTTGATCTACAAATTCCCAATCATCATATAAATCACAATTCCTTATAATTTCTAATTTTGATCTAAAAATTCCGTTTTCAATAGATTCGCCTGCAGAAGATCTTCCAAGTCTTATTAAATCAGTAAATAAAAAACTAGAGCTATCTGAAATTTTTATTTTAAATTCCTGAGAATATAAACCGTTTGCAAAAACAATTGTTTCTTGTGGGAGATACTCTAAATGGGAATTATTAAGAATATTTATATTTGTTTTCTGCAAGGAGAAAGTCCCTTTGGGATTGATTTTTGATCTACCAACTGATCCATATACTTTCTGAGCAGAAGAGGTTGTTAGTAAAACTTTCGAATTAATTCCAAGATTCGCTTGAAATTCAAGTAAATCTCCACCAACTAAACCTCCTGCAGTATGCAATATTGGCAAAATACAACGACCCTCTTCGTCATGACTAGACTTTAATAATTTATAGGGAGATTTAAATTTAGATTTGAAGATTGTTTTATCATCTTTTCCAGATCTTGATTTATTGTTATGAAAATTTAAGAAACAATTACCTTCCCAAGAAGATTTATCCATATTGTTTTCTTTATTACTCTATTTAAGTTACTAAAAATATTTTGTTATGAGAATTAAAAAAGAAATTGTTGTAATCGATTGGATTAAGAGAAATCCATATGAGGGAGATTTTATAAAACTTACGTTAAGTTCTGATCAAAGAAGAATCCTCCGAGGAAAAAGAAAATCGGATTGTAACCAAGAACTACATTTACAATTACCAAGAGAGGGTAAATTAAGTGATGGCGATACCCTTTTAACTAATCAAAAAAGTCTCTTTGTAAAAATTATTGCGCAAAAAGAAAATTTGATAGAAATAACCAGCAAAACAAATTTAGAACTTACAAAAGTTGCCTATCATCTTGGGAATAGACATGTTGGAATTGAGATGAATGAAAATATTCTATTAACTAAAAGTGATTATATAATTGAAGAAATGCTAAAGAACTTTGAAGTGAGTTTAATAAAAGTTGAAAAAAAATTTTTCCCAGAAATAGGTGCTTTTCATCATGAAAAAGAATCACTTAATTAAGTATTTATTAATTAGCCCAAGTTTACCTGTTGGAGGTTTTTGTTATTCTGACGGATTGGAAAGTTATTTATCAATTAAAAATTTACAAGAATCTGACAATATAAAAGAATTAATTAAAAATGAATTAAAAATTGGGCAAATTAGAATTGAAGCAAAATGCTTAACAGAATTTTTTGATATTTTTGAAGAATTAAAAGGAACTAATAATTTAAAAGATAATAAAAGAAGATTATTGAGTCTAGATAAATGGCTATTATCTTCTAGAGATTGTTCAGAGATAAGAGAACAACAAACTCAAATGGCGAAATCACTATTTGAATTAACTAAAGAATTTGGATATGAATATGTATATGAAAAAAATAAAATTATCTCTTGGTCCTTAGCATGGAGTTGGGCTTGCTTCTCTTTCCAAATAAATAAAATAGAAATGATCGAAAATTTTATATATGCATGGACAGCTAATCAACTAAGTGCTGCAATAAGACTTATACCAATGGGCTCAATAAAAGCACAATCTATTCAACTTGAGTTATTGGACTTAATTTCAGATGTTTCACAAGAAATTGTAGACAGAAATATCAATGATCTATATGTTGGAAATATAAGCTTATCTATGGCTCAACAAAATCATAATGATCTATACACAAAACTTTTTCGAAGTTAATTTATGAGTAGCAAATTAAGAGTTGGCATTGCGGGACCTGTAGGTTCAGGGAAAACTGCATTAGTTGAAACTTTATGCTTAGGTCTAAAAAAGAATTATCAAATAGCGGTAGTCACTAACGATATTTATACAAAAGAGGATGCCAATTTTCTTATAAAGAAAGAGGTTTTAGAAAAAGGACGAATTGTAGGAGTAGAAACAGGTGGTTGTCCTCACACTGCAATAAGAGAAGACTGTTCTCTGAATAAAAATGCAGTAATAGATCTTGAAAACAAATATGATCCGTTGGATTTTATTTTTGTAGAAAGTGGGGGAGATAACCTAGCTTCAAGTTTTAGCCCAGAACTAGTAGATTTATCTATTTACGTGATTGATGTATCTGCTGGTGATAAAATTCCAAGAAAAGGTGGTCCTGGGATTACAAGATCAGATTTGTTATTAATTAATAAAATAGATTTAGCTAATCTGGTTGGTGCAAATTTAAATATTATGCAAAATGACACTAATTTAATGCGAAAAGGAAAGCCATGGTTTTTCACAAATCTCAGTTCAGGTAAAGGAGTTGAAGATGTTTTAAAGTACTTAAAAGCTCAAATACCAAATATTAAAAATAAAGTAAAAAATTTTTAGTATTGTACAGAGTTCAACAAAATGTTACCAACGCTACAAAACTAAATCCCACTCGTTAATAACTTAACTTTATCCCCAAACGTGGGTCAATTACCTAATTTAAACGAATTCATGAGAATTTCAAGGCGTATTTTGGCAGGATTAGCTACTGCCTCACTTGCCGTTACCGTTACTTCTTGCGGAGGAGGTTCAGACACTTCCGGAAGTTTCGATGATACTGTAACTGTTGGTATTTTACATTCCCTTTCAGGAACAATGGCTATATCTGAGTCAACTCTCGTTGACACTGAAAAAATGGCTATTAAAGAAATCAACGCAGCCGGAGGTGTAACCGTAGGCGGTAAAAGCTATAAAATTGATTACATCGTTGAAGATGGAGCTTCCGACTGGCCAACATTTGCTGAGAAGTCCAAAAAGTTAATCGACCAAGATGGAGTTCCTGTTGTCTTCGGTGGATGGACATCTGCTAGTAGAAAGGCAATGCTTCCTGTGTATGAATCAAAAGACGCATTCCTTTACTACCCAATTCAATATGAAGCGCAGGAATGTTCAAATAACATCTTCTACACTGGCGCTTCACCAAACCAACAATCAGAACCAGCAACTGATTTTATGTATAAGAGGTCTCCTGCGGCTGGAAAACCATTTTTCTTAGTTGGCTCTGACTATGTATTCCCGAGAACTTCGAATACTATCACCAAAGAACAACTTAAATCTCTCGGGGGGAAAGTTGTAGGTGAAGATTATTTGCCACTTGGAAACACTGAAGTTGCTCCTATCATTTCAAAGATCAAAAAAGCGTTAGCACCATCAGGTGGTGGGGTTATTATTAATACGTTAAATGGTGACCAAAACGTTGCGTTCTTTAAACAAATCCAGGATGCTGGAATCACTCCAAGCAATGGATACTATGTAATGAACTATTCAATTGCTGAAGAAGAAATTAGTACTATTGGACCTGAGTTTTTAGAAGGCCACTATGGTGCTTGGAACTACATGATGTCAATTGACACACCTGAATCCAAAAAGTTTGCTGCTGACTTCAAAGCTCTATATGGGAGCGACAGAGTAGTTGCTGACCCACAGGAGTCTGCATACAATATGGTCTATCTATGGAAACAAGCTGTAGAAGATGCAGGAACTTTTGAAAATAGTGCTGTTAGAGAGGCACTTGTTGGTCAAACATTTGACGCACCTCAAGGACCTGTTGAAGTTATGCCTAACCATCACCTTGCTCAAACAGTGAGAATAGGTTTAATCAAACCAGAAGGTGGATTTGAGATTCTTGAAGAAACTGATGGAGTTGTATTCCCACAAGCATGGAACCAATTTGAACCTAGTTCAAAGGGTTACGCATGTGATTGGACAGACCCATCTAAAGGAGAAAGATATAAGCTTTAATTTCAAAGCTTACTTCTAAAGAGAAGAGGAGGCTTGATGCCTCCTCTTCTTATATACACTTAAAATTTCTTCTTATTAAAATTGGAATTGCTTCTTGATAGTTTATTCAACGGTGTAGCGATCGGATCAGTTTTACTAGTATCGGCTTTAGGCTTAGCTATTGTATTTGGTTTGATGGGTGTAATCAATCTTGCACATGGTGAACTAATGATGCTTGGTGCTTACACAACATATGTAACTCAATTAATTTTCAAACTCCCACTATTAAAACCATATTACAACGGATACGTTATAGTATCTATCTTTTTTGCTTTTATTGTTAGTGGAGTAGTAGGAATACTTTTAGAAAAAACTGTAATTAGAAAGTTGTACGGAAGTCCATTAGAGACTTTACTCGCAACATGGGGAGTAAGCCTTATTCTTCAACAGTTTGTCCGCAGTGTGCCTTTGGCTTATGGAACAGGACTAGTAATAAGTCTCATAATAGGTTTATTTCTACCATCAGTATTTTCATCAAAAGTAAAAGAGTCTATAAACTTTAAATATTTAAAATTTAGTTCATGGATATTTGCAGTTTTAGCAGGAGTTCTCTCGGGTAATTTAATTTCATCTTCAGTTAGCAAATTAAGTCGAGCTAGTGCAAGAAATGTAGATGTCACTGCTCCAGCATGGATGAGGGGTCAGATTGAAATTCTTGGAACAGCTTTCCCAAAAACAAGATTAATGATAATAATAATTACTTTAATATCTGTAATTGCAATAACTTTATTTTTGAATCAAAGTGCTTGGGGTATGAGGATAAGAGCAGTAACTCAAAATAGAGAAATGAGTGACTGTCTTGGAATCTCAACAGAAAAAGTTGATGTTCTTACTTTTGGAATTGGTTCTGGATTGGCAGGTGTAGCAGGAGTTGCTGTATCTCTTTTGGGGTCTGTTGGACCTAATGTTGGAGGAAATTATATAGTTGGGTGTTTTATGGTTGTAGTTTTAGGAGGTGTAGGGAACCTATTGGGTACAATTTTCGCCTCTTTTGGAATAGGAATAATGACTGATTTAATTGGAGCTGGTCGCCTTTTATCAATATGGCCAGATATGCCTCTACCTCTATTTAATACAATAAATTTCTTTGCGACTACCAGTATGGCTAGAGTTATGATTTTTGCATTAATAGTAATATTCTTGCAATTCAAACCTACTGGTTTATTCCCCCAGAAGGGAAGGATGGTTGAGAGTTAATGGAATTTAAAAATTTAAAACTAAGCAAAAAAACAACTTTTGTAATTTGGGTCCTCATTATTGCTTTTATTATCGCAGCTCCATCAATTCTTCCTGTTTTCAGATTGAATCTTCTTGGTAGATATTTATCATTAGCTATTGTTGCTTTGGGTGTAGATCTAATTTGGGGATTTACTGGTTTATTGAGTCTTGGACAAGGTATATTTTTTGCTCTTGGAGGTTACTGCGCAGCAATGTATCTACAGATAACAAGCTCCTCTGAATTTCCAAATAATATTCCAGAATTTTTTGGACTGTACGGCGTAGATAATTTACCTTTCTTCTGGGAACCATTTAGATCTCCAATCTTTAGTTTATTTGCAATTTGGGTTATACCTGCATTAGTAGCAGGAATACTTGGATTTCTTGTTTTTAGAAACAGAATAAAAGGGGTGTATTTTTCAATACTTACCCAAGCTGCTCTTTTAGTATTCTTTAATTTTTTTAATGGACAACAAAAACTTATTAATGGTACTAACGGGTTAAAAACTGATGTAACTCAACTTTTTGGACAAATGGTTGGTTCAGAATCAATCCAAAGGATGTTTTTTTGGTTTACAGCCTTATTAGTTATTGCAGCATGGTTTTTTTCAAAATGGGTAGTAAAAGGAAGATTTGGGAATATACTTATAGGGATCAGAGATGACGAGCCAAGAGTCAGATTTACAGGTTACAATCCTGTCTTATTTAAAACAATAATATTTTCTATAGCTGGTGGTTTGGCAGGAATATCTGGAGCTTTATATACAGTTCAATCAGGAATAGTGTCCCCTCAATTTATGACAGTACCATTTTCAATAGAAATGGTTATTTGGGTTGCAGTGGGAGGAAGAGGGACTTTATTGGGAGCAATACTTGGAGCAGTCTTTATAAATTATGCAAAAAGTTTAGTAAGTGAAGCTTTACCGGCAAGCTGGATGTTTATTCAAGGTGGATTATTTATTCTAGTAGTTACAGCATTACCAGAAGGTGTTTTAGGATGGGTTCAAGGAGAGGGGCCAAGGAATCTGCTTCAAAGACTTGGTCTGAAAAGGAAAATCGAAACATACCCAAGCCTAGAAATTAAAAATGAAACGGAGGTATTAAAAAATGAATAAGAATACTAGTTCCCTTTTAAGATTAGAAAATATAACTGTTAGTTTTGAAGGGTTTTTAGCATTAAATGATCTAAACTTAAATTTTAAAAAAGGAGAACTAAGAGCTGTAATTGGTCCAAATGGAGCAGGGAAAACGACATTTCTAGATGTAATAACAGGTAAACTAAAACCTACTAAAGGTGAGGTTTTTTTTAAAGGAAAATCATTAATAGGAAGAAAAGAACATAAAATTGCACGTTTAGGTGTAGGAAGAAAATTTCAAAGCCCAAGAGTATTTGAAAATCTTACTGTTAAAGAAAATCTTGAAATATCAGTAAGCACTCCTAAAAGTCCTTTAAATCTAATTAATAAAAAAATCATAAATGAACAATTAGAAGAAATTGAACATTTAATGAATGTTATAAACTTATCTAAAAAAATCAATTCAAAAGCTGGTGCATTATCACATGGTCAAAAACAATGGTTAGAAATAGCAATGTTACTAGGTCAAAAACCCGATTTAATGCTCGTTGATGAACCTGTTGCAGGTCTTACAGATGAGGAAACTGATTTGACAGCAGATTTATTAAAATCATTATCTGGAGAAAATACTGTGGTTGTTATAGATCACGACATGGAATTCATAAGAAGACTTGATAGTAATGTTTCAGTACTAAATCAAGGAACAGTATTGTGTGAAGGTACCATGGATACTATTCAAAATGACAAAAGGGTAATTGATGTTTATTTAGGAAGACCGGAGGAATAAATATGAAAAATCTACTAGAAGTAAAATCATTAAATACTTATTATGGAGAGAGTCATATCCTTAGAGATGTAGATTTAAACCTTAAATCTGGAGAAATGATCTGTTTAATAGGTAGAAATGGAGTGGGAAAAACCACTTTATTAAAATCATTAATAGGGTTATTAAAGGCAAAGAAAGGAGAAATAAACTTTATTGGAGAGAATATTAATAGAAAGCCCCCACACCAAAGAGCTAGAAAAGGAATGGCATATGTTCCTCAAGGAAGAGAAATAATATCTTATCTAACTGTTGAAGAAAACTTAATGTTGGGGATGGAATCGCTGCCTGGAGGGTTATCTAAAAATAAAAATATTGATTCAAGTATCTATGATTTATTTCCTATTTTAAAAGACTTTCTATCAAGAAAAGGAGGCGATCTAAGTGGGGGGCAACAACAACAACTTGCAATTGCTAGAGCACTATTAGGTAAACCAAAACTATTGTTATTAGACGAACCTACCGAAGGAATTCAACCAAATATAGTATTAGATATTGAAAACGCTATAAACCTCATAATTAAAGAAACTGGTATCGGAGTTTTATTAGTTGAACAACACTTACATTTTGTTAGGCAGGCAAGTAGATACTATGCAATGCAAAGAGGAGGGATTGTTGCAAGTGGTCGTACAAGTGAATTAAGCCAAACAGTTATTGATAAATTTTTAAGTGTATAGAATTAAAGCTTTTAAAAATTTATTTGTTAGATATTACTTTTCGCATCTTATTAAATCAATACTATTAGGATGTGCATTGATATATTTATTAAACTCCATAGCTAATGTTCTTGCTTCATAAGCATCTAATGCATAAAAACAATTTTCTAATCTAAGATTTTGAAAGTCTCTATAATGAACAGTATATGGTTTCAAAAAAGGCTTGTTATTCATGAAATTTTAAATAGTTAAATACTATTTCTTTAGATACTTTAACCATGCATAAAATATTTAATTTAAGGAATATGTTTTGTTGCTTTCAATATATAAATGATCAAATACGTATTAAAAGGATTCAAATTTTTCAGTTAAAGTTAAGTTTTTTTGTTTTTTCTACTTTTTGTTTGTTTACCTTCAATTAAGAAAACAAACTTTGATAATATTCCACCAAAGAAAGGAACCCATAGCTTTTCATAAAAATATTTCATAATCAAAAACCCTTAGGCAACAATAATATCTACTTGATTATCCATATCCTTAAACAATTCTAAATCTATAGAATTAAAAAGATACTGCATCAAAAGAAGATCAAGCTCATTTTTCAATAAATTAACCTCCGTAGAAAGTAGATCTTCCACAAAATAATTAAAGGTTTCCAAATCATTATTCATGATAAAAATCTATACTTTTGATTATTATTGGTCATGTAAAATATAAAAGTCAATAAAATTGTAAAATCAAAATATTACTATGAATTTTTCCTTAATTAATTAAATTTGAAAGATGTTAGAAAATTTTTAAAAGTTAAATGAAACTTTTGTACTAAAAGAGAAAATTATTTTAAATTCTTTTGAATTATAAATTTAAAATCAATACGAACTACTAAGCCAATTAGGATTAGAAATAATCCTAAATATAAATTTAAAGTGAGCTCCAAATTAATAAATTTTACTTTAACTTATATTAGCCTATGAAATATAATCATCAAATTTTAGATTTAAATTCTGATAAATAACAATAATTTATAAGCATTTTTATTTAATTGACTAATAAACTAAAAATATAAATTAGGATTCAAGTATAAAAATATTCTTTATGCAGGAATTTTTACAACGAGATCTTAGTTCAAGCTTATTATCAATTTCAGTATTATTAGGATGGCTAGGTATTAGCTTTGTTTTCTTAAGAATATTAACAATAATAATTAAGAAAATATTAGAAGCCGTTTTCAAAAACTCTAATCAATAATCTCAAAAACATAATTTTAAATTTAGTTCACAATAATAAAAATAATACAAGTATAATTAATGCATGACTATTCTAGATAAAGTAAAAATAGGAAATACAGTTAAGGTTAATCTAGAACTTTCAAAAGATAGATTAACTAAAGAGACTATTGAAGCAATAAAAAATTCATCAGTATGCACTATTAATGATTTCAAAATCACAGATGGTATGGGTATAGGTGTAATAGTAAACTTATCAAATGGTAAGGATGAGTGGTTTTTTGAGAATGAAATTCAAATTCTTGATGAGAAAGGCAATATAATAGAAAAAGAAGAAGATAAAAATGAAAATAACAATTTTATATTTAATGCTGTTAATAATCTTAAATACGAAAATAAATTTAAATACAGTGAACTTCTGAATCCGATTAATTTCATTACTTGGCTTATTGTTTCAGTAAAAGATGTTTTATGATTTAATTGAAATTTTCAACTAAATAAATATCTTTAAATATTTAAAATTTATATGATTCAAAATTAAATTGATTTATTAAATAATATGGAAGATAATATTATTCAAGTTACAAATTTATCAAAATCATTTGATATTTCTTCAAAAGAACCTGGGGTAAAAGGTACACTTAAACATTTTTTTAAAAGGGAAACAAAAAGTATTGAGGTTATAAAAAATGTAAATTTTCAAATAAAGAAAGGCGAGATAGTAGGTTTTCTTGGGGCTAATGGTGCGGGGAAAACAACAATTCTTAAAATTCTTTGTGGTTTAATTTACCCAAGTAAAGGTAAATTGTCAGTTGCAGATTACCTACCTTATAAAAGAAGGCCTAATTTCCTAAAAAAGATAACATTAATAATGGGACAAAAACAACAACTAATTTGGGATCTTCCTCCAATAGAATCTTTTTACTTGAATGCCGCAATTTATGACATAGAAAAGTTTGAAGCCAAAAAAAGAATTAAAAAGTTGTCAGATATGCTTGAGATTGAAAAGGAACTTTATATACCTGTTCGAAAGTTATCTTTAGGTCAAAGAATGAAATCAGAATTATTAGCAGCTTTAATTCATAAACCAAATATCTTATTTTTAGATGAACCTACACTAGGCCTAGACATAAATGCTCAAAGAAATCTAAGAAAATTTTTGCAAATTTATAATAAAGAAACAGATGCAACAATTTGTCTAACTAGCCATTACATGAAAGATATTACATCTTTATGCAAGAGGGTAATATGTATTCACGAAGGATGTATTACTTATGATGGGAAACTGGATAAACTCTTAAAAAGAATATCACCTGTCAAAGATATCCTAATTATTTGCAAGACGGATAAAGATGCTAAAGAACTAAGCAATTCAGGTTTTATTATTAAAAATAAAAGTCAAAAAGAAATAACCATAACAATCAAGAAAGATTCTATTAAATCTACTTTAAAAAAGATTCTTAACAAATTTGATATCGAAGATCTATATATAAATGAGCCTCCGGTTGACGAAATAATTGGGAATATTTTAATAAAGAAAAAATTATAAATGTTTAATTTAAATAAAAATAAGCTAACAACATTATTAAAAGTACAGTATTCCAATATGTTGGAATACAGAGTAGAAATAGCCTTATGGGCGATATCAGGAATAATACCTTTTTTCATGCTCAATATATGGACAAACAATAACTTAAATGAATCTATTAACTTAAGTAATGTAATGCTCTCTAGATATTTCTTGAGTGCGTTCTTTGTAAGGCAATTTTCTGTAGTTTGGGTTGTCTTTACTTTTGAAGAAGACGCTCTCTTAGGTAAAATTTCTCCATATTTAATTCAACCTTTAAACCCATTTTTTAGATACCTAGCTCAACACATAGCAGAACAAATTACAAGGTTTCCTTTTGCAATAATAATTGCGTTAATTTTTTTCCTAATAAATCCAGAAAGTATATGGATACCAAGCTTAGGTCTATTCTTATTATCCTGTCTTTCGACTTTTTTTTCTTTTTTAATTCAATTTCTGATTCAATCAATTATTGCTTGTTTTTGTTTTTGGACAGAAAAGGCTTCTTCAATAGAAAGGTTGTTATTTATTCCAACTCTATTCCTTTCAGGACTATTAGCCCCAGTAATATCATTTCCAGAATATGTAAAATCATGGATATACATAACCCCGTTCCCTTACTTAATTGATTTCCCAGCAAATATGTTATCTGGAAACAATACAAACGTAATTTCTGGATTTGTTATGCAGATATTTTGGATTTCTCTGCTTTTACCTATATTTAAGAGGATATGGTCTCTAGGAACAAAAAAATACACTGCAATGGGGTCATGAATATAAAAAAATATATAAAAATTTATTCATTATTTTTATATACTTCTATAGCTTCAGAATTGGAATATAAGACTAACTTAATAATTGACTTTATTACTGCAATTCTCAGCTTGGTCGGAAGCATATTTCTATTAACTATATTTTTCCAAAATACTGATAATATCGGGGGTTGGAATTTTGAACAAGCCTTAGTTATTCAAGGGATATATACTATTTTAAATGGAATTACTAATACATGGTTCAATCCAAATCTTACAGAAATAGTTAAACATATCAGGGAAGGTACATTAGATTTTGTTCTAATTAAACCTATTGATAGTCAATTTTTTATTTCTTTAAAAAAAATAGCACCATCTGGATTTTTAGAAATAATAATAGGATTTGTTCTACTATTTTATTGCATAAGTATTAATCAAATAAATATAAATTTAGGCTTTTTATTTTTATGTCTCACAACATTGTTTTGTTCTATTGTAATTCTATATAGCTTATGGTTTTTAATATCAACAACAACAATTTGGTTTGTTAAAACATGGAATGCTACTGAAGTCTTACGTTCATTTCTTTATATAGGGAGATTTCCTTTAAGTTCTTTTTCATTTTCATTAAGGATATTCTTTAGTATCTTTATTCCAATAGCATTCATAACGACAATTCCCTCAGAAGTTTTTATAGGTATTGCCCAAATATGGGAAATATCATTTGAAATAATCGTTGCTGGAATATTCTTCATAGTTTCAAGAAAATTTTGGTTTTTCGCTCTGAAATATTACACATCAGCATCTAGCTAATTTTTATTTAACAATTTCTCTACATAAATCCCACATTTTTTGCTTTGTATTTTGATTAGTTAAATTTGATAATTTCTTGAAATTCAATGAAGATTTTTCAATTGTGAGAAGATTACAAAGATATTTGATTTCATAATGTCTTGAAATCGCTCCAAGTTTAATTGAAATGTTTGAGAGGACTACAATAAATATAAGAATAGCAAAAGATAATAAAACAGAACAAGACGATTTCAAAAGTTCATCATTTTGAGTTTTTACTTCGAATTTCATTATTCCATAATATGCTGAGGACACTTAATAGCTGCAATGGCAATTGCAGCAACTTTAAAATTATCTGATTTTTCAATTACTTTTTTAACTTCGAGCGGACCAAATTTTTCACTTGCATCACTATAAGAAAGGAGTAAAGATTTATAATTATCATGTCCTAGATTTCTATATTCACAGAAATTATCGCCAACAAAATTCAATAATGTCAGTAAAGTTAATTCAATCATTAAATGTTTAATTATTAATCACTTTTATGAATAATACATTGTATCTATGCTTTAACAAGCTCGTAGAGATAATAAACATCTAAATTTAAAGTTTAATTTTAAAAATAAAACTCATAATATTACAAAACATTATCACTATCAGACAGCTCTTTAAAAATCTCTTTTAAAAGCACTATCTGTAGTGTTTTATGACCATCCTCAACGCACTACCGATAGGGGGTTGCATTTTTATTTAAATTCGATTAAAAATAAGATTCCCCATCACCTGGCCTCACAATTGTGAGGTCTTTTTTTTTCAACTAGTATTCGAAAAAACACAAAATTATATTTGATCTAAAAGTAATTTCCAATACAACTACAAGCCAAGTAAATAGTTATAGTTTTTTTAAATAGTTCTCAAAATGAACCTTTCACTATTAACAGCTACAGCAGCAGTTGGACTTTTTTTAACTACAACAGCTGTTCTAACTTTTGCCATAAGTTAATTTATATCAAATAACCAATTGATTTTACTAACAAACTAACTCCTACAAGCAGGCATACAATAGTAAATGTATTTTTAATGAGTTTATTCCCTTTTAAATTAGATAGATGAGCACCAATATATCCCCCGGTAAATGATCCAAAAATAAGAATTACTAATAAATTTGCAGGAATATAACCAATTCTGCTTAGAAATAAAGCACCTATCGCATTCCAGAAAATACCTACTGTAAAAAAAGTTAAACTAACAGCTCTGATAAAGTCCATCTTAAAAGTTTTAATTAATAAGATAGTTACTAATAAACCAGTTCCTGAAGAGACAGAACCGTTAAGGATGCCAATAAAAAATATTGGAATAATAAATCTTAATTCTATTTTGGAATTGATAATATTAGTTGTTGAATACAAACCTAAACTAGGTTTACGAAAGGAATATATTGCTAAGATTATTGAAAAAATTCCTAATATTAGATACAGATATTGTTCAGAAAGGAATTTCACAATAGATGATCCTAAAACAACTCCAGGAGTTCCAAATAATAATATTTGCCACAAAATATAAACATCACTTCTAAGAGATTTGTAATTCCTAATTGATCCACCAAAACCCAAAGCAACCGTAGCCACTTTATGTGTAGCAAGAGCCTGATAATAAGGTAATCCAGATAATATTAAAGCAGGTAATTGAATTAATCCGGCACCACCTCCAGAAATAGCTGAGAATGTATTAGAAATAAAAGAAATTAAAAATATTAAAACTTTGTTATAAAAATAAAAGTCGTTACTTTTTTGTAGATATATAAAAGTTGTTAGCATTAAATATGTTTGTAACCTTTTGAAAAATAAATCTAAATATTATTATATTCATATTGTTATTTACTATAGTTTGGAATTTTTTAAGTGATTCAGAACTAAAATAAAACTGTTACCATTTTATAAATATCAAGAACATTATGCATAAACAAGATGCAATTTACCTTGATCAACTATGCCCTAAAATTGGCAATAAAAATTGGAGAGATTCTCTACATAAATTAACTAAAAATAAATGTATATATTGCGGCAAACCATCTGAATCTCTAGATCATTTACATCCAAAGTCAAAAGGAGGAGAAAGTATCACAAACAATTGCGTTCCTAGTTGTTTATCATGTAACGGGAAAAAGTCTGATACTGAAGTACTTAAATGGTACAGGAGTCAAAAATTCTATGATCCAAGAAGATCTATGGCAATTAGAGCATGGATCAATGATGATTTAAAGTTGGCATCAGTATTATTAAACTACGTAAAGTGATTTATAATTATTAATTCCATTTAAAGTTAAGTCAATTAATTAAGAACTTAAATTCAACAAATATTAATAAGTTTTATATTTTATAGATTTATCAAAATAAAAAGATAATTAAACATAAAAAGATTTTTTTAACTCTACTAAATCATTATCAAAGAAAGAAACCTGAGAAAATTCTTCTTTCCACATTATGGGGGATTCAATTACTTTTCTTTCTGGTGATTTTACTGAAAAAATCAAAGCAAAGACTATTATGATAGTGCCAAAAAGAACTATTAATACATTTTTATCCGTGATATTATTCATAGAAATTTTAACTTGATAATTTCTTATCAGGAGTTGTCTTATCATAAATTTCTAAAAAATATGATTTAAAATAGTCTATTCCCTCTTTACCCATTAATCCAAAAGACCACCCGCAATCATTTATTACTTTTATAGAAATTTGATTAGCCAAATCTTCTTTTTCAATCCATTTTTTTTGAGGATTATATGAAAATGAAACAATATTTTCAGTTTTAATTATAGCTGATGTCATGGCTTCATCCTTGGATAATCCATTTTGTATTTCACTACAAAATTTCTTTGAAAAATTTTTTGATATCCTATTCTGAAGAAGACTTACTGTGGGGTCAGAAGTATGAGAGGCAAATGTACTTAAAGGATGTAATAAAACATACGCGAAAAATACAAAGCTAAAAAAAAGTCTGAACAAATCGCTTTATTTATTACTGCATGTATTATAAATAATAAAATTTTAATATTTAATGATTCAAATAGTAAATACATTTCTTTGAAATAGTTTAAATTAAGATTTCAATTTATTAAATAAGAATAACTATGGATGTAACTTAGTAATAGTATTTATAGGTAAATTTTGATTTAATTATATGGAACAAATATTATTGACACTCCTTTTCTTTCCAGATTGGACAAACGGTCTACCTTCTGATTTTTTAATACTCCACTTCTTTGTTGGAGCTGCAATTTTTCCATTTAATATGATACATGCTAGAGCAAGAAAGTTTGATGCTCAGAATTCTGAAGATGCCGCTATGGGATATAAAAATTCAAACAATACAACTTACTATGGTTATGAAGAAATTAACTAGGTAAGAATTTAAGTTTTGCAAATAGTTGTAGCTTTGATGAAAATTTTTCTAAATTCCGGGATTGATCTTAAAATCTTTAGCCCTACGGAACCTATTGGGATCATCATATTGTTTATAGGATTAATTTTCAGTGGAATGATTTTTTATATTATTTACGCTGTGAGTACTAATAAAGAGTCATTAGAAGATGCGAAAATAAGGAATGAGAAAGAAACTATTCAAAAAAAGAAAATTGGAAAATTGTTTCCTAAGAAAAAATAATTCTTATAGTTTTATTTTTAAGTAACATTACATTTATATAGATTACTAATTGATCAAGAGGGTCATTAAACATTAGTCTTAACTCTTCCAAATTAAACACCTTAAAAACTAATACTATCAATACTTTATCTAAATCGCGAGAATAAATTTAATGCTATTTATTAGCAACGATATTTAATTTATTGTCCTTTAGTGCTAAAACTTAATAGAGCGCAATTTTTATTTGGAAAATAAATATTTATTTTTGTTTTTAGCTAGTGGCGTAGTAAATGATGAGGGATTTTGGCTAATTGGAGTCAAAAGAAGTGACTCAAAAATACTTGATGATAAAAACCTTTTGGAATGTCATAGAAAAGAACCAATTGGATATGAGTCAGCAAAGCATATACTTAATGCAATAAATTTGAATTTAGATAATTTAATCATTGAATTAAAAAAAAATGATTTTTTATTAGATCAACCTCCAAGAGGGATTTCATATAATATTCCATTAAATTTTTTAGAAAATATATTTGATTTCTGGTTAGAGAAATATAAGGATAAGGAAATATGGGAAATGTGTCTTGGTCTTCTTAAAATAAGAAGAAGAGTGTCTTTAACAAATTTAATTAATAGTGAGAGCATAAAAGGGGATTCAAAAAAATGGGCTATGGAAATCGAAAATCTACATAACTACAAGCCAAATTCAATAAAAAAAAATAGTTCAAATGAACCGATGTGGAAATAATTTCTTTTCCACAATAAAATTGTTTACTTATTTAATATTTAAGTAAAGATAAATATAATTATGAATAAAAATATGAATAAGCCATATTCATTTAATCAAGAGCAAATGAACGGAATTGTTGAAGAAATCTATTCAAATATATTTAAAGAATGTGAAAAATTAAAAAATGAGACCAATTGTCCTAACGAACAAGTAGTAGCATTATTAAGTGTAATCGCCTCGAACTTTGTTCCAATAATTGAAAATAAAAATATTTAGAATGACTAGATATTTTTCATGGAGGGAATTTGATCAAAGTGTTGATTATATAGCTAATCAATGCAAAGAAATGAAATCAACTGGGATTTATGGTGTTCCAAGAGGTGGGCTATGTCTAGCAGTTGCTTTAAGTCATAAATTAAATCTTAAATTAATTGAAAAACCTTTAAAAAATTCATTAATTGTTGATGATGTTTATGAAACTGGGATCACATTAAGTAATTTTAAAAATATTGAAGGTGTAAATTTCTTTGTTCTTGTGAGTAAAAAGAAACCTATTTGGTGGAATTCCGTAGATTTATCCTATAAAGAAGAATGGATAGTCTTTCCATGGGAAAATATTAACAATAAGCTTAATGAAGAAAAAGAATACAAAAATAAAAGGGGGCTAAAGTGAATAAAAAGAAATTATATTTAGCTAATCCATATGGTTTTTCAAAACAAACTAGAAATCTATTACCTGAATTCATTAAAATATTTCAGAATTTAAATGTAGAAGTGTATGAACCTTTTGAGAGAACAAAGCATTTAATTACGAACAAAAATAATTGGGCTTATGAACTAGCTAGAACAAATTTCAACGATTTAAAGTCATGTGATTGTATTTTTGCAATTGTAAACGGTAACCCTCCTGATGAGGGGGTCATGATAGAACTAGGAATTTCTATCGCTCTTAATAAAGAAATATTTTTATTCAGAGACGATTTTAGAAACTGCTCAGATAGTGATCAATATCCTCTAAATTTGATGCTATTCGCAGGGCTATCTAAAGAAAATTGGTCAAAAAACTATTTTGAATCCTTAAAGGATATAAATAATCCAAAGAAGAATTTTTTAAATTGGGTAAAAGTGAATAAGTAGCTTTCAAATTGTTCTCAAAATATTACAATAAAATAATCATTTATCTAACAGTTAAATGATACAATAGTAATTATTAGGTAAATTTTGACTCAAGTTACTGTTGGAGAAAACGAGGGGATAGAATCTGCCCTCAGAAGATTTAAAAGGCAAGTCTCAAAATCAGGAATATTTGCTGATTTAAAAAGATTGAGACATCATGAAACTCCTATTGAAAAATATAAGAGAAAATTACAACAAAGAAGAAAAGCAAGAAGAAGATAATTTATACGATTACAAAAAAGCTTTTCACATTTAAAATTTGTAAATTTATAATTGGGTACGATAAACAAAAATAAATATTAGCTCCTAAAAGTCTAAATATTTTTTTTATAACCTAGAAGTATTGATAATTATTACTTGATTTTCTTTAGTTTCTTAACAAGATTGATTCCTACTCCTGGAACAGCCAGAAGATCTTCATCTTTTGCAGAGGTGATTGACTTAGGAGTTTTAAAACCAGCCTTATAAAAAGCCTCTGCACTCTTAGCTCCGACCCCTGGAATAGCTTTAAAAGATTCTATTATTTTTTTTGAGTAATCTTTTTTTATTTTAGGTTTAGAGGACTTAGAAGGCTTGACAGACTTCTTATTGGTTTTCGATACAGTTTTTTTAGGTAAAGTCTCTGTAGAGTTCTTGCTCTTAAAAAGGATTGATTTTATCTTACTTAAAAATTTAGTAATCATTTATTCAAAAAAAAGATGATTAATTAAATTCTATATTCCTAGAAAAAATCATTAATTTTTTAAAATAACTAATAATAATGTATAAAGGAATTAATAGAAATTAATTTTTTATTTACATCTATATTAAGTCATATATTTATTTATGACGCAAGTTAAAAATTCAAATAAGCATCTATATTAATTTTTCAAAAATTTTAATTTAATACATTGATCTAATAGAAGAATGAAATATTGAATTTATTATTCATTAGTATTTAATAATTCAGGAGAGAAACAGTCAATAAAAAAAATTAATTACTTTACATATACTAGAGATAATAAAAATAAAAAATCTTTATTTATAAATTATTCTATCTTCTTCCACTAATAAAATAAAAAATTTATTCCTTCTAAGAAAAAGTGATTTCAAAATATATTATTAAATCATTAACCTTCAAAATTCCATAAAATATGGACTCATTAAATCCTTCTATATTTACTATTATAGAGTCCAAGTTTAAAATATTATTCAACTAATTATCGTATATGCAATTAATAATTATTAGTGGACCATCTGGAAGCGGAAAAACTACTTTATCAGAAATAATTTTAAAAAATATAAAAGATGGATTAATTTTAAAAACAGATAATTACTATAGAACTGGCATACTAAGCAACATATTATCAAAAGTACTAACTTCCTATTTTGATAGAAAAATAAGTATTAACTTTAAATTATTTTATAGAGATCTAGAATTTATTTTAAAAAACAGAATCTCTAATTTTTCCTATAAATATAATTTCAAGACTAAATCTATTAAAAAAATATATAAAAAAACTAAAAATATCAAATATATTATTATAGAGGGAATTTTTGGAAGAGAAATATTAAAATCCTTATCTCAATATGATTGCATTTTAATTAAATTAAAATCTAATAAACAGACTTGTTTGAAGAGAGTAATTAATAGAGATTTTCTAGAAAGAGGTAAGAGTAAATATCTTGCCAAAAAAAACTTTTTAAAATCATGGGAATTATTTCATAAAAATAAAGACACTTCAAAAAATTATTGTAAAACAATTTGCATTAAGACGAAAAGTGATATAAATCCTTTATTAAAAAATATAACTAATAGAGTAAATTAATCTTTTGAGATAATTTCAAACCACTTAATATTGCACCTTCAATCCTTCCAAACCCTTCCAATTCAAACCAATCACCACAAAAAGCTATATTAGAGTTTTCACAAACTTGCAAATTTTCAGGGATACCTAAACCAGAAGGTTGAGAAGCATTCCATATCATTATAGAAATATCTTGATAATCTATTAATTTATTTATGTATAGATTTTTATCAAAAATTTGATTAAATTTTTCTAATAATTTATTTTTAAATATTTCTTTTTTTTGACATTGAAAATACTCATTTATAAATTCTATATTTCTTGTATGAAGAACAATTCCTAATTGTTCTTTAATTTGTTTTTGAAATATAATCCTTTCGAATTTGAATTTATTTTCTAGAAGTTTACTTAAAAGGAAATATCTAAATTTTTTATTATAGTTATCTTTATAACAATAATTAGATTTTGTATAAATTAAAAAAGTTAATCTTTGAATATATTCTTGTTCATTAAGAAGATTTAAAATTGAATCAATTTTCTTGTCATAATTAATTGGAATAGCTTTCCTTAATGGGATTTGATTTATGTTCAAAATATCTAATGACCTTTTATGTAAAATTAAATTACTTGAACATATTAGAAATTTTGTTTTAAATATAGAGCCATTTTGTGAGGTTAAAGTCCAAATATTATTTTCATAATCTAATTTAACTATTAAAGTTTGAAAAAAATAATCAACTTGATTTTTCAGATTAGTATAGGAAATAATTTCCTGTGATAAATCAGACATAGAAGAGTTTGAAATATAGTTTTGGCCACTATAGAAATAAGAATTTATTTTTTTATATTCCTTAGGCTTTACATCTAGTTCAATTAAATCTGAAAAATCTGATTGGATAATTTTAGTATCTAACAATTCTTGAATGAAAGTTTTCAATAAACTATTATTTGTAATGTTAGAAATATTGAAATTTGGGGAACCGTGATTAAGTTGCCAACCACTATTACTGAAACTAACTCTTGTACTAGCCCTACCTCCAAGATTTCGTCCGTTTTCTATTATTGCAATCCTTCCTTTAAATCCATTTTTTATATGAGTAGATGCAAATACGCATGCTGATATACCACCACCAATTATGGCTAAGTCATAAAAAGTATTATTAATCATAATTTTTAATTATTTATGTTTTGAATAAAGTTTCAATATAATTCAATTTTTCTATTGAAGAAAATTCAGTCTCAATTACTGGGCAAACATTATTATCAAGATAAACTTTAATTAAATCATTAGTAAATGCATAAAAATTGTCAAGAGAATTAAGATATTTCTCAGAAATAAAAACACCTTTCCAGGGACGAAATTTAAATCGAGAAATAAATTCCCTTGAGGGAATTAATAAACTGCCGAAAACTTTCACATTTTTTTTATCTTTTTTAGATGAATTGTTGAGAATAGATTCTTTTAAAAACTTTATTTCTTTTTCAAGTAAATTAATATCAGTTCCAAATTGAAGCCAGATTGATTTAGTTAACCTTGAAGAAAATTTCTTTTCAACTCTTTCTCTTTCTCCACAAATATTATAATAATTTTTCAAGTAGGGGTTATAAGCAATTCCTATATTAATATTTACTTTTTTTTCTTTTTTCAAATCACTCAATACATCCAATACATCAAAGTTTTTTTTCTTGTTAGATCCTGATACAAGTAAAATTTCATTATTTTTATAGGAATTACATTTTTTAATAAAATTTAAAAACTCTAAATATGAATTCTCTTTATTCTTTGTATATTGATGATAAAGGCTGTAGTGATAAACAACGTCTAAGTTTTTATAGTTATCACCAATATATTTGATAGTCTCGTTTAGGAAATCTTTTTTTATAACTCCTTTGCATGGGATATTGATTTTATTAATATTATTGGATTTGCAAAAATTAAGTTTATGTTCTAATTGCAAAATATTTTTGAAAGATAATTCAAATCTTAAATTATTATCCATAACTTAATTATAGAAGATTCTAACCTAAGAAAGTTAGCGAAAGCATGCATCAAAAACAATCCTTATTTTTGAATTATTATTTTTTCTTTTAACTTTTAATAAATATTTTGGAGATACAGCTAAAGCAGCTTTAAAAGAGATTTGATCTTTGGATGATTTTTCAATTATATCTCTTAAACATTTCCAATTATTAGGTATAACTATTCCTGGCCAAGCAGCCCATAAACCTAAAACCAATCCTGGAAAAAATAAAAATAAAAGTTTCATATTAAAAGAAAATAAAGAACCCAAGAAAAATTCAATAAAACTAATGTTAATCAACAATAGAAGAAAACATCAACAAAATGACTATATAAGTCCTATTTTTATTAATACAATTCTTTTTATCAAATCAAATTTAAGATGAGGTCGAGGGGTTAGAATAATCTAAACAAGATTACTAAAAAATATGGCAAGTCAGGATTATCTAATTGCAATTGCATTAATAGAGCAAAATGACATAAGAGCCATGCCTTTAGGTGGAAAAGAAATCAAAGAGAAACTTGAAGAGGAAGGTAATTTGAATAAGCTTGCTGAAGAAGTAATTTTAAATCTTCTCTTAAGAGTTTTTCAAAGAAGTGATGAAGGAGCATTAAAAAGAGTTTCTGAAAATAAAGGTTTACTATTAGTTCATATGCATCCAAAAAGAATGCAAAAAGAACTCCCATTTATAAAATCTGAATGGATAAGAGATGGTGATACCACTCAATTTTTAAAGTATTTGGGCAATCTTTCCAAAGAAATTTGGACTGCTTCTTTTGTGAAATATAAAGGGATGGAATTATTATCCATTGCAAAAAACGAAGATATGTAGTTTTTATTTTTTAAACACATTCATAACTTTTAAAATATTTCTTAATTAATTTATTATTTTCCTTAAATACATTAAAACACTTCTTTTTATTTCCAAAATTAATTGATTCATAATTAAAATCGTCTTTAATATGCAAGGCAGAATTGCCTTCGATACAAATGCAAGATTCAATTCTTTGACTTTTAATTATTTTATTAACGAAAGGCTCTCTTTCTTTTTCTTCATCATAGTGAGGACATGCAATCCCCTTTACCATACCCAAGCAATTAATTATTTCTAATTTATCAGAGAAAGAGTCAGTAATTCCTTGATCAAACCAGCATATCGCGCCGGCACTGACACCACTCATTATAATACCTTTTTCATAAGCAATCTTCAGACTATTCTGCAATTCCCATTCTTTCCAAACAGCCAACATACTTTTTGTATTTCCTCCACCAACATAAATAATATCTTGAGATAGAATTTTATTTTCTAAGTTTTCTGTTCTCGAAAAGAAATCAAGATGACTAGTAATACAATTTAATTTTGAAAAAGCTCTATAAAAATTTAATTTATATGAATCATTATCTCCTGATGCAGTAGGAATAAAGCAGATTTTCGGTCTTTCTTTTTTAACTAATGACGTAATATATTTCTCTATCTTAAGTTCACCTAAGGACCTACCAAAACCTCCACCTCCAATTGCCACAATATTTTTATTTGACATTGCAATTTGAACTCAATTAAATGAATTTAAAACAAATTACCGAAAAAGATCAACTTTATTTAAAAAAAATATATTTTGATTCAATAATTTCTATAGATGAGAAAATTTATACTTCAGAACAAAAAAGAGCTTGGGCAAGCCAAGCCTGGGATAATAAATGTTTTAATTTATCTTTAAAGGAAGGTAAAGGTTGGCTTATTAATGAAAGAGAGAAGATAATTGCTTTTGCCTCAAGATATCCAAATAATAGAATTTCCCTTTTATATTGCAAAGGAGATTCACAAAGAAAAGGTTATGGGACAAAGTTACTTCAAAAAATAGAAAAGGAAGCCATAAAAGAGGGTTTACCTTGCTTAACAACAGAGGCAAGCTTAATTAGTTATAAATTATTTCTAAAAAATAGCTGGAAAATAATACGTAAAGAAAAAATAATTATCAAGAATATAACATTTGAAAGATATAAGATGATAAAAAATTTTTAATTGCTTTAATAAAAAATGAGTAACAGAAGCAAAAAATTATTATTATTGAAAAGATCCCTTATTTGGTTTTTATATTTATTTTCAGGTTACATACTCTATTCAAAAAAAGGATATTTATTTTCAATATTTATTACCTTCGCAAAGGTAATTTATCCATTATCAATTTTTTGGTTACAAATAAGAATAAAAAGGAGTGGGAAGTTTTTACCAATAGATTCAGCCATGAAAACATCCCAATTATGGTTTAATCTATTGCCTGTTCTAGCATCCTTCATTACCGTAGTTTTAAGTATATTAAATACAACTTTTTACCTCATAGATAAGTTTATATAGATATCTAAGGCTTAAAAGACAAAACATTATGTAAAGAAAATTGCCATTTCAGATAAATTGCTTAAATTTTAAATAGTAATAATTATTTTTCATGCAAAACATTACGTTTAAAGGAAATATTAATTTTGATAATCAAAAGGAAGAATTAAATGAAAATGAATTGTTCTCTCTAAAAATTACTGACAGTTTATATAAAAAAGATATTGGAAAATTTCTAGAAATACTATCATCTCATTTCATTCCGTAAAAAGATCATAAATGATGTTCAAATTAAAACAGGGCAAGAAATAAGATTGTTTTTGACAGATAATAAATTTAATTATGAAAAATGTAATGCAAATGTATCTTGCGGATTGTCAATTTCCGGATATTGATAATCAGGTTAAAGCCTATAAATTATTTGTAGAAGCATGGGAAAATGGCGAAATGGCTAAAGCTGACAAAACTGATAAATTTGAAATGCTATTTAGAGTTCATGCTCCGGGAGAAGGAAGAGTAGTTTGTTTGTGTAAAGCTTATAGTGACAAGGAGGTTTTTGAACATTTTGCCCCTTGGAGAGCGAAATTTGGAATACATATGGAATTTACACCTGTTACCAGTTGTCAAAACATTGTCGATTATCACAAAGACTTATTTAAATCAATGAACTAATAACCTATTAAATTTTTATTAATGTGAAAAAACCTTTTTCAAATATTATTAATAAAGATAAAAATACATCTTTATCTAAAAAAGAAGATAGTGAGAAATCAAAACCGTTAATAATCTTCGGAACTATTGTTTCATTATCTTCTATATTTTTGCTTCTTTATACAATAAATAACAAATTTGGCTGATATGAGTAATTTACACAATTACTTTTACCTTGTATATGAATTATATTTGTAGAAATAACTAAATTTTATGGCATTTGAACAAGGTGGCATGGCTTCAGGCCTTCTGATTATCGCAGTTTCTATAGTTTTTGCAGCTGGATTTGGATTTTTAGTATTACATTTTGTACCAGGTACACCTTTCTAATAACATAATTTATTAATTAATTTAATAAAAATTAAATGTTCACTGTCTCAAGGTCTTGGACAGTGTTATCTCTATCTGTTTTGTTTTTAACTCTATAAGCATAAATTAGTGAACCTAGAGCAATAGATGTAGAGGCTAATATTCCTGAAATAAGTATCAAAGCAAATAGGCCACCTATCAAACCCCCTTTTAATCTAAGTAAATTAGACTTTATGAGAAGAACTAGTAGAAAAAATGTAGTAGCTTTGAGAGAAGTAATTTTAATGAAAGCTAGAGGAGCAAAAGGGTTTAATAGCATTTAGTTTTTTTATATTCATTACTCTAAAAAAAAATTCCTAAAACTGCTAAAAAAAAAGACTCAAAAAGAGTCTTTTAAAATTAAAATTAAAAAAATATGAATTATTTATTCCTCAGTATCAAATTTGCTAAGATTTGGTCCCGCGACTAAACCAACAAGCCCAAAAAGGACTAAAGATCCAATCCCAACACCTGCTGCCCAAGGATTAAAACCGCCAATGGCGAATGAAGCTAATAAATTCATGAATTTTTAAATACAATTATCTCGGAGCTAGCATACAGAATTATTGAAGGGAATATACCCAAATTGAGACATTTCTTTGTAATTCGACAGTATTTCAATGAAGAGATAGTTTTGTAGTTACATAAATATTTGGCAAACAGAATACTTACTTTTGAGTCTTTAAGAGACAACAGGTCTCTATTTTTTCACTTAAGATCAAATTATTGAGAATAAAACATTATGAATACAAATTTAACATTTATATATGATGGAGAATGTCCTTTTTGTAATCATTTTGCAGAACTTTTAGAACTTAAAAGTAAAATAAAGAAAATTACTATTCTTGATGGTAGAAAAAATCCAGAAATAATTAAATCTCTTTTAGATAAAGGTTATGACATAGATAGAGGAGCAATCCTTCTTAAGGATAATGATATATTTCATGGAGCTGAAGCAATAAATAAAATATGTAAGCAAATAAATAACCCGTCAGGCAAACTTTTAAAACTCTTATCAAATATCTTTAAATCAGACCAAAGAACAAATTTATTGTTTCCCTTCCTTGTAAGAGCAAGGAGATTAGCCTTAATTGCAAAAGGTGTTCCAACTTCTTTGGTTTGAAAAAAGTTTTCCTCCAAATTAATAAATGACATATTTTTAAGCTTATTTATGATTAGAAGATAATTTATTATTTCTTAGCTAGAACATATAGGTAATATCAAAAATTATGATAGAAAACTTCAATCCATTTATTTCTTTAGGTGGTAAAGATCAGAAAATAAATCATATGGCAGAGGCAGCACTAGAAATGAATTTAACATGCAATGATTTAAAAAAAGATCTTGATTTAACAGATGGGGACGTTATTGATATGTTGCAATTAGTAATGGATGGGTTTAAAAATAGAAATTAAATAAATAATCTCACTAAAAAATTTAGTTTTCCTTAAATTTTTAATGAAAAGTATAAAAATTGAATTTTCAAAATATGAGTCAGTAGATTCATTATGGTCTGAATTG
>QCVS01000009.1 GCA_003210285.1 Prochlorococcus sp. AG-686-J21
CTACTTATGACAGTATACTTATTTTTGAAATTCAGAGATCCACAGAACAATCATTAGAAAACTGTTTAACTAGTTGCGAATGGTCGCCTCCAACTAAAGATTCAAAAAACTAAATTCGATAACTTAATAGATAAAGTAGTCTGTTGATAATTGACAGTCGATATAACATGGAGTGATAAATCCCCCTTTTTTTATGGATAGAAGATTTATAGCTGAAAAGATAATGACTCTTATTATTTCTTTGATTGGTTAAAGAATGGAATTACTTCATCAAATATTTCCCCCGTGGCATATCTATTTAGATGTTTTTCTTATTGGTATTGGTTTATATGTTTACCTAAGAATTACTAAAAATATAAACACTAAATAACTTCCTATCTTACTTTTTATATTTAATTAGTCTGTCAATATCAAAAAATTAAAGATGGTGTAAATACTGCAGTCAATTGAGATTTTTTCCGTTAGAGTAAATATATTAGAAACTCCTCACACACAAATTTCTGATCGCTAAACACCCCGATTCGAGAGAATTAGGGTGTTTTTTAATGAAATTAAGTCTTAAAAGGTATGACTGCCATATATGTCGAATAGGTAACATTACTTATACCCTTTCACGAAAAGGAAATATATGGCATAGTATATAATTGTGTGTAGGAGAGGTTTTACTGAAACAGTGGAAACAAGGAAACACTTGATTCGGTAAAACCAGAAAAAGACTTCTAGAAATAGGAGTCTTTTTTTTATGGAATTAACTGCAAAGTAGATAAATTCTCACTCTTCAAAACTAAATATCTTTTTGACAGTCGATTAAAAAAAACTTAAGAATTTAAATCAAGTTCTGACAAATATTTAAAAAATAAATATTATAAATTTAAATATTTTTTTCTAGAAATTCAGATTAATGATAAAGAATTTATTCATAGCATTTGCTTTCGCATTGATGCTTATCAACCCAAGCATTTCTATAGCTGCAGAGTCTCCAGTTAATGTACAAGAAATCTTCACCTCATCAGTAAACATTGATGGAGATAATTTCAGGTATCCAAAAGGAAAAGCTGAAATGCGTTTGATTAGAGTAGAAGTTGTAAGTGGAGCAACTATACCAATGCATTCTCATCCTGTCCCTTTACTAGGTCATATTGAAAGTGGTGAATTAACGCTAGCTGAAAAGACAGGTATTAGTAAAACCTATAAGGAAGGAGATTCATTTGTTCTCTCATCAAATACTCCTGCTCATACAATGGCAAATAGTGGTAATTCCTCTGCTGTTATGTGGGTTACGATGGCTTCCGCAGAAGGTTTACCTGATTTAAATCCTGAATAATAAATTAACTCACAATTATATATAAACTATCTTTCAATTCATTATTAAAAGTCATTTCTTGAGCACCCTTCATACATCCTCCTGCGGGGTAGCTAATAACCTTTTTTGATATTGCACCGATACTGATAGCAACTATTCCAATACCTAATATCGCTTTTAATCTTTTGCTTGCAAGGAGAGATTTCATTTGAATTTTCTATTTATTAAATAATAGGAATATTGATTTTTATTTTGTGGATTTCAAGCAGCTACTTTTAGCATCAACTTAAGTTGCTCACTATCTAGCTGCTCTAAATAATGTCTCATAGCAAGCCAAGATCTTTGGCTTGCTATTTTTCCACTTTGCGTAAATAAATTTAAAGATTGCTAACATGGCCCTGCATTTGGTACTGCAATATGGTCCTGCAAGCTGGTCCTGCACACTTAATTCTTTAAATAAAATTACCTACCAAATGCAAGTGTTAGCAAGCAGTTTGATAGGCAACACCGAATCCCCGCCAGCTCTCTGATGCATCGACCTGGGAAAGCCAGAAGAGGAGTCAAAGTGGGCTTTCGTTTCCAATTACAAGATTGGTTTACGTCCACATCACGACAGTCTCCTCAAGTCGAAAAAGAGTCAGATCAGAGCACATAAAGAAGAGCTTGACCAAAGATCCAGTATACAGATATTAACTTATTTCTTTAGTCATTTGGAGATGGCCAAATCTCTCTTACCTTATTTAATATTTCGTTTGATTTTTCTACTCTTTTCAGTTGATTATCGTCGTTAAGTAAAAAAGTTATATGAGCCATTTTTCGACCAACACTTTCTTTAGATTTGCCATACCAATGAAGATTAGAACCCTTGATTTGAGATAATAATTCTAATCTTTTTGTTATTGACAATGGAAATCTTTTATTCAATCCCAGTAGATTTATCATTAAGGATCCTTGGCAATGCATTTTTATTTCTGGAGGCTTGATACCTGAAGATATACAAACATATTGATCGAACTGGCTTGAAGAACAAGCTTCAATAGAAAAGTGGGCGGAATTATGAGTTCTAGGGGCTATTTCATTAATTAATAGTCCTTTATCACCATAAAAGAATTCAATTCCCATTACTCCTACATAATTAAGTTCGTTTACTATTGATGAGAAAATATTTTTCGCAAAAGTATTCAAATCATAATCAATATCAGCTGGAGACAAAACCCAATCACAAATGTTATTTTTTTGAAATGTCTCAACAACAGGAAAGAATCTTATTGTTCCATCAAAATCTCTTGATCCGACTAAGGCAAACTCATTTTTATAATCGACCCATTCTTCAATTATCCATTGGTCTGAATTAGTTTCAACAATAAAAGAATTTAAATCTTCTTTGGTATTAATTTTTCTATTTCCTTTACCGTCATATCCTCCTTTATAAGATTTAATCATTAGAGGAAAATCCCAATAATCAATTTCTTCATCTCCAAGACTTTTAAATTCCTCAATTGGTTTCCATCTTGGTGATGGGAGGTTCAATCTCTCTATTAATATTTTTTGAGATATTCTATCGACCAAAGGTTGAATTGATTCAAGGCTTGGTACAAAAATATTTTTAGACTCAATTAAATTTAATTTTTCAATTTTAATCCATTCATTTTCAAAAATAATTTTTTCGCACTCTTTAATTAAGTCCTTATTCCCTTTTACCTTTAAGGGGTCAGATTCAATTACATAATCTGCTTTTGAACCTGCTGGGTCATCGGAAGATTTGGTTTGAACGCATACTTTTATTCCTCTATTGTTTGCAGCTTCAGAAAGCATTAAAGCTAATTGACCACCTCCAATTATTCCTAATGAATAATTTTTCTTTATTTTTTCTATATTTACTTTTAGATTCATATGATGATCTTATTATGATTTGTAATTCTTAACAACTGATTTTTTTAATCTAATTTTTAAGTCAATATAAGGTTAGAATAAATAAAATCAATTTTTAATATTAATAAAAAATTCTTTTAAGACATTTATTGTGAATAAGAACAAAATACTAGTTCCTCTAAATAATAATTCATACGAAGTTACTATAAAACAAGGAGTAATAAATAGTATTGGAGAAGAGCTAACCCGACTTGGGATTAATAATGATAGAAAAATACTTATTGTTTCTAATCAAGAAATATCAAAATTATTTGGGGGGAAACTTCTTAATAATTTAAAAAAGTATAATTTTAAGGCTGAAATATTCAATATTAAAGCAGGAGAAAATAATAAAAACATGGCAAGTTTAAGTGAGATATTTAATGCTGCTTTTGAGGTTGGCTTAGATAGGAATTCCCTAATGATTGCACTCGGAGGAGGAATAGTTGGAGATGTGACTGGTTTTGCCGCCGCTACGTGGTTAAGAGGTATTGAATACATTCAAATACCTACAACATTATTATCTATGGTTGATTCCTCTGTAGGTGGTAAAACAGCCATTAATCATCCTAAAGGAAAAAATCTAATAGGAGCTTTTTATCAGCCAAAAGCAGTTTTTATTGACCCTGAAACCCTAATAACTTTACCAACGAGGGAATTCAAGGCAGGCATGGCGGAAGTGATCAAATATGGGGTCATAAAAGATAAATCACTATTTGAATACTTAGAAAATGAAAAGAATAGAGATAAAATTCTCAATCTCGAGAACAAATCATTAATTAAAATAATTAATAATTCAATTAAAACTAAGGCTTGTATAGTTTCTGAAGACGAGAAAGAAAATGGAATTAGAGCAATATTAAATTATGGTCATTCTTTCGGCCATGTAATAGAAAATCTGTGTGGATATGGAGAGTATCTACATGGCGAAGCAATATCAATTGGAATGAAAATTGCAGGAGATATTGCGACTGAAAAGAATTTGTGGTCAAAAAAGCATTCTTTAAGGCAAGATCATCTTATTGAAAGCTATGGTCTACCAACACAAACACCAAAAATTAAAAAAAATAAAGTAATTACAATACTTATGGGAGATAAAAAAGTACGGAATGGGAAGATGAGGTTTATCTTACCAAAAGATATTGGGGAAGTTGATATATTTAATGATATAGAAGAGTCTCAATTCCTAAAATATTTCGATTAGCGAATACATCTTGAGTTTATTTTAGTATTCTTATCCTTAAATTTACTAAAAACAAACCATTTAAAATCTCCTAAACAGATTGGATCAACTAATCTCAACAAGGCTTCTCTCCTAGAAAGAGCTTTTGAGATATCATCCTTGAGTTCATTCTGAATTTCAAAAAGTCGTTCTGCTAAACCAAGTGACAATAATGCTTCTCCTTGTTTGACAAATCCAATAGTTTCAAAACCTAAAGCTTCAGAATCAAAAATCAAACTTTCAATACAAACATGAGAAGTTAAGTCACAATTCCCTGGAGACTCAAAAACATTTTCAACAATTTTTTGGTTTTTATAGGAAATTAAGGTCCCATTACTATTACTCAATGAATAATATCTTTTAGCTTCTTTGGCATAGTCAACTATTAATAAAATTCCATTATTGATTTTTGCATAAATAGCCTTTAACCATTTTTTATTATCTATATGCCATTCAGTAGTCCATCCTTCTGGAGCAAATTTAGGGGGGATATTAATATCTAATTTTTCCTGAGCAGAGGCAATACTTTTTTCTAATTCTTGTGTAATTGTAATTTCTTCAAAGAATAATCTTCCTGACTTATTATCTATGGAGACTCCTTGCCTATGCATTTTTCCTTTTAAATTTATTATTCTTTCTACTGGCAAAGCATCAAGCACCTCATTAGCTAATACAACTCCATCTAAACTTCTATCATCCAAGTCCTCTAAACTTTTCCATAAGATATCAAAACCCAATTTAAAATATTTTTCTAATTTCTTTTGCTGTTTTTTTATCATTCCTTTATTCGGCTCAATAATGATAAAACAAACATTTTTTAATATTTCTTTATCGATACTAAGAAAGTACTCAAGGAGACCACTCATAAGACTGCCTTCTCCTGCACCAAACTCAATCACTGATAACTTATCATCACAAATTGATTTACTTTTTACCTGTATCAACCATTCGTAAATTTGCTTTGATAGCAAAAACGCAAAGTCATCTGACATTGAAGGTGAAGTAACAAAATCACCCTTAGAGCCTAGATTAGCTCTACCACTTCCGTAGTATCCATTATTTGGGTCATTTAAAACAAGGTCCATATAGTCATAAAAACTAATAGTTCCTCCCTTTTTTATTATTTTTTTTATTAACCATTCTTGATTATTCGCGGGTAGGCTTTTCATAGGCGAAAATATGTAAAGACAAAAAACTTTTATGCATTCAAAGATTAACTATTTCTTAGGGATAATTCTATCCATAGTAATTTTAATTTTTAACGAATCTTCTTTTGCTATTAATAATCCAAATCTTCTACCTGAAGAAAAAACACCTGTTATTGATTTAGCTAAGACATTAAGTCCCAATCAGAAAATATCTTTAGAGGAAAATCTTAATAAATTAGAAAAGGATAGTGGTTGGAAGATTAAATATTTATCTCAATTCGAAAGTGTCCCTGGAATTGCCATAAAAGATTATTGGGATTTAGATGAAACAAGCTTATTAGTAATTGCAGATCCTAGAGGAGGGAATTTATTAAATTTTAATGTTGGTGATGCATACTTTGCTTTCATGCCAAGATTATTTTGGGTGGAACTTCAAACAAGATTTGGAAATCAATACTATGTAAAAGACCATGGAGAAGATGGAGCAGTATTAGATGCAATTAATTCTGTAAAGATTTGTCTTGACAGAGGAGGGTGCCAAGTCGTTCCTGGATTACCAAAAGAACAATATATATGGACTTTGTGTACTTCTATTTTAGGAGGATTAGTTGCAGGATTTGCTGCTGCTCCAAGAAAAGAGGGTCAAATCATATCAATTGGATTTTTAGCTCTACTTTCTCCTTTATGGGGAATGTTGTTTGGTATTTTTGGTTTGGCACCAATAATTACTAGAACAAGCGAAATTATACCGTTATTCAAAAATGGACTTGCTTTTGCTGCCGCAGCAATTGCAGGATACCTTTTATCACAAACCTTATTCTCTAGATATGAGAAACCGAAAAAAAGTTAAGAATTGCTATTTGAAAAAAGAATTTCTTCTTCACATATCTTTCCTAACTCTGAATACCATCTGTGAGAAATATGTGAAATTTCATTATTTACAAACTCAACCCATGAAAAGTTTACTAATAATTCCCCCTCTACATTATTTTTATATCTTGGAACTATTGCAGAATTCAAATAAGCTGTACCTTCTTTATCAATTTTGAACATATTTCTTAAACCTTGATTTCTTTTCAGACGATTATGCATATGCCCAAAAATGACAAGGTCTATTTTCCTTTTTTTTTGTATTTCTGAAATTGCAACAGCTAAATCTCTATCTCCCCAGTCACAAGAGGGCTCTTTCCAATCTTTACCACAAATACTTTTAGAGTCTGATCCCAAGCCTGAAGGACCGGCATGTGACATTAAAACAAGAGGTAATTCATTAACATTTTTTTCTGAACATTTAAGGATTTTATTAACTGACTCTTGTTCGCTTATAGGCCCATAAACAGCCTTAACCTCATTTGAAAGATAATAACCTCCACCTGAACTACACGGCCTGGCACTTAAGATATTTAGTTGATCATTGAATATTTTCAAATCCCAAGCGCAATATTTTTCTTGCAAAACACGAATTTGTTTTGAAAGAGTCTCTCCTGTGGAGTCTTTACCTCGATCATGATTTCCCAAAATCACAAAAGTAGGAATTTTTAATAAATTGATCTTCTTTATTATTTTAATACTTCCATCAGAGATATCTCCAATAAATAGAACAATATCTGGTTTTATAATCGATAAAATCCCAATATCAACCTCAGACCACTGACCGTGACAGTCACCAACAATAGCAATTTTTAAATTTGTCAGAATTTTTTCTATTTAAAGGCATATAATCTATTAAGAGACATTGTAAATCCTGACCAGTATAACTTCTACTGCAAAACAGAAATCTATTCAAAACGAAAAAGATTTGATTTCTGAAATTAAGGAGCTTTGCTTAAAAGCTAATGCGATAATTCTTGCACATTATTATCAGGCGCCAGAAATTCAAGATATAGCTGATTTCATTGGAGATTCTTTAGATCTTTCTAGGAAAGCTGCGAATAATGATGCAGACATAATAATTTTTTGTGGAGTCCATTTTATGGCAGAAACCGCAAAAATACTTAGCCCAAACAAAACAGTTTTATTACCTGATATTGATGCAGGTTGTTCTTTGGCTGATGATTGTCCTGCAGAAGAGTTTCAAAAATTTAGAGAAGAAAATCCAGATCATTATGTTGTGAGTTATATAAACTGTACTGCAGAGGTAAAAGCTCAAAGTGATTTAATATGCACTAGTAGCAATGCTGTTTCATTAGTAGAAAAAATTCCTAAAGATAAAAGGATTATTTTTGCACCAGATAAAAATCTTGGTCGATGGGTTCAGAAAAAATCAGGTAGAGAACTTAAACTTTGGCCAGGTAGTTGTGTAGTTCATGAAACATTTAGTGAAGAGGCTTTGTTAAAACTAAAGTACAAACACCCCGATTCAAAGGTAATAGCCCATCCTGAGTGCAGCCAAAATTTATTAGCACTGTCAGATTTTATTGGTTCAACCAGTAAGTTATTAGATTTCGTTAGTAATGATTATTCTGATACCTATATGGTTTTAACTGAACCTGGGATAATACATCAAATGAAAAAGAAAGAACCTAACAAAAATTTTATTGAAGTACCAGATATTGATGGGTGTAAATGTAATGAGTGTCCATATATGAAATTGAATACATTAGAAAAAATTTTAGATTGTTTAAAAAACAATTCCCCTTCAATTGAATTAGACCCTAAAATAATTAAAAGAGCTTATAAACCTATAAAAAGAATGCTTGATATGAGCATCTAATTTAATAAATAAACGAAATTAGTATCATTGGTTTTAAAAACAGCTAATAAATTTGCAGAATAAGGTTCAAACTGACTTACTAAGTTTTTTCTTTTAATAATTTTAAGGAGTTCTTTCTCACCAGCTCTATATTGTCTATCTCTTTTAGTCCCGATTTCTCTTTGAAGAATTGGATTAGAATTCATTTTGACTTCTATATCTGGGGTAATTCCAAACTTATTAATATCTGTTCCATTAGGTGTTAAGTACTTGGCGACTGTAACTGTTAACCCTGAACCATCCACCAAAGTTCGCATAGACTGAACAAGGCCTTTACCGAAAGTTTTCTTCCCTACTAATTTACCTCTATTATTGTCTCTTATTGCTCCGGAAACTATTTCACTTGCGCTCGCAGAGCCTTCATTGACAAGTACAATCAAAGGTTTTTTTGTTAAAGCCTTACCATTACCTCTTTTTGTTTCTCTCAATCCATCTTTAGATAAGGTGCTTACGATTATACCTTTATCAATAAATTGACGAGAAATATCAATGCTAGATTCTAATAATCCGCCAGGATTACTTCTTAAATCAAGAACATATCCAGAAACTTTTTTTATTTCTAGATCTTTTAATGTATCTTTCATCTCTTTTGATGCATTAGCATTAAATTGTTTTAATCTTACGTAACCTATTAATACTCCATCTTTAGTTTCATTTATTTTACTTGTCACTGATTTTATTTCTATCCTTTCTCTTAATAAAGACTTATAAAAAGAATTCCCATTTCTTAGGATTTCAAGTTTAACTTTTGTACCTCTTCTGCCCCTTATTAATTTAACTGCATCTTCAATATTCAACCCTTTAGTAGAGACATCATCGATTGATAAAATCTTATCTCTAGCTTTAATTCCAGCCTCATAAGCAGGAGTTCCATCTATAGGAGAAATAATTATTAGAGAATCAGACTCTTTATCTTTAACAATTTGTACTCCTACTCCAGTTAATTCTCCTGAAGTATCTATTCTCATTTGATTAAATTCTTTAGGGTCTAGAAATCTTGTATATGGGTCATTTAAATTTGAAAGCATATCTCTAATAGCATCATAAGCTTCATTATTATCTGAATATTTTTTTGCTAAAAAATCCTTTCTTAAATTAATCCAATTAGATCTCTCAAATTTTCCGCTTGAATCAAGGAAGTCTCTGTATACAATCTGCCAAACGTGATCGATAACCTCTTTATAGTTATTTTCTAAAATTGTCGCTTTTGAATGATTACTCACTAATATTCCAGAAAAAGTAGTCACTATTAAAAAGACAAGTTGCTTTTTAAATAATTTTTTTATCTTCAAGGGTCTGTACTAGGCTCAATTTTTTTATTAATTGAATTATAAATTAAAAATATGTTTAGGGATCAATCCATTTACCATCATTTTTAATCAGGCGAATTAAAGCATCAACTCCTTCATCCTCAGGTACTCTTTTTATCTCTTCTTTTCTTCTGTAAAGAGCTATTGTACCTTTACCTTTGCCTACATAACCGTAATCAGCATCTGCCATTTCTCCTGGACCATTTACTATACATCCCATTATTGCAATGTCTAAACCAGTCAAATGGGAAGTAGCATTCCTGACTTTGTCTACAACCTCCTCTAAATTAAAAAGAGTTCTTCCACAGCTGGGACAGCTGATATATTCAACCATTGTTTTTCGCAGTCCTAAAGATTGCAAAATTGAATAGCATACTGGAATCTCTTTTTCAGGAGCTTCAGTTAGAGAAACTCTGATGGTATCTCCAAGACCTTCAGCGAGAAGTGTTCCTATACCTGCTGTACTCTTAATCCTTCCATAATCACCATCTCCTGCTTCAGTGACACCCAAATGTAAAGGGTAGTTATATCCTTCTGCATCTAATCTATCTGCAATCATTCTATATGCAGCTAACATAACTGGTGCTCTTGAGGCTTTCATAGAAATAATGATGTTATGAAAATCAAGCTCATCGCAGATTTTGACAAATTCCATTGCAGATTCTGTCATCCCTAGAGGTGTATCTCCATAAGTAAAAAGCATTCTCTCGGATAAAGATCCATGATTAACTCCAATTCTTAAAGCTTTATTCTCAGACTTTAAAACTTCCACAAGTGGAGTAAATCTTTTAAGAATTGTTTTTTTAATAGTCTCAAACTCAGCGTCAGTATATTCAGTCCTTGTAGGATCTGATTTCTCAAAAACAAATAATCCAGGATTAATTCTTACTTTATCGACATGTTTTGCAACCTCCATTGCAATTTTCATTCCATTGTGATGAACATCTGCAACTAATGGGGTATCAATATTATTTTTTATTAATTTTTCTTTAATATCCCCAACAGCCTTTGCATGAGCTAAAGAAGGAACAGTTAGTCTTACTATTTCACATCCAACTTCATGAAGTCTTTTAATTGCTAAATAAGAATTATCCACATCCATAGTATCTTCATTTATCATTGACTGAACTCTTACTGGATACTCGCTACCAATTGCAATATTCCCAACCATTACAGTTCTAGTTATCCTTCTCTCAATATGAGTTGAATATCTCCTTGAGAGACTATTCACCTCTTTTGATTGAGTAAGTGACATTAACTTCTAGAAATTCAAAAAGACTTAATTGAATTATAAAGCATATAGTTTACTACTAACATTCTTAAGGTCTTTTAAAGTTAGATCATACGGTTTTCCAACATCTTTTGAAGAGAATCTCAACAAATAAGATGGATGAAAAATAGTAATAATTTCTCTCCCATCTTTCTTAAACCATTTTCCTCTTGTCTGCGAAATTGGATTCTTAATCTCCAAAATAGTTCTCATAGCAATCGAACCAGTTAAAATAATGAACTTTGGATCTACTAGTTTAATTTGCTGCATTAACCATGGTTTATGAATATTTATTTCTTTATTAGTTGGTTTTCTATTGTTTGGAGGACGACATTTAATTACATTGCAAAAATATACATCCTTTTGTAAGTCAATTCCTGCTTCTATTAATAGGCCATCCAATAATTTTCCTGATTTACCAACATAAGGTTCTCCCTTTAAGTCTTCTTGAGCCCCAGGTGCTTCCCCAATTATTATTAAATTTGCAAATACATTACCTCTACTAATGACTAATCTTTTCAAAGGAAATTTAAGTTCAAAGCTTATAAATAATATTAAAACTAAAAATTATTAAAAAAAATATTAACTATATAATTCTTCACTCCACATTTTAACTTTTCAGAAAAGACAATACGAAAATAAATTAAATTAAGAAAATGAACCAATTTAAACCAATCTGTGATAGTTTTACTTATTCTTAATCTATTAATAAAAATTTTTTTAAAAGTTATATTTAAAGAACTTTAGATCAAATGAGTGAAGTAAATTTATCAAAAAGAGCACTCTCTATTGAGCCTTCACTTACCCTGCAGATAAGTGCTAAAGCTAATCAACTCTCAAAAGGTGGGAAAGACATATGTAATTTAAGTGCTGGAGAACCAGATTTTGATGCTCCCAATAAAATAATAAAAGCTACAAGTGAGGCTTTATTTGATGGATATACAAAATATGGTCCTGCCTCAGGAGATTTAGAACTCAGAAAAGCTATTGCAAAAAAAATTCAAACCCAAAACAATTTAAAAGTTGAATTTGAAAATGTAATGGTAACAAATGGAGCAAAACAGGCGATTTATAATCTTTTCCAGGTTTTATTGAATGATGATGAAGAAGTGATTATACCTGCTCCTTATTGGCTTAGCTATCCTCAGATGGTTAGATTAGCAGGTGGTAAGCCTGTATTCCTAAATTCTTCTGCTGAAGATGGATTCAAAATAAATATACAAGAGTTAAAAGCCAAGGTAACCTCAAAAACGAAATTTATAATTATTAATTCTCCCAATAATCCAACTGGTAGAGTAATGCCAAAAGAAGAGTTGTTACAAATTGCAGAAGTAGTAAGAGAAAATAAAAATATTAATATCCTTTCAGATGAGATTTACGAATTAATTCTTAAAAAAGAATTTAAACATTTAAGTTTAGCTTCACTAGCACCTGACCTAAAAGAAAGAATTTTTATAATTAATGGGTTTGCCAAAGGTTGGGCAATGACCGGATGGAGAGTGGGTTATTTAGTTGGACAAAAAGATGTTATTAGAGCATCATCAGCCTTACAAAGTCAAAGTACGAGTAATGTTTGTTCTTTCGTTCAAAGAGGTGCTTTAGAGGCTTTAAAAATAAACCAAGAATTTTTCCTAAAAATTAATAGCCATTATGATCTAAGAAGAGAAGTCCTTTACAAAGGTCTAAAAAATATAGAAGGATTATTTATACACCCACCTAATGGAGCTTTTTACGCATTTCCTAGATTACCTAATAATTCCATAACATCGGTAGAATTTTGCAAAAGAATTCTTAATGATTATGGTTTAGTGGTTGTTCCTGGAAAACCTTTTGGAGATGATCAATGTTTTAGAATATCTTGTGCCTCTTCAAAAGAAAAAATTCTTGATGGTTTATCAAGATTAAAGAAAGGTATCTCAAATTATTATTTTTAATGGATATAGATTTTTTCAATTTCAGAAAAATACTGTTATCATCAGCACTATTTTTTTCAACTTTCTATTCACCGTTAAATGCAAATCCAAAAGTTTTAAAGATTGGGGCAATTCCGGATCAAAATCAAGAGGTGTTAGATAAAAGATTTAATTTGTTTTCAAAAGAATTGTCCAAGAGTCTAAATGTAAAGGTAAAGTACATTCCCGTTATTAATTATGTTGCTGCGGTTACTGGATTTAGAACAAATGATTTAGATTTAGTATGGTTTGGTGGCCTATCAGGAGTTCAGGCAAGACTTCAAACTCCTAATTCAATTGTGATTGCTCAACGAGATATAGATAAAAAATTTAAAAGCGTTTTTATTGTGAATAAAAAATTAAAACTTGATTTAATTTCAAATAAAAATGGACTTAAAAAGCTAAAAAATCTAAGATTTACTTTTGGTTCTGAAAATTCAACATCTGGAAGGTTAATGCCAGAATACTTCCTTAATGATGCTGGAATAAAAATAAAAGACTTTAAAGGAAAAAGAGCGGGCTTCAGCGGTAGTCATGATGCAACTATCGCTTTAGTTAATAGTGGAGCCTTTGATGCAGGAGCTTTAAATAAAAAAGTATGGGAAAACAATCTTAAAAATAATCCTAAAAGAACAAATAATGTAAATCTTTTTTGGATAACTCCTGATTACGTAGACTATCATTGGGTAGCCCAAGGAAATCTTGATAATAGATTTCGAGAAGGTTTTACTAAAGAACTTAAATCTAAAATTCTTAATTTAGATATTAAAAACAAAGAACATAAAAAGATATTAGATATGTTCAACGCAAAAAAATTTATAGAATCAGAATCTAGTGACTATAAAAATATTGAGGCTATTGCGAGAAAATTAAAAAAAATCAGATGATTAATCCTCTTCTCGAATTAAAAGAGGTAAGCTATAAAAATAATAATTTCACCTTAAACAAGGTAAGTTTAAGTATTAAATCGGGTGAAAAAATTGCCTTATTAGGCAAAAGTGGTGCGGGTAAAAGCACTCTTATATCTATTCTTAACGGAACACTAAGGCCTAACAAAGGAAGAGTCAAATTTTTTAATACAGAAATTGATAAATTAAACTTATATCAAAAGAGTAAGATCTCAACTATCTGGCAAGATTTAAGATTAATAGAAAATCTATCAGCAGAACAAAATGTTAATTGTGGTCTTCTTGGAAAACAAAGTTTCCTATTTGCTTTTAAGAATTTACTAAATATAAGTTCTTTTAATAAAGCTCATCAATATATGCAAGTTTGTAATCTTAAGAAATCTATTTTTTCCAAAAATATAAGAAAAATATCTGGAGGCCAAAAACAAAGAGTTGCTATTGCAAGATCTTTAATTCAAGATTCAGAGATACTTCTTGCTGACGAGCCTTTTAATAATTTAGATCCAAAACTAACTTCTAATATTAAAGATCTATTATTAATTAATAAAAATAAAAATAAAATAAAAGTTCCTAACACTACTTTAATTTCTTTGCATAGATTAGATTTATTAGATGGTTTTAATAGAATTATTGGAATAAAAAATGGTGAAATATTATTTGATTTAGAGAAAACTAAATTAAAAAAATTTCATTTAAACAAGATTTTTTAGGTTATTGAATAAATTAAAATTAAATTCTTCTTCAATAACTTTTCTACCAATACTAGTTTGTATTCCTTTAGTGTACGAACTATTTATTAATTTTCATATTGGAGGAATTGAATTATTTAAAGAATTTATTATTTCTGCCTTAAATCCAAAAATTAATAATGAAATCATTTTCATATTATTAAAAAGATTAAATGAAACTATTTTAATTGCATTTTCTAGTTGGCTAATAAGTATGATATTTGGGGTTATTTTTGGAATATTATCTTCAGAAATTTTTTATAAAATATTAAATTTACCTATATTTTTAAAGAGATTTTTAAATTTATTTTTAACTTTTATAAGATCGATTCATGAAATAATTTGGGGACTTATATTAATGCAAATATATGGTATTGATTTTTCAATTGGGATAATAGCTATTTGCATTCCTTATATTGCAATAAATGCAAAAGTTTTTAGTGAACAAATAGAAAATATTAATCTAAAAACTGTTGAATCAATTAAACAAATTAATGGCAATAAATATTCTACTTTAATAACATTAGTTTGGGCTCCAGTGATAGAAACCTTTAAAAATTTTGGGTTATACCGATTGGAATGTGCAATAAGAAGTACAGCAGTTTTGGGATTGTTTGGAGTTGGAGGAATAGGCACAAGTATATTTTTATCCTTTCAAACTTTGAATTTCCGAGAGCTATGGACTTATCTTTGGGGTTTAACTTTTATAATTATTATCTCAAAAGAACTATTAAACAAATTTAACTTCTCTAACTCTTCTAAGAAATTATTGACCTCTTTAGTAATAGCTTTATTTTGTATTAGTTTATTTTCTTTATCTTTCTTTGTTTATTTTATATTTTATAAAAATGCAATACCTTTTAATTCAATCAATAATCTTTTGATATCAAACTTAAATTTTATTTCATATGATTTTTTAAAGCTATTATTAGAAACAATAGTTTTATGTCTTTTATCTACTGGAATAGCTATAAGTTTTCCTCCCATTCTTATATTGATTTTAAATAATAAAATAGGAATCACAATTATCAGAATAATCTCATTTTTATTTCGTTTAATACCTCCGCCTTTATTAATTCTATTACTCTTAATGTTTAATGATCCTTCAATATCTTTAGCAGCAATAACATTAGGGTTTCATAACGCAGCAATAACAAGCAAATTACTTTTAGCGAATTTATATAATCAAAATAATAATGAATATATTGCGATGAAATCATTAGGAGTTGCAAAGAGGTCTAGTTGGCTTTTCGGATTATTTGTTAAACAAGCAAATAGTTACTTAGCATATTGTGCTTATAGATCCGACATCATAATTCGAGAAACAGCTATTCTAGGAGTAATTGGAAGTGTTGGTTTAGGTTGGCAACTTCAAGAATCATTGAGTTCATTTGCATGGGAGGAAGTCTTAATAATTTTGATTGCTTATAGCTCAATTGCAATAGTTGGAGAATTAATAAATGGTAAAATCAAAAGTAATCTAACTTGATTAGTAATAAAAATTTTCTTAAATCAAGTGAAATAATTTAAAGGAACATAGTGTCTGTTTTACCAAAACAATTGGTTGTAATTGGAGATAGTTCAGTCTATGGATGGGGGGATACTGAAGAAGGAGGGTGGTGCGAGAGACTTAGAAAAGATTGGTCAAAAAATCATGATTTTCCAATTATTTATCCACTAGGGGTTAGAGGAGATGGAATTGAAAAGGTTTCTTTACGTTGGGAAAAAGAATGGTCTTCAAGAGGTGAAACAAGAAGGAATAAACCCAAAGCTATCCTCTTGAATGTGGGACTTAATGATACTCCAACAATTGGACAAAAAAATGGTCGCCACCAATTAGAGATAAATGGATTCGAGTATGGACTAGAAAGATTAATTTTTGAAATGAGTTCCCAAACTCAAGTTTTTGTAATTGGGCTAACTCCAGTTAATGAAAACAAAATGCCATTTGCTGGATGTTTATGGTATTCAAATGATTTCTGTCATTCTTATGAAAGAAGAATGGAAGAAGTATGTATAAATCAAAATGTCCCTTTTCTGCCAACTTTTAGAGAAATGTACTCAGATAATAGAAGTAAGAATTGGATCACAGAGGATGGTATACACTTAAATGCGCATGGACATCTTTGGATTTATCAACGTCTTAAAAGTTGGGATATTCTTAAGAAATGGAAGGAATCCTAATTTTGATAAAAGGTAATTTAATTAGAAATTTTGAGATAAAAAATTAGAACAAAAATAGCAATTATAGAAGAAATACTTGTTTGAATAGAATTTACCAATTCATTACTTAATTTATATTTGTCTTGAAATTTAGCTCCAATAAAACTTTCAGAAATTGTTGCTAAAAAACCAGAAATTGCAACTATCAAAAATTGATATTTTGTTGAGATAATATTTAAAATAAACATTATTAATGACATAAATATTGCCCCTAGGGCACTTGCTACTGTGCCTTCTAAACTAATTCCTCCTTCCGTTCCACTTTTAACTTTTCTAAACGAAGTAATTAGATATGTATTCCTCCCAAATCTTTTTCCTATTTCACTACCAAAAGTATCTGCCAACTTTGCGGCAAAACTTGCAGCAAAACCAATTTTATAAAAGACTAAATTAGTAAAATTCAATTTAACCATTATTGCAAAAAACAATCCTGTTGCAGCCGAACCCCAAACATTTTCAGGACCTCTTTTACCACCTCTTTTTTCAGCTATACCTTTTTCATTTTTAAATTTATAACCAATTTTTGTCACAAGAGATCCAAGTAATAAATAAATTACAACAGAGCTCCAACCTTGCCATGAAAAACATCCCCATAAAATAGACCCTAATACCCCAGCACTTATCCACCCCCCTTTTGTCATTAATGGGACTCTAAAAAACAAAGAAATTAGAATAAAATTAATAAAAAAACCAAGTAAAAAATCATTAGAAAGTAAATTCATTTTTTTAAAGAATTAATTTGAGATCATTACGCCATTGACTAAGAATTGAAGTTGCATTAACAGTAGCTGTTGAAGTTCTTAAAATGGTTTCTGAAAGTTTTACAAAGGAAATTTTATTTTTTATAAAATATTCAATTTCAACTTTGGACCATCCTCCTTCCGGTCCAATCACATTCCATAAAACTCCTCCTTTTTTATCCAAAAGACTTTGCTTTTTTTTTAACCAATGGTTTAAATTATCAGAGCTATCATCTCTTGTAACAGATACTGAAATAATATCTTTATTTTCTATAGAATTTATCCAGTCGAATAGATTAATATCACTCAAAATATATGGTCTCCATAATCTCTCACATTGTTCAACAGCTTCATTGATAATAGACTCCCATCTTGTAAGTTTATTTGAGAAGTTGGTATACTTCTTAACCTGTCTATCTGAATTCAAAGGTTGTATAAAATCAATTCCTATTTCAGTACACATTTTTAGAATATCTTCAAAGCCATTTTTAGGAATAACAACAGCTATTCCTAATAAAATTTTTTCTTTTTCTTGAAATAAATAAGGATTATTAATATTGTTTATCTTTATAAAATTGTCCTCTAAGTTTATAGCTTTCCATAATGAACCTTGGCCATTAGTGATAAATATTTCTTTACCAATTTTTATTCGCATTACTTTTTTTATATAGCGCGCTTCATTATTTGTAAGTTTTAAATTATTGTTCTTGTTATTAATTATTCTTTCATTCTGTATAAATAATCTTGTTAAATCATCCATATATAAAAATCAATTTTTAAAAACCAAATCTTCATGTTCATCAATCGACCAATCACTATTTTCTCCCCCGATTATTAATTCATCAATTTTTACATAATTATTAGATATCTCATTTAACGAATTTATTAAAATATCAATAGAAAGTGAATCTGAAGTCCCAAAATCGACCCAACTTCTTGACCACAAATTTTGATATTCCATAACACCTAAATTATGCATCAAGGCAGGAAGGGCAGATTCTTTTTGTTCATTATCGTATGACATCCAACTTAAATCAGAACCCTCTTCATGAGTTTGTAAATTTTCAGAATTAAAACCGCCTAACCTTCCTAAAACATACCAACTATCAAAAACTCCATCTAAGTAGTTTTTTTCTGCTTCAGTAGGTATTTCAAAGAATTTTATCCAAATCCAACAATTAAAAGGATCAACTTCCCTAAATGCAATATTCATTTTTACTGTTATTTTTTTTTAGATCTATAGTTATTATAAGTTGATAATTCAAAGTTTAAATTTTATACCTACAACTAAATTAATAATGCTTGATTTAAAAGACATTACTTATCAACCTCAAACAGCAAATAAAAAAATTATAGATAGTATTAGTTTCAATCTTCATGAAAATGAAACTATATTAATTTGTGGGAAAAGTGGTTCAGGGAAAACTACTCTATTGGAAATAATAAGTGGACTAATTACTCCTCAGAAAGGAAAGATTACTTGGAAAAATAAAAATATCACTGCAAGGCAAAGAAGATGGATAAGTGGAGTAGTATTCCAATTCCCAGAAAGATACTTTTTAGGAACAACCATTGGGAAAGAATTAAAAATTGGTTATAAATCATTGAGAGAAAAAAATATAGAGCAAGTTTTAAAAAAAGTTGGGCTATCAGATATAAATCTTACTCAACCTCCTGAGAAATTAAGTGGTGGTCAACAGAGAAGATTAGCTGTGGCAGTTCAACTAATGAGAAATCCAACTATTCTTTTACTTGACGAACCAACTGCTGGGCTTGATTGGTCAATGAAAAATGATGTTAAGAATTTAGTTCTCAATCTCAAAAATAAAAATACAATAATTATCGTTACTCATGAACCCTCATTATTTGAGGGGATACCGTCTAAAATGTTAACTCTTGAACAAGGAAAGATTAAGGAATTAACGAAAGAAAATTATGGGGGATAAAATTGTACGCGCAACTGCTGCTAATGGTGGAATAAGGTTAGTTGCAGTATTAACAACAGATGCATCAATGGAAGCGAAAGAAAGGCATGGATTGTCTTATCTAACTACCTCTATCCTGGGAAGAGCTTTCAGCGCCTCTCTTCTATTAGCAAGCTCGATGAAAGTAATGCATGGTCGAGTTACTTTAAGAGTAAGATCTGATGGCCCTTTAAATGGATTACTAGTGGATGCGGGCAGAGATGGGAAAGTTAGAGGTTATGTAGGAAATCCTAATTTGGAATTAGATTTAGTCAAAACAAATTCAAATCAATATTCTTTTGATTTCACCAAAGCATTAGGGACAGGCTACTTAAATGTTATTCGGGATAATGGTTTTGGAGAACCTTTTACTAGCACTGTAGAGTTAGTTAATGGAAATATTGCTGAAGATTTAGCCTCATATTTATATCATTCTGAGCAGACTCCCTCTGCTGTATTTATTGGGGAAAAGATTCAAAATAATAATATTATTTCTAGCGGAGGATTGTTAGCTCAAGTTTTGCCAAAAAAAGAAACTGATCCCTTATTAGTTTCGCTGCTCGAAGAAAGATGTAAAGAAATTAATTCTTTTAGTGAAGACTTATTTAAATCAAAAGATGATCTTCTTTCATTAATAAAAAATATATTTCCAGATATTGACGATAAATCAATTTCCGAGAGAGCTCGAACTCAAGAAGTTAGGTTTGAATGTAGGTGCTCAAGACAGAGAAGTTTAAATGCAATGAAAATGCTTGAAAAAAACGAATTGGAAGATATTTTAATTAAAGAAGGAAAAGCCGAATTAGTTTGCGAATTTTGCAAGAATAAATATCTAATAAATTCTGAGGAGATTAAAGAGATGATAAAAAATTAATTTAGAGGAAGATTACTCCTATCCACAAAATTATCATTGCAGGTAAACTTTGAATTTTTTGAATTGATAGAGAGTTATTAGATATTTCCTGAATAAATGAGTTAGTTTCAAATAAACCTCCAAATATTAACCCGATCGAAAGAAATGTTACACTCCATCCTAAAGAACTAATAAACTTTTTACCCGATTTAATTTGAATATAAGTAAGGATTAATGTAGAAATAGAAAGCAATAGTCTGTTGTAAGGATCAGGACTTATTAAAAGTATTATCAAAAATAATAATCCAGCAGATAATTTGATTGAAAGATTATCAAAAGATGGAGTGGTTATTTTTGGAAGGCTATATTCATTTGATTTATTACTATTGTTTAATTTTTTTATTTTTGATAAAAGAGGGAAATCATTGTTAATAAGTTTATTAAACTGTTTCTCTTTCTTAGACGCATTTTGAGCTTCGAAACTAACACTTCCTGATTGCCTTGCTTTCAAGCTCCCCATTAACAATTGGTCAAAAGATGACTCTATTCTTGCTTTAAGTAGTAAATCCTCGCCAGCCTCCTTAACTTTAATATCTCTTGCTTTTTGTATATCTTCAAAATCAGCACCCTCTTTAACACCTAATATTTCATAGGGAGTTTTATCGGGTTTGTTTTCGCTTTTATTAGAATCCAATTTTTTTTTACGATATCTATAGATTAACCAATATTATTATCCATTAGGACTTTATAAAACAATTGGTTCGACTCCACTAACAACAGGTGCTACTTTTTTTAAATCTAAACTCTCATTATCTTCAATAAATTGATTAAGATTCCATTGATTTTTAAATAGAATCACTGGTCTATTCCAGCAATCCTTCACTACTTTGCAATTAAAGATCCTTCCTAATTCATCAATAGCTGACCATCCATCTGAGACCCATCGTGCCAATTGGTATGGCATAGATTCAAGATTAGCATCTACTCCATATTCATTTTTTAATCTATGAATAACTACTTCCAACTGTAATTGTCCAACAGCTGCAAGGATAGGATCTCTTTTGCTCTCATCAAAGTCATAAAGTATTTGAACAGCACCTTCCTCACGAAGTTCGTTTACTCCCTTCCTAAAGTTTTTAAATGCTGAAGGGTTTGGATTTCTAAGCCAACTAAATATTTCAGGACTAAAGGAGGGTATACCCTCATATTCAAGATGAGTGCCTGTATATAAAGTATCTCCGATAGAAAACATTCCAGGGTTATTAAGTCCAATTACATCCCCAGGATAGGCATCATCAACTACTTCTCTTTCTTGACCAAATATTTTTTGAGGTCGAGATAATCTAATAGTTCTTCCTGTTCTAGAGTGTTTGACTGACATATCCTTTTCAAATTTTCCACTACAAATTCTTATAAAAGCAACTCTATCTCTGTGCTTTGGATCCATATTTGCCTGTAACTTAAATACGAAACCGCTAAATTCATCGCTTGCAGGCTCGATATCTCCTTTATTACTATTTCTTGAAGTTGGTTTTTGAGCCATTTTTAAAAAACTATCTAAAAAGGGTCTTACCCCAAAATTTGTCATCGCCGAGCCAAAGAAAACAGGAGTAAGTGAACCATTAAAAATTTCTTCTTTTTCTAATTTCGAACCTGCCTCATCAAGAACCTCGAGCTCTTCAAGAGAGATATCAAGTAATTCTTTTTCTACATATTTTGAAAGTTCTTTATCATCTAAACTCATTCTTTTCTCATTTGACTGTTTTCCTCTAACAGCTTTATCAAATAAAATAACCTCTCTTGTAAATCTATCAATAACTCCTCTAAATTCCTCACCTATACCAATCGGCCAATTGACCGGCAAAGTATTTAAACCAAGCTCTGATTCAATTTCATCAAGCAAAGAAAAAGGTTCTCTCCCTGGTCTATCCATCTTGTTAATAAAAGTAAAAATAGGTATTTTTCTCATTCTGCATACCTCAAATAATTTTCTTGTTTGAGGTTCTAATCCTTTAGCGGCATCTTCAAGCATTACTGCATTATCTGCGGCAGCTAAAGTTCTATATGTATCTTCAGAAAAATCTTTGTGACCAGGAGTATCCAAAAGATTTATTACTGATCTTTCATATTCAAACTGCAAAACAGTTGAAGTAATTGAAATACCTCTCTGTTTTTCAAGTTCCATCCAATCAGAAGTTGCTTTCCTTTGATTACCTCTTGCTTTTACTGCCCCTGCTTGCTGTATAGCGCCTCCATACAAAAGAAGTTTTTCAGTGAGAGTTGTTTTACCAGCATCAGGATGTGAAATAATCGCAAAGTTCCTTCTTTTATTTACCGCCTCTAAGATATTTTTATTATTAAAGTTTTTAGTACTTGAACTCATTAAATTCTATTTTAACAATCCCACTAAGTTTAAACCTTACCATAAATGACTAAATATTGATCACCTTCTTCGAACACTTCTAAAGAGGATAATTTATTCTCAAAAATAAAATCTTTTAATTCTTTTGAAGTGTAAGAAGCCTTTAATGATGCGTAATAATCATTAGTCAAAATTTCATTATATTTCTCCCCACATTTTTCTTTTAAATATAAGGCTGATTGTTTATTAATCGGTCTTTTCAGATCTTTATGAAAATTTATAGTCAAATCACTTGATAATCTTTTTATGCAATTAAAAAAATCATCCAGATAAGTAATATGGTGAATTAAGCTGTTGCTAACTAATAAACTTATATTTTTTTTGAAAGAAATATCACATGATTTAAGGCTTTTTATATCTGCACAAATGTAACTCAAATTTTTTAATCGACTCCTACATAAGGAATTCTTTTTATTTAACTCAGCTATTCGAATCATCTCTTTGGAGCCATCAATACCAATAACATTGGCATTAGGCCATTTAGTTGATAACTTTTCAGAAATATTGCCAGGTCCGCATCCTAAATCAACAATCAATTCTTTTTCACTCAAATGAATATTATTTTTAATCAAGTAATGATTTATTTGACTAATAAGATTATTCTCTCCCTCTGAAAAGTCAGCTTTAGCATAAGAATCAACTTGGTCTTCTCTTTCCATTAATTCAGGTTCAACAGTTCTTTCCATAAACTTCCGTGAACAAAGATTTCATAATAAACATATTTTTACACAAACCGTTAAATAGTGGTAAGAATAGTTGCAGACGCCACAGGTAGAGTTATTCTTCCTTTACGGGTAAATTTACATACTTTTTTTTTATCGTGACAATTGCACCAAATAAAGCTTCCTCCGAGAGCAATTCTAATAATCTCAGAAAAGATGACTTCCCAAAAACAGCTCCGGCTGCTTATCCTGTCTTCTTTAGGTCATATAGCAGAAAGACAGTTTCCGGGAAAAGAGAGAATTGGAGTGAAGTTGGAGAAAGAAATTTATCTGGATTAAAAGAATTAGGAAAACTCTCTGATCAAGAGTTGATGTTAATGAGAGAAATGCAGAGCAACCAAAAGGCTCAACCATCTGGAAGATGGTTATGGATCGGAGGGACTCCATGGATTAATAAAAACCAGAATTTTTCAGGAGCATATAATTGTACATCGACAAATTTAATTGATTGGGAAGCTTTTGCCTTAATGATGGATTTAGCAATGATGGGTTGCGGCACAGGAGCAATAATAGAGCCCCATTTTATAAATAAGCTTCCAACAGTAAAAAATAAAATAACTATTAAATCAGTAAGCGAAGTAGGAATAACTCCTAAAGACCAAAGGAACGAAAAATCTTCTTTAGAAATTAAAGGTAACGATATTTTTATAAAAGTTGGGGACAGCAGAAGAGGCTGGGTAGATAGTTATAAATATCTTCTTGAAGCATCAAGCAATGAAAGTCTTGAGAAAGAAGTTAATGTTCATATTAACTTAGAGGATATTAGGCCAGCAGGAGAATCATTAAAAGGTTTTGGAGGCATGGCGAATCCTATTAAATTAAAGGATCTGTATGCTCGAGTTGCATCTCTTTTAGGAAAAGCAATTGGTAGAAAGCTAAATACAGTTGAGTGTTGCTTACTAATCGACGAGGCAGCTGTAACAATAGTTGCAGGTAATATAAGAAGAAGCGCTGGTATGAGGCAGTTTGCATCTGATGACAAAGAAGCAGCATCAGCTAAAGAGAATCTATGGAGTCAAGACGAAGACGGTAATTGGAGAATCGATCCCGAAAAGGACGCTCTTAGAATGGCAAATCATACAAGGGTTTATCATACAAAACCTACTTATCAAACAATTCTGGATGCTGTAACCAAGCAATTCCATTCAGGTGAAGGAGCAATTCAATTTGCACCAGAAGCAATAGCAAGATCAAATGCAGATATTTTGAACGAAGAAGATCTCAAAAATGAATTCATAGAAATATATTCAGAACAAGGTAAGGAGGAAGCAAGAAACTGGATTAATCTTAATTACGGACCTTTTTCTGAAGAAGAACTAGATCATAGAATGAGTAGATATGGACTTAATCCTTGCGGAGAAATATTAGGCAACGATTTTCATTGTAACTTGGCCGAAGTTCACCTAAATCAGATTGACCCTGAAAATATTGAAGAACAAAAAAAAGCTTTTAAAGCTGCAGCACTTTCAGTGGCATGTTTGCTAAATCATGAATTTGAAGTTGAAAGATATAGAAAAAGCAGGGAGTATGATCCTATTGTGGGTGTTAGTTTTACAGGATTATTTGATTTCTGTGTACATGCCTTTGGAACCCCTTGGTTAAAATGGTGGGAGGCTGGGAGACCTGATAATGAAGAAGGAAAAGAATTTAAAAAGCAAGAAGCTAAATTCTTAGATTCATGGAGAAAAACTGTAAAAGAAACAGTTTGGGAATACTGCGACAAACATAATCTCAGAAGACCTAATAGATGCACAACAGTTCAACCTGCCGGCACCAAAAGTCTTTTAACAGGAGCAGCTCCTGGATGGCATCCACCTAAAGCACAAAGATTTTTAAGAAGAATAACTTTCAGAAAGAACGATCCTATTGCTTTAGCTTGTATGGATTATGGTTACTCTGTTGTTCCATCTCAATCTGACAAAGACGAGAAAGGCTGCTTGCTTGATAATCCATTTGATCCAAGATGTACTGAATGGCTAGTTGAAATACCAACTGAAGTAAGTTGGGCCAATATAGAAGGAGCAGATCAAATAGATATAAATAACTTCTCTGCCCTTGCACAATTCGATTTTTACATGCAAGTTCAAAAGTTTTATACAGAACATAATACTTCTGCAACAGTAGAATTCAAAGAAAGCGAAATTGAAGACTTAGCAAAAGCAATACATAGTGCAATAGAAAATAACGAAGGTTATATTTCTGCAGCATTATTAGCTCGTTTCAGTGCAAATGCTACATTTCCAAGATTACCTTTTGAACCTATAAGCAAAGAGGAATATTTATCTTTGCAAGAAAAAGTAACTGAAAGGAAAGTAAATAACGATTTCTTTGATGCACTTAATAAATATGATATTGGAGAACTCTCCGAAGCAGGTCCAGCTGGTTGTGATTCAGATAAGTGTTTACTTCCGTTAGCTAAACCAGAAAATTAAATATTAAATTATTTGTAAATAAAAGAAATTTTTGTTTTTAAAAATTCAATTTATAGCTACATCTTAAGTAGGTATATAAATTGACTATGACATTAAGCTTAAATATTGGTAATTTTTTTAATGATTCATCCACTCATGCTTTAGTTGACGAGCTCAGGAAAAGAAACACAGAAGAATTAATTTTAGAATTTGAAGAGAAATTTAACTCTACCAACGAAAAAAATCTACATATTTACATATGTAGATTCCTTAAAAATAGATCTATATCGCGAGCTTTAGCTTCAAAGTGGTTAATTACAATGATTAACGACAAAGAGTCAAAAATTAATTCTCTGAAAAATTAGATACTTAAGTTAGAGCAGAAAGCCTCCAAAGAGCTATTCCAAAAATTGAAACACCCATTATTAAAGTAAAAGCCAAGGCATTAACCACTTGAACCTTCTCAGTCATAACATTCGCAAATGGAAGCAACTGAGCATACAATGGTTTCTCTACAACAACTGCAGCTTTTTTACTAGGAGATTTCTTGTTTCTTGAGAACATAAAACAACATTATAATCATCTGAATTTTACATTTAAAAAGTAAAATTATTAACAATAAATAGATAAATTGAACAAAATGTAACCTGCATAAAAATTTAATTTATTTCTAAAAAAATTACATGAGAAAGAAACCTTAAAATAGATAATTAATGATTATAAAAATATTTTGAAAGAAACCTAGACAAAAAAAATTCTTATGTGTTAAAGTAAAAATGTAGCAGATGCTACCAAAACGTTCAACTTGTAATGATACAAGCCGCAAATCGACCTTAGCCATGGAACGGGGACTTGGGCGAAACCGGAGAAAATAGATGACACTTATCTACAGAGGACAAAAATACGTCCAAAGCAAAGAAGCAGCTAAGAAACAGCATGCTGAGTTAACTTATAGAGGTAAATCTTACACAAGTTAATACTTTATTTAACATTAAAAAAGGCCACATAATGTGGTCTTTTTTTTTTTGATTAATGTATTAGATAATAATCTCACTAATCATCAAAAATCTTACAATGAGAATTTGTTGGATGCAAAATACATTCTTCATCCCAGTACTCATTAAAAGTATCTTTTGGTAGTTGATAATTAAAATCGTGCATCCTCCATACATCATTCAAAGAATTGTTGAGGATAGTAAAGGGTGTTGTAAGTTTCATAACCTTTCTTTGTAACTAGCTACTCTATAAAACGAGTCCACATATGAAGTCAAGCGAAGAAATACTCAATTCTTCTTTCAAAAATGATATAAGATGATCTAATATTGAATCTTAAGGAGTAAATTATGTCAGAGGAAAAACCTTTATTTAAAGCCCCTTATGATATTAAAGATGTAAGTGCTCTCTTTGCAATAGTCGCCTTTGTTTTAATTATTGCTGCCATAGTTGGTAACAATTTATTTGGAATATTTCAGCAAAATGTTAATTTTGGCTAATTCATTTTGATAATGGTTAATCCAATATCTACTTCATTGAAAAAACAAAAACCTATTCTTTAGTTACTTCAAGAAGATAAATATCAAGTAATACCTCTATGCCCATTTTTGTTGAATTTTAATTGTATAGATTTATTAATAGAACTAAGTCATATCAACCGATCTAGTATTTTTACTTATTGATATCAATAAATTCTTCTAATAATATGAACAAAATTTATAAAAGGTTTATTTTATGAGTATTCAAAGAAGTCAAAATTATAAGAGACAGTCAAAAAGTAATTCAGAATGGCTAGATGAAATGATTAATATCATAGATAGAATGAAAAATAAACTTTAAGTCGTAATCATAATGGGATTCCCACATTGCCCTATTTGTGTAGCTTTAGCGTTACTCACCTTTTGTGTAGTGGTCACTCGAAGCTATATGTTCTTTTTTCTTTATAACGAATCACTAAAAAGCAGATCTTATTTTTTACCTATTTGGATACAAACTTAAATTGTTTCTCAATCCGTGCTTAATCATAATTAGTTGATTAAGATCTATTGTTCATTATTAGCTGTTAAAAAACTAATAGATTATCTCAAAACGTTTACGTTCAAAAATATAACTAATAAAGAACTCTGAAATAAAACTTCAATCCTTGACAGCTATCTGCCAGTGTGGAAAATTTATACTTGATTTTTCTCTAATTAATTGTAATTTTCTAGAATTTATTTTTACAACTATTCCGTCAGTTGGATAGTCAGTAAATAATTTTTTATCTAACCATTGTTTCCTAAAGACTTGGACTTGGCTTGTGTAATTACAACTTTTAATCTCTGGGGTGTTGAAGCCAAGTTTTTTAAGATATTGAATGGATTCGTATTGATTAAGCTTTCCATTAATAATTTGGAAACCGCAAAAGCTGATACCTTCTGGAGACCCTGCTGCAGCTCGGACGAAGCCTGATGCAATTCTTTTGGAAAAGTTGGGAGATCTATTTGGAGTGAAAAGTTCGCCTCTAATTTGCATAATTCCTGAAACAGGAAGTTTGAAGGGTATGTCTTGAATTTCAGCAATTTTGTTTGTGACATCTATACCTTTTCTAGAAATGGACTTTTCTAAGTTGTCATCTCTGTATTGCAAAGCAATAGCAATGCCATCAATCTTAGGTTCTATTAACAATCGAGTATCTGGTAGCAATCCTTCTAAAAATTCATCAATAGAATTCTTTTTTAATGAAGGTAATGGGAGAAATTTTTTATTAGTGAAGTAATCACAATCAGGCTCTATTCTTAAATGTTTTTTTCTAACTGATCAAATTGTTTATCTGCAATTAAGGCATTGCCTATTCTGTAATTGTGGTCATACCATTCGAGTCTATCTTCTAGATATGTTGTCATAATTTATTGACTCTTTTAATATCATATAATTTTTGAAAACTAGATTGATATCTAGTTATATCAATAGATTTCATATGAAATTCTACATGTGTTTCAGAAAAGGTTTCTAAAAAATTAACCTTCTTTTGCTATAATAATAAAGTTAAAAATTTAATATTTTTCACTTGGAGAGGTGGTCGAGTGGTTTAAGGCTCTAGTCTTGAAAACTAGCGTACCGGCAACGGTACCGTGGGTTCGAATCCCACCCTCTCCGCCATATTTATAGACAAGAAATTTTAACTTGTGTTTTTGGGAAACCAAAAGCACTTTTTTATTGGAAACATAAAATTTTTGATTAGTCATATGTTTTTGAAGAGTCTTCGAGTAATCTATTTAACTCTAAGAGTTCTTCTTTAGTAAATTCGCGATATTTCCCTGTAGATACGTCTAAATTAATATTCATGATTCTTACACGCTTTAATGATCTTACTCTGTAGCCTAAGGACTCACACATTCTCCTAATCTGACGGTTAAGTCCTTGAGTAAGTATAATTTTAAATTTTTTTGGCCCCAATTGTTTTACGAAACAATTCTTAGTTATGGTATCTAATATCTTGACTCCATTACTCATACTTTGAATAAAATCTCTATTGATCGGACGATTAACACTTACAAGGTATTCTTTTTCATGATTATTTCTTGCTCTGAGTATTTTATTTACGATATCTCCATCGTTAGTTAAAAAAATCAGTCCTTCACTGGGCTTATCCAATCTTCCAATAGGGAAGATTCTTGTAGGATATTTAATAAAATCTATGATATTGTCGGGTTCTACTGTTCTATCTGTTGTGCAAATAATTCCAACAGGTTTATTAAAGGCTAAATATATATTCTTTTGTTTTGTTGTTTTTTCTATTCTTTGACCCTCAACGTCTACTTGATCACTTTCCTCTACTTTGGTACCAATTTTAGGAATTTTACCATTAATGGTTACTTTTCCTTCTTCAATTAGTCTATCTGCTACTCTTCTAGAGCAGTAACCGACTTCACTTAAATATTTATTTATTCTGGTAGCCATTTTGTCAAAGTTACCTTTTAATTATTTGAAATTTAGTTATTTTCTCGAAAAAAAAATAATGACTTCATTTTAACCAATTGATTTAGTAAGCATAGTTAAATTACAACTTTGAAGAGATCCTGTTGTGACTTTTTTGACTGTTTTGACTGTTGCTATTGATCTACTACTAACTATTTAAATTCTTGTTTTCTTTCGAGCCTATGGATTGCTGACCAAGTTCCTGATTTCTATTTAGATAATAGAACTATTTATTGTTTGATCTTAAGGTTTTATTGATTAACTCTCAGCGTGCTTGCATCATTCATCTGAATATTAAAAAATCATTTTTCATAAAAGATGTCTACACATATACCAAAAATGTTCTATGTCGATAGTGGTCGTTTTGAACTTATCAGTTTCTATATTTCTTGATGATGACCTTTGCATTACAACTTTTATTGATGGATGTTTCATTGAATATACAGGTTTGAATCCTGCTTTTTTTGCTTCGCTATGAAGATCTCTCTTTTGATAGGAATCCATTCCACAGAATAATATGGAGGGTTTATTATCTAATCCTTCTTCTGATTTCAACATTCTGTATTTTAAAACTTTTGCAATCTTTTCTAATTCCCACATTATTATTTATTCAAAAAATAATCAATTATTACTTATAGTATTTAATGACACTAAATACGCCAACAAAAAGGATAACAATTGCAACACCATAAAAGAAGAAAGGAATAATCGGATATTTATATAAAGTATTTCTAACTTTCTGCTTGACCTTATCTTTATTAAATTCGGGTAAAACAAATTCTTTTTCTCTAGGGGGTAAACCCAAATCTTTCCTTCTTTTAGCTTCTCCCATATTAAAAGCAAGTTTATTCGAATACTAAATCAAATCGATATTATATTGTTTTTAATACACTCTTTATTTTTGTTTTTGTTAAAGTTTGTTTTTTGGTATTAACTATGGAAAAAGGATTTGCAACAAAAACTTCAAGTACCAATAAAACAAAAAATATTATTTCTTCAAAAGACCCCAAAGGTAGACTCATACCATGGTCTCCTTGGCCACCAGCAAATTTTCAAACTCGCTATCCTGCTTTCCCCCTCGTTCTTACATTACTAATTATCTTAGTTGGGCAATGGTATATTTCTCTTTTGAGATAATTTAAACCCTCATATTAAATTTAAATTTAAAATAAGTTGAGGATATTTAAATAAATTTGTTTTTCTTTTTTTTGTTTTCTGCACATTTGCAAGCAGTAATTGTTCCAATATTTCTTGGAATTAAATCAATTAATAAATTTAAAAATATAAAAAACCATGCTCTTATTCCCTTTGGTTTTATTTTTTTAGGTTTGGCCTCAATGTTTGAGATGATTGATCATACAAAAACAAATTGGATTTATATAGATCATTCTTCTCTCTTTAATTGGTTTTTTTATACTTTTCTTGCATTAGGCTTAACAAGTTTAACCATATCAGTTATTAAAAATAAATTTGCTATTAGAGTGAACATCTTCCTATGTTTTTGCTCAATAGTTTCCTATTTATTAATTGATAAAACGATCGCTCTTTCATTACAAGTACTTATTAGTATATTCTTAATTATAAATTGGCAAAGAATGTTTAAAGATTGGATCTTCATTGCTTACCCAATCTTTGGCATTATTTTTACAACTTTCTTTGGAACAAATCTATCAATAACTGGAAACCAAATTTGGCATGTATTTATTGGCCCATCAGGGACTATTAGTGTAATTACTTTTTATTTAGTATTAAGGAGATCAAAAAATAAATTATCTGAGATTTTGAGATGAGCAGATTTATTATTATCTTTTTTTTAATTTTGTTAAATTTCATCGTTTTACCAAATCAAACGCTAGCTGAAACACCTCTTAATGTTTATATGAATGATTTTTACTCTAAATCTAACGAAGCCAGTAAGATTCTCAAAGAAATCGAAATTACTCTCAAAGAGGGTTCTAGAAAAAATGTATGTTCAAGACAGAGAGAAGCTGCAAGGTTAGGATTATTAGCTAATAAATCGTTAATTAAAGCATTTGAAGTGGGAGGAACAGAACCACCGATGGAAGCTATAAAATCTAGTCAAAAAAGATGGGAATCTATTTTCAATGAATGTTAAAAAAACGCAAGTCAACAAAAACTTATGAAGTTCTTTAAATTTGCATTCTTACAGATCTGCTAATAAACGGTATTTCAGGTTCAACGCCATTAATACACTGGAAGATAGAGAAAATGAAAATAGATAGTGTAAATATAAATACTACTGAACCAAATTCAACTAAAGGAAAAATACGTAATAGATAAGTAATTATGATCAAGGCAATATCAAGGAGTAATGCTTGGCAAGCGTTATATCTTATGAAATAAGGGACATTAGGATTTCTTACAACTCCTGCAAACAATATTATAAAAAATAATAAACCCCCAAAAGGTAAGGATCTTTCAATTATCTCAACAGGGAATGTGAGCAATAAAATTACTTTTAAAAAAGAAAATTTATAGAATAAATAATATCCAAAAGGCAAGGACGCCTTCAAAGGCAAAGTATAAAAAATAACTGAAGTTGCTCGTTGAATTATTTGATTCAATTAAAAACCATCCTTTAATATTTAATTTAACGTATTTTCATAAAAACTAACTTTACCAAATATCATTGTCTATAAATAATTAAACTTTTAATGAGAATCTTACACACCATGTTGAGAGTTGGTGATTTAGATAAGTCTATTGATTTTTATGTAAATAGATTAGGGATGAATCTTATAAGACGAAAAGATTATCCTCATGGAGAATTTACTTTAGCTTTTGTTGGCTATGGTTCTGAGAAAGATAACGCAGTAATTGAGTTAACTCATAATTGGAGCAAAAAGTCAGAGGACTATGAGCTTGGAAATAAGTATGGGCATATCGCTATTGGTGTAAAAGATATATATTACATTTGCCAGGGGTTAGTAGATAACGGCTGTAATGTTACGACTAAACCAAAAACGATGAAAAACAGCACAACTGTTCTAGCATTTGTTGAAGATCCTGATGGATATAAGATTGAACTTATTGAAAGAGATTAGTTATGGCAATTTCAGAATTAAATGAAGATACACAGGATCAAATATGTGATCTTCTTGAAAATTTGCAGCAAATAGAGAAACTTAAAAATAAAGATATGCGTATTTTGTTAGATAAAATAGTTAGACCGTATGGAGGAAAAGTAGTAAATAAATAGTTTAGTTTCTAATTATTTTGCTATAAATTAATAGAGGCCAAACCTCAATGAGTTAAATAAATGTTCAACTCCAAGACATAGATTGATTACGTATAGTAGTGTATTCAATTTAATAACCCTTCTAGTAGTGGGAATTTCTGGAAGGGTTTCTTGTTTTTACCTTGCCGTGTCAAGACAAAATTAAGTATTAATGGATAAAACTATAACTTGGCTAATTAGGGGGGCTGTTCTTATTGTTATTGGAGTATGCCTTCTTGCATATTTAAACTTAGAGAAAAAACCATCATTAATGTTTTCAAAACCTACTATTGAGGATTTAAAATATAAAGAATTAGATAAGAAACGTGCGAATGCGGAATTTGCTGCAAAAAGGGATTCTATAGACTACGACAAATTTGGAAGTTCAATTTTTTGTAATTCCTCAATAAATAGTTGGATTGAATCTGTAAATTATTCCAAGCAAATGGATTTGTATATTTTTGGGAAAGATGCGGATTTATCAGACTGGGATAATTCAATCAAAGATTATGAAAACGAAAGGTCAAGATGTAGAGACTTTAATTCTTAAAGGTATTTTTATTTGCCTAGAACCGTGATTTATCCCAAAAGTTGAAATTTTTGGGTATTTAGGAAAAAAGTTATCGTATTTTGAAAAACTTATGATGCAAAATACAAATACTACAATCTAATTACATTCTAATTAGATTTAATAGACATTCTATATAGATTAAACTATTCTTAGATTATAGCTAAGAATTTATGTTCAAGAATTGGTCTTACATTAGAGATGAATGGCTTAAGAGCACAACTATTGCGCAAGATGATGCAAAGTGGGCGTTAGAAGCTTTAATTAATACGGAAGAAGATTTATTTGAAATAGAAAGAAAATTTAAAAATAATCAAGATGCATTAGGACAAGTTAGAAGTCTAAAGAAAAAAGTTAAAGAAACTATATCCTCAAAAGAAACAAGCCTAGATGACATTACTTTAAATACTTCTAATTCAAACAAAGTTCAAATTTCAGTCCCATCAAATCTCAATTATCTTTTAAAGGTTTGGGCAGCTGCAGAAGGCCGCGATTTATCAAGTGTTGCATTTCAATGTTTAGAGACCGGACTTAGAGAAATGAAGAGCAAAGGTTCAATTCCATCCATAGCAATAAATCGATATGATTCTGCTTGTCAGAAAAGAATTGCCCTAGCAGAAGTAAGTAATTTATTGGAAAAATACGAAATTTCTCAAAACGAACAAAAATAAAATGGCTTTAAAAAAAATAAATAAAGAATATCACAAATTCATTTCATCATCTTTAATTTTAGCGCCTCAAAAATCCAAATTTGGAATAGTTTATACCCTTTATTCGGCTAGATTAAATTCAATAGAAGTGGGCTTTGCTGAAAATGATAATGTTCTAAAAAAAAAGGTTTTACAAAGCGATTCAATTTTATTAGATAAAAAAAGAGGTAAAAAGCAAGACCTTAATTTATTAATAAAAATTTTAAATGAATTGGATATCAATTTTTCTAGTAAATTAAATTTTAGATACTCAAATATTTTAATGAGACACTTATCTACTTTAGGTTGGCCCGTGGGGCGATCACTTTATAAACAGAGAAAAATCAAAAAAGAACTTTCATTTGCTTAAATTTAAATATAATCACATTCCAAAGTTTCTCTAGTTTCTCTATTAGTAAAAGGATTAGTTCCAGAGGCATCTTTACAAAATTCCCTTAAAACATCCTTTGGCAAGTAGACATTTGTGAAATCTGCTCCTTGAATTTTTACATTTTCAAATTGAGTACTATAAGCAAAAGAATCTTCTAAATTAGTATTTGTTAAATCAGTTCCATCCAGTACTGCTGAGTCTAGAGTAACTTCTCTTAAATTAGAATTGCTTAAATTAGTATCCTTTAATTTTGCTCCATATAAACTTGCGTTTTGAAGATCACAATCTGATAAATTTGCATCCTGTAAATCTGTCAAATAAAAAGTTGCACCTTGTAAATCAGATCCCGAAAAATCATTTCCTAGCAATGACTGTTTACCATAATCTAATGCTCCAAAACAACTCGATGGAAAGATTAAAGTAATCGAACAAATAATCATTATTATAAATCTCATTTAAATCAAAAAATGTTTAACTAAATTCTAACTTCTTAAGTTGAAAACAAGAAATCTATTTTTAAATGAATGCTATATTTATTGATATGAAAAATATACAAGTAGATTTTGGATATAAATCCTTTTGATGCGATCGTAGTAGGTTCAGGAGCTACAGGTGGAGTAGCTGCACTTACTTTAGCCGAACAAGGATTAAGAGTTCTAGTAATAGAAGCAGGACCTCAAATCAAAAGAAATGAGGCTAGTAGTAATGAGCCGAAAGACACCTTAAACAGACTATCAGGAATAGTCTCGAAGAAACACGCTAATCAAAGTCAACATCCTGGTTATTGGAAAAACAACCCTAATTTATATTCAAATGAATTAAATCATCCTTATAGCCAATCAAAAGACAAGCCATTCCTTTGGACTCAAGGGAAGCAATATGGAGGAAGATCATTAACTTGGGGAGGTATTACCTTGAGATTTTCTCGAGATGATTTTCATCCATCAAAAAAAGATGGGTACGGTCCAGATTGGCCTATTTCCTACGATGAATTATCACCTCATTATGATTTTATTGAGAAATTTTGTGGAATTTATGGACAAAAAGATAACATTAAAGAGGTTCCAAATGGTAAATATATTGGTGAAATACCTCTTACAAATAATGAAAGTATTTTTGGGAATCAAGTCAAATCAAAATTAAACTATCCATTTATTCAATCTAGAGGATTTGACCGTAATTCCTCAGTAAAAGAAGACCAATGGCCGAGATCTTCAAGTGTCGGTACCACCTTTAAAAAAGCATTAAGAACAGGAAATGTTCAAATACTTTTTAATCACCTAGTAGATTCATTCGAAACAGATAAAATAACTGAGCTCGCTTCAAAAATAATCATTGTAAATCTAGAAAATGGTCAAAGAATATCATTAAATTGCGATTTAATTATCTTATGTGCATCCACAATATCAACCCTTAGAATTCTACTTAACTCGGAAATTAAATCAAACTCTTCAGGTTTTAAAGATCCCTCCGGTAAGTTAGGTAAATATTTGATGGATCATATTTCTATCTGTAGATTTTTTTCAATTCCTAATACAATTAAAACAAAAAATAAATCTCATACTTGTCCTAACCTCTCAGGTGCGGGGAGCTTTTTTATACCATTCGGGTCAAATTTACCTAAACCTGAAAGTATTAATTTTTTAAGAGGTTATGGAATTTGGGGCGCAATTGATAGGCTTGGAATCCCTAAGTTTTTACAAAAAGATTTAAATTCTTCTACAGGTTTTCTAATCGCCCATGGTGAGGTCCTACCAAGAGAAGAAAATTCAGTATCTCTCTCTAAGAGAACAGATAAATGGGGGATTCCAATCCCTCATATTGAATTCAAATGGAGTGAAAACGAATTAAATATGGCTAAACATATGGAAAGTACGATAAGAGATTCAATAGAAGCTGCGGAGGGAGATATTAGAGGAATTGATGAGCTCATAAAAATCCCATATGTAGGATTATTTACAGAAAAATCCATTGCACTTTCGGGAAGTCCACCACCTCCCGGATATTATATTCATGAAGTAGGAGGAGCAGCTATGGGATTTAATGAGGAAGAAAGTGTCGTCAATAAATCAAATCAACTATGGAGGTGCAGCAATGTCCTTGTACTAGATGGTGCATGTTGGCCAACTTCTTCATGGCAGAGTCCTACCCTAACGATGATGGCTATAAGCAGAAGAGCTTGTTTAAATATTAAAAAGACTTAGAAGGTGTAAAAAGTTGATTTATGTAAATCTCTGAGACTGAACTATCTGTACATCCGTTTTGAACAAGAAAAGTAGCTAAAGCAGAATTTATAAGCTTGTATTGATCCCATGTAGGATTTTGTAAAACAAAATCTTTCATAGTTTCATAAAGACTTTCAGAAAGCTCAGTTTCTAAAGAGACTTTTGATGGAAAAGAATTATCAAATTTAACTTCAATGTTATTCTCTTGATTTATTTGATTCATAAAACAAACTTCATGTTTAAATATAATTGTCTATTTTTATTTAAAAGTCAAAAATATATTTTTATCAGCTCGACACCTTTATCAAATGAGACTCATGTTATAGATGAGATTTAGCAAAAAAGAATTCCAAAAGAGTCAAATTGAAAAAAGCTTTAAGAAAAGTCAATAATAATGTTGAAGTGCTGTTATTTTCGAGATGAGGCTTTGTACCTAATTCGATGTGGATACGTTCGTGGAAAACTTATTATTAACTGTGGAAAAAACAACCCAAAATACTTTTCTGAATATCTATTAGGAATACTTATATATGATTAGTCTATTGAGACTAAATTAAGAAAGAGACAGTTGATTCACTCTTTTTCAACTGAATTTCTTAAGATTTGATCATCACTAAGCAAGCGAAGCGTAACAGGTCCCAAGGGATGTTTTGAATTTGGGTAAACACTATGATGATGGTGATCTTCATGTTTATGCTTATGTTCATAATTCTTTTTTTCTACTAAAAGTAGTGGCTGTTTATCAACATCACTCAAACTTTGGCTATTAGTTTCGCAAGCCCCGTTACATTCAGAATCACACAAATCACAACTGAGTCCTAAGCCCTCAACATGATCATGATGACTTTCTTGTACTAATCCAACTTCTTTTTCAAAACCAAATAAGTTCGATCTATATTTGCAAAGGGAACAATTCATAAAATTATTGCTCTCATCATTAAAAATTTCTTCAATCCTTTCCACAAACGTTTGAACAACATATTTATGAGATGAAAGATATTTTGCCTCGTGGAATTCAACATTTGGATTATCAAGTGCCACTAAATCACTTTGCCTTTTTATTCTTGTTACCAGTACCCCTGAAAAAAGAAAGTAGGGAAAAATAATTATGTTTTTATAACCAAGTCTTACAACATTTCGCAAACCAGGTTCTACTAATGGAAATGTTACTCCCGAGAATACAGTTTCTCCCCATCCCAAACCAACTCCTTCAACGACCATTCTTGTAATTTTTGATACGTTAGAATTTGCATCAGGATCAGAAGAGCCTCTTCCAACAACAACTAATAGTGATTCTTCAGGAATTAGAGAGTTATGTTTTTTGAATACTTCTTTAACTCTCTCGCAAGCGGCACTAATCATTAAATTATTAATTCCTAATTCTCTTCCATAAATTATTTCCATATCTGTTTTCTTCGCATAATTCATAAGCAAACTTGGTATATCATTTTTAACGTGTCCAGCAGCAAAAAGCATAGCCGGGATAGCTATTACCTTTTTTATAGAATTATTCCTTAATTTATCCAAAGCATCAGTAAGAGATGGCTTTGCAAATTCCAAAAAACCAAATTCAACTAATATTGATGGGTATTTTTTTTGTATAAGCCTGGTTAATTCCTGAAATTCTGTAATAGCTAATTTATTTCTACTCCCATGACCACAAATGAGGATGCCAATTTGCTTATTTAAGTTTGAATCAAAAGTATCCAATTTTAAGCAATAACTAATAACATAATAGTAAAGAAGAATATTTAGTAGTGAAAAATAATAATAATTTACTTGAAGTTCCAAATATTAATTCCAGAGATGCTCAAATTAAAAACCTAATTTATAAAGTAGATGATAATTTATTTAATAGTCATTATAAATTAACATCAAAATCAGAATATCTTTGTGTTTGCAGTGGAGGTACTACATCAAGCTGCGCTAAAAATGGTTTAATTACCCTTGATTTAAGAAAAGAATATAACCAAATTCATCTTGATAAAGAAAAGAATTTAATAAAAATTGGAGGTGGGGTGATTATGAAGGATCTTATGAATTATTTAGAAAAACATAATAAGACCTTTCCTACTGGCCTATCAAAACTTCCCGGAGCAGGTTACATATTAACCGGAGGAATAAGTCCGATGAGTCGGAGATATGGATTAGCTATTGATAATATTGCTTCCATAAAAGGATACTTAGGGAATGGGACCTTTATATCATTAGAACAAAAAAGTCTAAATTCAGCCCAAAAACTAATATGGGAAGGACTTAAAGGTGCGGCTCCTTTTCTCGCAATAATTACTGAAATTAGCCTTAAAACATTCCAATCTCACCCTATTCAAATTATTGAAGGATTTGTAGATGAGAATGAACTCTCAAAAATTATTAATATGGCTGAGGGATTCCCTGAGAATTTAAGCCTTCAATGGATTTATGCCGAAAAAATATATATTTATATCTTCGCGGAGATAAAAAATGATTTAGATAACAAAATTACTAAAATCTATTTAAAAAAACTTGAAAATTTTACTTCTCTCAAAATAAAAAAATACGAAAACTATAATCAGATAAATTTTTTTCCAAAAGAATTAGATCTATTCGAATTAAATAAGAATAACCATTCAGAAGTAATAAGTCTTCTCGGAGGAGATTTAAAAGATGATATTCAAATTTTTATCAAATGTATGAATGAAATAATTCAGGACAAACCAAATAATTCTTGTTATGTTGCTTCACAACAGCTTGGAGGAAAGACAAAAGATTTTGAGTATAAATCAAGTTTCTTTATTCATCGTGCAAGTACTTGGAAACCTTGGATCTATGCCTCATGGAAAAAAGATGATCTTAAAGAAAAGGAAATTGTTTTGAAGTGGATGAATGAATCGTGGGGAAAACTAAAAATATTTTTTCCAAAAATTCATCTAGCTCAAATTCATAATCATTTAAATTCACACGAAGAAGAAGTCGATTTATCTTTTGGGAAAAGACTTAGTGAATTAAAAACTTTAAAGAATATTTGTGATCCAGAAAGCATTTTGCCTCCTTTATAAGGTAACTTTTTAAGTATATGAAGAAATTAAAATGTCAAATTTCACCAAATATTTATCTAAAAATTGGTTAGATGATCCAAAATCCAATATTCTTTCAGGTTTAGTAGTAGCTTTTGCAATGATTCCTGAAGCAATTGCTTTTTCAGGAATTGCTGGGGTTGATCCTAAAGTTGGACTTTATGGCGCATTCTGCTTATCTATAACAATTGCTATTCTTGGTGGCAGAAGGGGTATGATTACTTCTGCAACAGGATCAACAGCCCTTTTAATGACTGGGGTTGTTGCTATTGGAGAAGCACAGGCCCCCGGAACAAATCTTGGTCTTTCCTATTTAATAGCAGCAGGATTATTAGCAGGAGTTTTTCAAATACTCTGGGGATATCTAAGGCTGGCTTATCAAATGAGGTTTGTACCTACAGGTGTATTAAGCGGATTTGTAAATGCTCTTGCATTATTAATATTTCAAGCTCAATTCCTTCAATTAGGAATTGGCATTAATGAAGGGAAACTATTAGAAAATGAACTTTCAAAATATCCGACAAATAGTCAAATACCTACTGTTTGGATTCTCGTGATTTTAGGATTAATTGTTATTTACGGATTTCCAAAAATAACAAAAGTAATTCCTTCTCAACTAGTAGCAATTGTTTTGCTTACATTTATAAGTATATTTTTTAAATTAGAAATCCCTACTGTTAGTGATTTAGGAACATTACCGAATGGATTTCCCAGCTTATCATTACCATTTGGTGAATTAGAGAATGGAAAAGCACCATTTAACCTTTCAACTTTAGGAATCATATTGCCAACATCTTTGGCAATATCGCTCGTTGGTTTAATGGAAACATTCTTAACTCAAGATATATTGGATGATGCCACAGATTCAAGTTCCAACAAAAACAAAGAAGCAAGAGGACAAGGTATAGCTAATATAATTTCCTCTTTATTTGGAGGCATGGCAGGCTGCGCGCTAGTAGGGCAATCAGTTATGAATAATGAGAATGGAGGTAAATCTAGGTTATCAACTTTAGTTTCAGGATTATCATTACTATTAATGATCATACTTTTAAAACCATGGATAGGGGCAATACCCATGGCCGCTTTAGTAGCAATAATGATCACAATTGCTGTTAGTACTGCCGATTTAAATGGTTTAAAGAATATTAGAAAGATACCAAAAAGTGATACCGCAGTAATGCTTATGACATTTGCGGTTACGATGCTTACAAAACCACATAATCTTGCTCTAGGTGTAATTGCAGGAGTTGGTTTAGCTGCAATCCTTTTTAGCAGGAAAGTTGCAAAAGTTATAACTGTTTCAAGAGTTAATAGTAAAAACCAAATAACTTACAAGGTTGAAGGTCAATTATTTTTTGTAAGTAAAATATATTTTCTACAAGGATTCGATATTCATGAGCATCCAAAAGATATTTTAATTGATATGTCTTTAGCTCATATTTGGGATCAGAGCGGAGTAGTTGCTCTAGATCAAATTATTAGAAAATTCAAAAATAGCGGTTCAAAAGTTGAGGTAATTGGTTTAAATAAAGAAAGCTTGAACTTATTTGAAAGACTAGGAGGTCTTGAAATGTCTCACTAATTTAATTTAATTGAGACTAACTTGCTGATAACAAAACCATAGCCATTGCTGGAAAAGGAGATTCCGATGAGATCTCCAAGATGTATTTGAACAATTAATATTAAAATTCTCAGGAGGAGGGACATCTCCCTTTTCTTTATCTCTATTAATTTCGCTAATTATTCTATGCACTGTATATTCAGGATGACCTAAATGCATAAGTTGTTTTTGATCTTTGGTTTCAAATATTGTGTAACCAACATTCTTGCCATATGCAAGCAAATTCAATTTGCCATCTTTTTGTGCTTCTTCCATTTCAAGATCAGGTAACCCTGCAAATCTACTTTGTGGACAGATAAATTCATCATCTTGCGTACCCATTAAAGGATGACCAGGGGCAAGACTCTTTAAGGGGAATAACCCGAATAATTTCCTATCAAATACTGTTTTATTAACACCTGCCAAATAAGCTAGTGCAAATCCTGCCCAACACAACCCAAGGGTGCTTGCACATGAATTTCTGGCTTCATTAGTAATATTTACGAATTCGTCCCAATATTTAACTTCTTCAAAAGCCAAATGCTCAACGGGTGCTCCGGTAATAATTACCCCATCTAATGGTTCTGGATCATTTGCCTCCTCCCATGTTGTATAAAGATTATTTAAATGGTTAAGATCCCATGTTTTATATGAATGAGTTTTTAATTTTATCCAAACAGGCTCAATTTGAAGTGGGGATAAACCAAGAGGATGTAATAAATTAAATTCATATTGTTTACCAAGAGGCATGATATTTAAAATACCAATCCTTAATGGTCGTATATCCTGTCTTTCAGCCAAATCCGGTTCAATCCAAGAAATATGATTTTTCTCAACATCACCAATCTTGTGATAATTGCTTGGTATTATTAAAGCCAAAGAATCTCCATTATTTAAGTAATTTTTGAAAGTGCCTGCTCAAAATCTGCTTTTATATCATCAATATGCTCTATGCCAACAGATACTCTTACCATTGTTGGAGTGACGCCTGCTGATAATTGTTCTTCCTCTGATAATTGTTGGTGAGTAGTCGAAGCAGGATGAATAACTAAAGTTTTTGAGTCTCCAACATTAGCAAGATGACTAGCTAATTTTAATGAATCAATAAATTTAACAGCGTTTTCATATCCACCATTTAAAGAGAACATAAGCATACATCCCATACCTCTGCCTGTAGTATATTTTTTAGCTCTTGAGTAATAAGGATCAGATTCCAAACCAGGAAAATTAACGCTTGTAACCTGAGTATTTGAATCTAACCATTTTGCCAACTCAAGAGCGTTAGAAGTTTGTCTTTCTATTCTTAAACTTAAGGTTTCTAAACCTTGTAATAATAAAAAAGAATTGAAAGGACTTTGAGCTGGACCCCAATCTCTTAAACATTCCAGCCTTGCTCTTAAGGCAAAGGCAATATTCCTATTATCAGGAACACCTAAAGATTTACATATATCACTACCAAATCCAAACGCATCCCAATGTACTAGGCCGTGATAAGCAGCACTTGGTTCACTCATAAGTGGAAATTTTCCATTGCCCCAATCAAAAGTTCCTGCATCAACAATTACTCCACCAATACTAGTTCCATGTCCTCCTATCCATTTAGTTGCGCTTTCTACAATAATATCCGCTCCAAAATCAATTGGTTTAATTAGAGCTCCCCCCGCCCCAAGAGTATTATCAACAATTAAAGGAATACCATTTTCCTTCGCTAAATTAGAAAGACCCTCAAAATCGGGGATGTTGAATCTAGGATTTCCCATTGACTCAACATAGATTGCTTTAGTTTTATTATCTATTTTGTCTTTAAAACTATCAACACTATCTCCTTCAGCAAATTTAACTTCTATTCCCAACCTAGGGAATTGAACCTTGAATTGATTATAAGTTCCTCCATATAAAAAGGATGTCGATACAAAATTGTCACCTGCTTTCATACAATTTACTATTGCCAGAAATTGAGCAGCTTGACCTGATGAAGTTGCTAATGCAGCCATACCGCCCTCTAAAGCTGCCATCCTCTTTTCGAAGACATCCGTAGTGGGGTTCATGAGTCTTGTATAGATATTTCCAAATTCTTTTAATCCAAAAAGATTTGCTCCATGTTCAGCGTTATCAAAAACATAAGAACTTGTCTGATAAATAGGTACAGCTCTAGAGTTAGTAGTTGGATCAGGCTCTTGGCCTGCATGTAACTGAAGAGTCTCGAACTTTTGGTTACTCAAAATTTTTTTAATTAATCCTATTATCTATTAAACTTAAAAACTTCGTAAAAATAAATATAAAAAAGATAAATCTTTATAAAACCTCTTTCAATGATGGATAATTCTCCCTCATAAATAATTTCAAATCTTCATTTATTTCAGATCTTAAATCCTCTGCATTTTTGCTTTCGACAATAGGGAAAGATTCATTTGCGTCAGGATCTTTTTCAATAATAGATTTCCAGCTTTTACTCACATCTTTTTTAGATTTATTAAATATATTAATGAAATCAAAAGGCTCTTTATTATTTTGGGCATCGTATTCGTTAAATGCTTTTTCAATAATTTGTTTTCTGTTAACAAACAATTTTTTAGCCTTCAAAGTATCTGGTAGGCCCATTACGGGTTGTAGCTCTTTAAGAAGCTTCAACTCCTCTTCAATCAAAAGAGTCCATACACTTACTTGTTTTTTGGGTACGTAAGATTCATTAAATATTTTTATTTCTTCAAGATAGAAATTTAACCATAAATAATAAGATTTCTCTTCAATAGATTTTTTAACAGATGCTTTTTTATTTTGAATTTTCGGAAGCAACTTCTCTGCTTTTTTCAAAAATTGTCTGTCTTCTCTTTCTAGATTTATCAATCCCCACCTTTGGCTATAGTCCCATAAGTCTTCATAACGTGATAAATCTTCTTGATTCCAACCAAGAGCTTTTAGTTCATGAGAGCGATGTGATAATTCTTTATTCAAAAAAAAACCTACTAAACTCAACAATTCTAACTCTGAAATTAGGATAAGTAAATAATAGAAAAGAGCAACTCAAATAATTTAAAGAAATTTAGTAAGTCTTTTACTAATTAGTAAAGTATTTATTTATTATTTTTATTGCTTTAATGTAGTTTGGATTTTTTTTAGGAGGTAAATTTTCATATAATTTTTTATCAAAATTATTTTTATTAGTATTTGAAATTAATTTCTCATAAAGAAGTTTTTTATTATCAAAAACATCTATTCCTCTAAGTTTATAATTTAGTTCAAAACATAAATTAGGCTTTACAGACTCCTGACAAAAATTTGTTATTGCATCTGAATTAATTAACACTTCAAAAATATCTTTTTTTTCTTCAGCTTTTGCATTAAAGCATAAATAAATTAGATTAATCATCGAGCAATTATTATTTTTAATATTAAATTCCCTGTAAATTTTGGGCCAAAATTTTAGCGATTTCAATCCCTCAAGTCCTCCTTGACTTAATCTAAATTTTTCACACCAATTAATAAACTCACCTACATCCTTAGGACATCTCTTAAGTTTCAAAAGCATATCTGACAAAACTTGTCCTGCCTGAAAATTCCTTGTTGGCTTACCTTCTATTGGCAACGTCATGCTTCCCAAAACATCAGCTTTAACAGCATTTAGTTGAGAAAAAGTATAATCAGCGGATTCAAAAGATTTGTTCCCAAGATTTTCTTTGGCGATAATAATATCTTCACCATATCCAAGCTCTTTTAATGAAAAATGTAAGTTTTGAAATTTATTTTCTTTTCTAACTTTTTGAGAAACAGTAGCTGCTTGATCCAAGCACTGAGTTAATAAAACAGTATTGATTGTGGGCAACATTCCAGGCTTATCTGAATGAAAGTTATTTACAAACCCTGCGAATATTGAAGAAATATTTTTTATGGACTTAATGTACTGGCATTCAATATTATGAACTCCAGGTGATACCTGAATATTTGGTGATATTTGATTTAAAATTCTCGCGCCAATTAGAGCTGTCAATGAGTCAGGATGACAAAAATTAGCGGTAAAACTATCTTTAGGGTTTCGTAATGCCCCATGACGATGAAATCCTGTAAAGAAAGCTAAATCAGGATATTGATCACATAAAATATAGGGTTTATCATCTTCTTCATCAAAACAAAAAGAACCCACAAGACATGCAAGGACTACATTTTCGCGATTTAACGATTTTCTTAATTTTACGGCATCACGAATATCATTTTGTATGTGATTACTATTTGAAGCGAGAATAACGATCTTACACTTTAGGAGAAGATCTTCGAGAGTATTAGTTTTGCTATTACCATCAAAAAAGTAATTTCCCATACCTTCAATTTTTTCTATTATTTTGTGTTGCATATTGGATAGAACGTCTTTAGAAAAAGCACCTAATAAATCTCTCCCAGGTCTTGGAGCTAAAAGGATATTATTTGACTCAGAATGCATTGCGCAGTTATATGCTAAAGATGCTGGATATAATCCAACACTATAGAATCCCACTTTGCAGCTTTCAATTTCTTCTAAAAAAGAATAAAACGATTCTTCGTTTTTTAAATGTCTAAAAAAACTATTATTCATTTTGTTCTTTTTACCCATAAAAATATCTTAGGATTTCCCATAACTAACATTTTCATACATTAAACCAATTTATTGCCATCGCAAATCGTTTTAATATAAATATTGAATTTTATATTTTCAAGTTCAAGCTTTATTATGGATTCAAAAGAGAGCAAATCTTCATAATAGAAAATGAAAAACATTAACTTAGATTTTGAAAAAAAAATAATTAACTCTAAAAATATCCTATTTATTCAAGATATAGATGGAGTATGTATCCCATTGGTAAAAGACCCAATGACTAGAAAACTGGAATCAAAATTCATATTTGCGGTAAAAAATTTAGAAAAAGAATTTTTTGTTTTAACTTGCGGAGAACATGAAGGTCCAAGAGGGGTTAACAGAATAATTGAAAGAAGCCTAAAAAGTATTGATCAGCCAAAAGAAAAAGGTCTTTATTTAAGAGGTCTAGCTGCCTGCGGGGTCGAATATCAAGATAATAATGGGAAAATTAGTTTTGAGGGGGTATCAAAAGAAGAGGTGGATTTCTTAGCAAAAGTTCCTGACTTAATGAGGCCAAGTTTTGAACAAATAGTTAAGAAAATTTTCCCTGATATCGATCAAGAAGAATTAAATTCTCATGCTTCAAAATCTATATGTAAAACAAGGTTCTCTCCAACAATAAATTTCAATAGCCTTTTTGATTTAGTAAGAGATGATTCTGAAAAAAGAATAATTATTCAACAAAGCTTTGAAGATATGATGAATGAAATTATTAATAAAGCTAAAGCTCAAGGACTTAAAAACTCGTTTTTTCTACACATATCACCAAATCTAGGTAGTAAAGATGGTAATGAAATAATAAAACTTTCTAGTAAAAATGATATTGGCTCAACAGATATACAGTTACTGATTAAAGGAGCAGTAAAAGACTCCGGAGTACTCTTTTTATTAAATAAATTTATTTATGATATGAGCGGTAAAGCTCCATTTGGTAGAAACTTTAATTTTAGAGACTCTCCTAAATCGATAAAAGATAAAGTAAATTTCTGCAAAAAACATATCAAATCAAAAGATATGCCAACAATTATTGGGATTGGTGACACAGTTACATCACAAAAAAATACAAATAATGGTTACTCCAGAGGAGGAAGTGATCGATCTTTCTTAGAATTTATACAATTACTAGGAAAAGAGTTTGATAGTAATAATAAAATAATTTTCGTTGACAGTAGTTCAGAAGAAGTTTATAGACCTTCTACAAAAGTATCTGGTTTAAACGGGATAAGTGATGATGATGACAATTTAAAGTTTGATATGATTTTTCAGAATGGCCCCAAAGAATATATAAATTGGTTTATTGCATTTGCAAAAAATAGATCAAAATTAAAAAATCTAACCCTTAATTAATTTTATTTAAACTGAAATTAGAAAAATCAAAAATTATGATAGATAGTTTTCCATTAATAAAGAAAGAATATATTGAAACACTTCAGATAAATATTGGTTATAAATGCAATCAGGCTTGTAAACATTGCCATGTGAATTCAAGCCCATTACGAACCGAAAAGATGTCTAATGAAATAATTTCACTCATTCCAAAAGTAATAGAAAAGTATAAAATTAAAACTTTAGATATTACAGGTGGAGCACCAGAAATGCATCCTGAATTTAGGAATTTAATTACTATTTTAAGTGATAAAAATATTAATATTATTGATAGATGTAATTTAACAATTTTCTTTGAAGATGGATTCGAAGACTTACCCCAGTTCCTTGCTAAGAATAACGTAATAGTAACAGCATCACTCCCATGCTATGAAAAGGATAATGTAGAATTGCAAAGGGGCTATGGAGTTTTTGATAAAAGTATTAATGCTTTAAAAATACTTAATGATCTAGGCTATGGAAAACAAAAAGATGAACTTCAATTAAATCTAGTTTATAATCCCGTAAATCCTATCCTTCCTCCATCACAAGAGATCTTAGAAGCAGATTATAAAAGAATACTTTTTGAAAAGTACAATATCTCATTTAATAATCTTTATACAATCACCAATATGCCAATTAATAGATACGCAGACTCCCTAAATAGAGAAAACAAACTTGATTCATATTACAAATTACTTAAAGAAAATTTTAATAAAAAGAATTTAGAAAACCTTATGTGTAAAAAAACAATAAGTGTTAATTGGCAAGGCCAAATCTATGATTGTGACTTTAATCAGCAAATAGATTTAAAAGGAAATAAGGGACCAAAGACACTTTCAGATTTAATGAATGAATCATTTAAATTTGATTATGGAGTAGCTGTTAAGGAACATTGCTTTGCTTGTACAGCAGGGGCAGGATCAAGCTGTGGAGGAACTTTAACCTAGTTTCTACTAAATACAATTAGGGCATATAGCTCTAACATTTAAAGAAGATTCAATAAGTTTAAAACCATTAACGTTAGCGGCGACTTTGCCGGCCTTCAATACCTCATCACTTTCAAATTCTTCAGTTCTTCCACATCTAATACAGATCAAATGATGATGATCTGCTGTTTCATTGCTTAATAATTCATATCTATGACCTCCTTCACTAAGCTCTAATTCATGTAATAACCCCATCTGAACAAGAAGTCGCAAAGTTCTATATATTGTTGCGAGGGAAACTTTAGAACTAGTTTTAATTAATTTTTCATGAACCTCTTCCGCACTTAAATGGTTACCTGCTCCGATATTCTCAAATAAATTCAAAACCTTAAGTCTTTGAGGAGTTAATCTCTTACCATCTCTATGTAAGCCATCTCCTAAAGGAGATGTAATAACTTGATATTGAGAAGACAAGGACAATTTAAAAAGTTAAATTTATTCTCAATAATAACTCTTGATGAGATTTAATCAACTTTTAACCAATAAATATTTACTAAAGTTCCTCAAAAAATTAGCTTTAATAAATATATATTTAGGTTATCTCTTTAAATATTGTAGAAAAATTAATGACTCATTCTTCTAAAAGCGAATTACTAATCCAAAATGCCTTGCTATTAATAGATATTCAGGAAAAAATCATATCTCCAATTAATAACAAAGATTCAATAATAAAAAACATCCAAAAGCTATTAAGTTCTTACCAAATCCTGGATAAAAACATTTACGTCTCAGAACAAAACCCTCTAAAACTGGGCAAAACAATCCCAAAGTTATTACCCAAAGTAGGTTTTACTAATATTCAAAAAATGGATTTTAGCTTAGCTACTAGTAAAGTTCTTTTTGAGGAACTTCATAATAAAAAAATAAGTAATTTGATAATTTGCGGATTTGAAACACACATTTGTATTCAACAAAGTGTCCTAGATTTTTTAAAAAAGGGATATGAGGTACTAGTAATATCTGATGCCATGGGAAGCAGAAATAGTATAGATCACGAAATAGCACTACAAAGAATGCTTCACAAAGGAGCAATAATTACTACGACTGAATCAATAATTTTTGAAATTTGTAAAACCTCAGATAGACAAGAATTTAAAGAAATTAGAAATATCATCAAAAATTAAAGATAATTAAGACTGGTTTATTTTTAGAGATAATTTAAACTTTAAATATTGGTTATTTAAGAATTTATTAGATATGAAATTATTTACGGAAAACTTGCTTTTAGCAATTTCTATATTTCTTATTGGAACCATATTATCAATAATAATATCTAAATTTTCCAAGATTATTTTTAAAAGGATTTCTAAAAGAACAAAAACAAATTTTGATGATTTAATTTTTGAAACACTTACTGGAATTATAAGACCAATTGGTTTTCTTCTCTCAGCCTATTTCGCAATTGATTATTTTTTCACTGATGAAATAACTTTTATATCTGTACTATTAAATATTCAAAAACTACTTATATTAATAATTATAATTAAAGCTCTAAATAAAGTATTAATTAGATCGTTAACTGAGTCTACAGCAAAAATTGATGACCCCTCAATTAGTTCAATGATCTCCTCTTTAACACCTTTAATTAAGGCTTTTACTTGGACCATAGGATCAATATTTTTCTTGCAAAATATAGGAGTACAAATGACCGCAATTTGGGCTTTGCTTAGTGCAGGTGGGATCGGAGCAGGTTTAGCATTAAAAGATCCAGTGCAAGAATTTTTTGAATACATTACAATTTTGCTTGATAAACCGTTTCAGAAAGGAGAATTTATAAAGTCTGATAGCGTATTAGGAATGGTGGAAAGAGTGGGAGTAAGATCTTCAAGAATAAGAAGTATTAACGGAGAAATAATAGTTATGAGTAACAGTGCATTAACTAATGGGATCATTTCAAATTATGCTCAGATGAAGAAAAGGAGACTTGTTCATAAATTAGGCGTAGTTTATGAAACGTCTCCATCTCTTATGAAATTGATTCCAAAAATGATAGAAAAAATCATTGATGAAACTAAAGATGCTTCTTTTGATAGATGTCACTTTACAGACTTTGGAGACTTCAGTCTTAATTTTGAACTAGTTTATTACATCCCAACCAATAATTATTTAGCTGCTATGGAAGCACAACAAAGTATCAACTTAAGAATCATTGAAGAATTTTCTTTAAATAAAATAGAATTTGCATTCCCAACTCAAACATTAAATATTGAGAGAACCGAATCCAAATGATCGGCATAATTCCTCACTAAAACTCCAAAGTCTTAAAGCAAGTTCTTTTTTACTAGCTTCCTCACTTACTGCACTTTTAAGTAATCTATGTTTTTTATAAAAGACAAGCTTATTGCTTAAATGTGAGTACTTTATATTATTGTAATCAGGATCAAAAACGATATCAGAGAGTAACTTCCCTGCATTTTCTACATTTTCAGAAATACCTAAAATATTTTTTGCAATACTTGAAAAAAGAATATATCCAAAGGTATTAAATTTTTCACTATATCTGAAAAAACCCAAATCTTCATTAGGAATTACAAGACCAGGAGCCCAAGAAATAACCGATATTTTAATAGCTTTAGTTTCTAATCTTTTTGAAAGTTCCTTAGCAAATAAAATATTACATAATTTACTATTTTTATAAGCTTTGTCAGAATTAAAATTTATATATTTTCCTGTAATTTCCTCTTTAAAGTTAACTAAATTATTTAAACCTGCTTTCTCTCCAACATTTCCTCCCGAACTCTTTGGGTCATGAACATCCGATGATGTAATAATTATCCTAGATTCTTTTTTATTATTTATTAGTTCTATAAGAATATTAACCAAATAAAAGTGTGCAAGATGATTAACAGCGAAAGTTAATTCAACCCCCTGTTTTGAGACTTTAGGATAAAAAGCCCCAGTATATTGTAAGCCTGCATTTAAAATAACCACATCTAAAAAAACATTTTTTATAATTAAAAAATCTCTAACTTTTTGAATATTTTCTAAATTAGATAAATCAATATTTTCAATAATATTTAAATATTTTTCTAGATATTCTTTATCGAAATACTTTATTAGTTTTTGAAAAAATTCTTCTTTTCTTGATAATGATCTAATTGGAATATATAAGTTATTTTGAGTCCTCAACAAGTTAATTGTTGTAAAAAAACCAATCCCAGAATTACCTCCTGTTAGTAAAATATTTTTATCTTTTATCATATGAATTAAACAAGCAATTATTTGTTGTAAGAAAATTATATATTATTTTTTCTTTTGAATTCTTATAAATTATTGTTAAAACACTCAAAACAAAAGAACTAGTTATAGAGTCTCTTGCTTATTATTAAATTTATTCTCACTATAAAATTTTGAATGAATTATAAAAATGAAGTTTTAGATATTTTTTATTTTTCTAAAAACTTTTCTAACTTCAGAATTTATAATTAATGCCTTCCAAAAGATTGCCCGATGTATTAGTTTTAGGAGCAGGACCTGCAGGGATGGCGATTGCTTCAGCATTAGGGAAAGAAAAATTATATGTAGAGGTCCTTTCCCCTAATGGTCCTGACGAGCCTTGGCCAAACACTTATGGGATTTGGGGAAAAGAAGTAGATCAACTTGGGCTTCAGGATTTACTTGAATATAGATGGAAAAATACAGTTAGTTTTTTTGGGCATGGTTCTCTTGAAGAACATCACTATGAGAATAAAGCAACAGAGCATTTTTTAGATTATGGATTATTTGACAAGAAAAAATTACATAGTTATTGGTTAAATGAATGTAATAAGTCTCACATTAAATGGCATGAAGGTTTTGCAGAGAAGATACACTTTCAGAAAAATAAAAGTATTGTTTCTACTAGTGATGGGAAAACTTACTCAGCAAGATTAGTTGTAGATGCAACAGGATATGATCCTGTATTTCTTAAATTAAAATCATGTGGACCATTAGCAGTCCAGACTTGTTATGGGATAGTAGGAAGTTTTAGTAAGCCTCCACTAAAAAAAGGACAATTTGTCTTAATGGATTATCGGAATGATCATTTAAATGAGGAGCAAAAAAAAGAACCCCCTACTTTTCTGTATGCAATGGATATGGGAAATGGAAAGTATTTTCTTGAAGAGACTTCGCTTGGATTAGTAAATCCTTTAACAATGGAGAATTTGAAAAAAAGATTAGAAAAAAGACTTTCTTACAGAAATATCTCAATTACAAGTATGCAACATGAAGAACTTGGTTTGTTTTTACCCATGAACATGCCTATCCCAAACTTTAAACAACAAATATTGGGATACGGTGGGGCCGCCTCAATGGTTCACCCAGCCTCAGGATATTTAATTGGTAATGTTTTAAGAAGAGCTCCACTAGTAGCAAAAGCTATATCAACTGCAATGAATGATAAGAAATTAAGTACTTATCATATTGCCAGAAAAGGTTGGGAGAGTTTATGGCCTAAAGAATTAATAAGAAAGAAATCAATTTACCAATTTGGTTTGGAAAAGCTCATGAGATTTGATGAAAAACTATTAAGAGAATTTTTTGGTAGTTTCTTTAAATTACCTAAAACTCAATGGTATGGATTTCTAACTGATACATTATCCTTAAGAGAAATCGTGTATGCAATGTGCATAATGTTTATAAGGGCCCCCTGGAGTGTCAAAAAAGGTTTAATGATTATGCACGGTAAAGAACTTAAAATGTTATTAAGGATAGTTTTACCTAATATATAATTAAAAAAATGAGAACTCTCTTGATAAGTGGAGCTAGCAGGGGTATTGGACTAAATATTGCACATAAAGAACTTAAAGCAGGAAATAGAATTAGTATTGGGCTAAGAGATTTAGAGTGTGTTAAAGGAAGCGTTATTGATCCGAATAATTGGCCCAATGAAAAAATACTCATAAATAAATATGATGCATTAAATAAATTTTCCGCTAAAGAGTGGGTAGAAAATACAATTAGTAATTTTGGAGGTTTTGATACTTTAATAAACTGTTCTGGAGTCCTTTCAAAAGTTCCTTTTTTATATAAAGATAGTGATGAAGAAGAAATATTAAATACTTTTAATATTAATTTCTTAGCCATTTGGAATTTATGCAGACTATCCTGGGAACACTTAAGTAAATCAAATAATGGGAGAATTATCGTTTTAGTTTCAATGAGCGGCAAGAGGTCCAAAGGAGATTTAGCAGCATATTCCTCGTCAAAATTCGCTTTGATGAGCCTTTGTCAAACAATGAAGAACAAAGGCTGGGAAGAAAATATTAGAGTTACGGCTATTTGTCCTAGTTGGGTTAATACAAAAATGGCGGAGAAGATATCATCCTTAGAAAAGTCAAAAATGACTCAACCAGAGGATATAGCTGAGATATGTTCTACAATCCTAAAATTACCAATGCAATCAGTTCCATTTGAAATAGCCTTAAATTGTAATCATGAAATTTAATTTAGTCTGAACATTAAATAAGCCATTGTAATCATTGCAATAGCTATAAAAAAACCTTTTATTCGATTCGTTAATAATGAAAATAGAGATAAATCATCAGAAAAATATCCTCCAAAACTACCGGTAAGAAACAAAATAATCATAGGAATCGATGCGAAACCAAATGAATAGGAAATATTTCTTAAAAATCCAACATTAAAGTAATTAAGAATTAAAAAATTTGTTCCAAATAATAAAAAGGATGCAAATAAAGTTATTGAAACCTCAGCATCAAGTGTATGAGGTAAATTGCCTTTTAAGTCAAATTGTTTTTTGCATTCAGATATTTGCCTTTTATTGAGCTTTAAATATCCAGTTTCAGGAATTCTTTGAGATTTATATTTTCTCAATAACCTGGCTTCAAGTGTTTCAGGTTCTTTAGTCATGATGGAAGTTAGTAATTCATCTGGTTTGAGTTTTCTAATTTTCTTATCAAGATTGTCTGCCTTACCAATACGATAAAGATCTCCAACTCTTATGAGGTAAACATATCCCGCCATTTTCGATGTAAAATTAAGATTGTTCCTATGTAGATAATACTAAAAGAATCAAAAATTTTTAATTTTTTTACAAAATGACAACAGATATTTTATATTCATTTCGTAGATGTCCATATGCTATTCGAGTTAGATGGGCATTATTAATTTGCGAAATAAAAGTAGAAATAAGAGAAGTTGATTTAAAAAATAAGCCCATAGAATTCATGAATAAATCAATTACAAAAACTGTTCCAATTTTATTAAAAAAAAATAATGAAGTCATAGAGGAAAGTGTGGACATAATAATCTGGGCACTTTCAAAATCAGAGAAGGAAGATATAAAGAAATTTTATAATCCCAACAATAAAGAGGAAAGAATTTTAGAGATTATTGCTGAAAATGATCATATTTTTAAATATCATTTAGATCGTTTTAAATATTCCGCAAGATTTAATGCTAGCGAAGAAGATTATCATTTTTTAGAAGCTACTAAATTCATAAATAAATGGAATAAAATCCTTACAAACAACAAATGGCTAATTGGTGATAAACCTTCTATTGCGGATTGGTGTATTTGGCCATTTGTAAGGCAATTTAAAATTGCTTGCGAAAGCAAAAAAAAAACAAATTATTTTGATGGTCCTATAAAAGAGTGGTTAGGATATTTTGAAAACCATCAACATTTTAAAAAATTAATGCATAAATTTGATCCATGGAAACCATCTAAAAAGAGTGAATATTTCCCTTTTAATTAGTTTTCAAAAAGTTTTCTTTTTTCAATAATCCTTGCTAATTCTAAAAAATATCCTGCTGTTCTAAATTTGCCAATATTTTTTTCTTTAAATTCAATATCACTTCTAATTTCTGCAGTTTCAGCCATAATTAAATCCAGTTCGTTAAATCCAAGACTATATAATTCTCTTAGTTCAATTTCTCTTCCGAGCAAGTGACTCCTAAACCATTTTTCCTTGTTTTCCTGAGGAGGAATATCGTATGGTGTATGGGACATGAATTAAGAAAATATATTTTTATACTAACTTAACTTCTTATTGGATACTCGTAGAGATATTTTTATTAAATAAAAAAGCACTAATAAAAATTAAAAAAGTTATCAAGGCGCAAATATCTGTCCAATAATCTAATCCGATTTTAGAAATTACTAATGGTGCTATGACAGTAAAAAACCCCCCAGATAGTATTAATTGAGCAAAAAGTTGCTTCGATGTAAAAATAGGAAGAGTTTTAGAAATATTTTTAGGATCTGCTAGCCTTAAAAGCAATAAACCGGATGCAACTACACCTGTAGAATTTCCAAACTCTATTAAACTTTTCTCAAACCAGTAATCATCAAATATAAAATATGCAAAATATGCAATACAAATTAAATTCCATAACAAACCAAATATAGTCAGCAATAATATAAGCACCCAATTTTCAAAAACAGTAGCAATATCTAAACTTGCCATTGCTGTAAAAATCAATAAATCTGTGGATAGTATGCCAATTTCTCTTTGAAGAATATTAGAAATAAAATCAGTATTATTAGTCTTTTCTAAAATATATCTAATCAAAAGTGAACCTATAAGAATAAGAGGAAATACAGGTAGAGAAAAAATAATTTCTCTTGAAAAATCACCTAAGAAATTCGAAATATATTTTAAAAATTGAAGTAGTAAGAGACCAAATGAGATTGCCAAACCAGCAAAACCAAGATTTATAAGTAAAATTTTTAAATCTGCAAAAAATTCAGTTTCAAGATTTGAATTTAAAATAACTTTATTATCAATAATTTCCTCTGTATCTGAAAGCCTTAAAGTTCTTCCAATAAAAATGAATATACTACCCAATAATGAAGAGGACAACAGTCCCATTGTTGCCATTGCAAGTCCAAGATCTAAGCCTTCTGAAAATCCAAGTCTATTAAAACTTTCGCCAATGATAGATGCAGCTCCATGCCCCCCCTCAAAACCTACCTCTATTAAACAGCCCATTAAAGGGTTTATATCCATATGAGGAGCTAAAAGGTATTTGACAACCAATCCTCCTACAAAAAACTGGCCAAAACCTAAGGAAAGCGCAAGTAAGAACTGATTAAGAATAGGTTTAACTAAACCATTAATATTAGGTATTGGCCTCCCCATCATTAATGTTGCAAAAACTAAGGACAAAAGAGGAGTAGGAAAATTACTCCAGACATTTGTAGTCTCCTTAGATAAAAAATGAATCAGACCATAAGGTCCAATTGATATACCCGCGACACCTGAGATAACTGCAATGGGTAATCCAAATCTTTCTAATTGAACAGCTAGTTTTAATCTTCTCCCAAATATCAAGAAAAAAGATATTATTAAAAATCCGGAAAAACTTATTAAAAGTGAATTTGAAAAGATATCTTTATTTTGTAGGAAAGAAATATTCAATTATTTAAACTTAATACACTATAAATCTAATTTAATAAACAAATTTTATCAAATAAAAAAGGCCTCATTATCTGAGGCCTTTTAATATTACTTAGTGATTTAAAGTTTAATCTTTAAGAGTGACTGTAGCACTATCAATATTACTGATAGCATTTGTAACTCTCTTGAAGTCAAATCCTAAGGCTCTAAGAGCATGCCATAGATGACCTTGAATAAAGAAGAAACCAAAGTAGTAGTGAACATTTGCTAACCAGGCTCTTGAAGTATAAACACCATCAGGAAGATCAACAGTATCAATCCAATATGGAGAAATACTAAATTTCAATTCAAGTGGTTCACCAAAAAACTCTACAGGATAAACTGTTGTATTTGATGCACTCCAGAAGGCAGCAATAATTGCCATCCAACCAATACCTGCTAATGACCATGAAAGCACAGCTTCTGCAGATAGAAGTCCTTTACCTTTAAATTTGGTATATTCACCAACTTGCTTTGTAGCAATGTGCCAAGCACCTCCAGTAATCAAGACAAATGCAAGGAAAGCATGACCTCCCATAACATCCTCTAAATCATCTATCAATAGGAAATCTGTTTGATGGTTCCAAATCTCCGCAAGGTTTAGATCGTATTCAACTTGTCTAACTGCACCAATAGCAGGATCGTAAACTCCATGCACTCTTGCCCATTCAACAAGAAGAATAACAGCGAATCCAAGAATAATTAAATGATGACCAAGAATAAATGTTAATTTATCTGGATTATCCCATTCAATATTGAATTTCCTTGCCTTTGCGACTTCTGATTCTTCTAGATTTCCTGGCAAAAGAAGCGAGTGGAGTAATCCACCAGCAGCAAGAACCATTGAGGAAACCAAATGAACAATAGCTATAGCTAGTACTGGCTTGGTATCTCCCATTAGAACTCCGTTAGCATCAAACCCTATTCCAAGGGTGGCTAAATGAGGAAGTGCGATAAGAGGTTGTTGACCCATTGGGACACTGGGGTCAAATCTTGATAGTTCGAAAAGAGTGAAAGCACCGGCCCAAAAAACAATTAACCCTGCATGAGCGACATGAGCAGCGATAAATTTTCCTGAGCGATTAGCTACACCTGAATTACCAGCCCACCATCCATAGGTGGTGTCTGGATTACCATAGGTTTGCATTTAGGAATTGATTAGCTTAAACGTTTTGAGAATACTTTATATTTCATCAAACGGATGAATTAATAACAAAATTGTAAAGGTTATTAATTCTAGGAAATTAAAGGAAAGTTAATTTCAATAGGATTTCATAGTTCAAAAAACATAGTTTTATTATAAAAATTAATTAATTAACCCAAAAATTTAATTGTATTTTCAAAAATTCAAATTTTTAATAAATCTTTTTTTGCTGACATAAATAATTTTTTTGTGTAATAAAAAAAAATACATTATTGACCCATAATCAAACTATTACTAAAAAGATAATAAAATAACTCTACGTATGACAACATTCCAAAGAACTTCTAGAAAAATTTCACTAGAAATGAAATCGCAAGGGCATTACGAAAAAGCTGCCAAGTCTTATCGGAAATCTAATCAATATATAAACATGATTAACCTATATCCAATACTTCAAAGCACTTTGATTGAGTGTGAGGATGAAAATCTAGTGAAATAGAAGTGTACCTAGAATTTATTTTTGATTCTTAAGATTTTAAGATAATTTAGCAATTAAGCTGCATATTGGTCATGTTTTTCTTCAAAATAAAATTCATCAATTAATTTTTTGCATAATATTGAATTGTAAAGAGCCTCTGGATTCCAGGGTTTTTTTTGTCCCAGAGGAGAGCTTTTCCAATGTATTCCAGGTTTTAAAAAACCATTCTCTCTTAGATGGGAAAGTTTAATTTCAGTTATACCTATATCCTCGGCTGCAGAATTAGATGAGTACCATATATTTTCTAACATTGTTTAGTTTAAATATTATTAATCCTTAATAACGTTTTTTTGAATACTTTGAAAGGGGAGTTAAATTTTAAATAATTATTAGATTGATAGGAATACCGTATTTATAATTGATCTTGATCTTATAATTTTCATTTCAAATTAAGAAATATTAAATAAGGAATTATTGTTAACAAAGATTTTAATAATCTCTTTTTTTATAATATTACCTGATTTGTAATCTAAATAATCCTTAGTGATTGATTCACTTTTAGTAAGATTTAACCATCCTTCATTCCATTTTTCACTATTTATTAATTCCTCATTTGAAATTTTTAAACTAATCTCAACATCAATAACAGAAACCATCAAAAATTTAATTTGATCTTTTTCACATATCTTATTTACTAAAACAAAATGTCTTAATCCATTTATAGATTTATTTGAAGTCCAGAAGATTTCCACGAATTAAAAAATTTATAAAATTTTTTGATCATTTTTAGAAATACTTTTGTATTCTTTTCTAATTTCATCTAGTAAACTTTTCCTTTTTTTTAAGTAAGAATTGGATTCTTTTTTTGACAAATCAAATCTTTCTTTTTTAGTCAAATTCATCCATTGATACAAATTACTCTTGTTGAATTTAATTTCCTTATTTTTTTTTAAAAGTTTTTTATATTTGTAAAATTTTAGAAATATAAATGAAAACATAATTAAAAATGAAATTAATAATATAATTTTTACCATTCTAGAGCTTTAAATCTAAAAGCAAATTACTTTTTAGCCATTTTTCTAGTTTAATATTATCCTCGATTGAAATAGTCTCCTGTTGATCTTCAGAAATTTCATTATTAAAAAGCCTTATAACAAACTCTCTTTTAGAAGCTTCATCATCTCCAATAACAATTATACTTTTTGATTTAATTTTGTTAGCTTTTTTAAATTGCTTTGAAAATGATGCCCCACTAACATCTAATTCTGTTTTCAAATCAAAATTTCGCAATTTTCTAGATAAGTCCATTGCCAATGTTTCAGCATTAAACCCTTTATTCACAATATAAATATCTGTATCTCTACTTTTTTCAAGATCTTTACCGGATAATAAAATGAGTCTTTCTAGTCCAATTGCGAATCCAATAGCTGGAGTTTCTGTCCCTCCCATTTGACTAATCAAATTATCATATCTTCCTCCTCCACATACTGTAGCTTGAGAACCTAGTAATCCACTGGTAATTTCAAAAGCGGTGTGTGTGTAATAATCCAAACCTCTAACTAAACTAGAATTTTCGATAAAAGGTATTTTAAGAAGTTTTAATTTTTCTTTTATATTTATATATCTCTCGAGACTTTTTTTAGACAAAAAGTCAAATAATTTGGGAGCATCTTCAAGAATCTGTTTTGTTTGAACATTCTTGGTATCTAAAATTCTTAAAGGGTTCTTATCTATTCTCTTTTGAGAGTCCAAATCTAAAGAGTTTTTATTAACTTCTAACCATTTTAAGAATGCCTTTTGAAAATTTGACCTGTCAATGTCATCCCCTAAAGTATTAATTTCAAGATTTAGTTCTTTTATTCCTAATTTATCCAAAATATCCCAAGCCAAAGTAATAATTTCGATATCACTCCTTACAGATTCGTAACCAATAAATTCAACACCTAGCTGATGAAATTGCCTTTGTCTTCCCGCTTGAGGTCTCTCATATCTAAACATTGGTCCCATGTACCATAGTTTCTGAGAAGGTTTAGTTGATATTCCATTTTGTATTAATGCTCTTGCAACTGATGCAGTACCCTCTGGTCTTAATGTGCATGACCTTTCGCCCCTATCCAAAAATGTATACATCTCTTTGCTAACAACATCGGTACCTTCTCCAATCCCCCTCATAAATAATTCAGTCATTTCCAGTATTGGAGTTCTAATTTCCTTTACAGAAGCCCTAAAAAGTTGCTCTAATATTAATTTTTCAACATTTTGCCACTTTATTAATTGATCAGGTAAAAGATCTACTGTTCCTCTAAGATTTTTAAAATTATCCAAAGTTCTAATTAATAATTCAAAATTTTTAATTTAAATAGAAATTAAATTTAAATGAAATCCATTATGTCATAATAATCTAACATTCATTGAAAATATTGGGAATAACTAATAATAAGGAGAGTCAGCATTGTGGAACAAAGCCAAAAAAATTTGCCTTCGGCATTGCTCCCTTAGGTATCGTTTCTGTTGGAATAGTACCCATGGGTGTTATTAGTATTGGGGTAGTTCCAATGGGTGTTTTTTCTTTTGGTGCTGTTGCCATGGGAATAGTAAATTTATCAGTAGTTGGCATGGGAATAATTTCTGCTGGAATAACCACTATGGGATTATGGGAATATTCGCCTAAATCAAATAGCCATGAGCATCACACTTTCACTGAGAAGACTTCAAATATTAAAAAAGAGACCCTGATGCCAGACCTTTTTGAAACAAAAGAGGATGCCGAAAAAGCTGCATCAGAATATGGATGTATCGGAGCTCATAAAATGGGTAAAAAATGGATGCCCTGTAAAATGCACTAAAGATTTTCAAATTTAAAAAGCTGAAATATTAATCTAAAATCTGCACTTTAAAATCAAGACTATTTGCTTCTTCAACTGTTAATTTTTTAGCCCAAGCACCTTGCTTAGGATTATTCCAGAGGAATCCTGCTTTCTTAGCTAATGATCTGTCTTCGTAACTCACCAATGCTTTATATAAAAATCTTGGTTCAGTCGCTTTAATAAGAAGTTCTTCTAAATTCTCACATTTTTTGAAAACCTCCGAAATATAGAAACAATCTGATAAGGCTCGATGTAATCTCCAAACTGGAATTGAAAAAGAAAGTGCAAGATCAGTAACTGATGGTCTATTTTTTAAGTTTTTTTGAAATGACCAATTAATATCCTCTAAACTACAAATCCACTTTTTTTCGAGCTTGGGCAATTTACCCTTTCCAAACCATTTTTTGTCAAATTCAACATTATGAGCAACTATTAAATCTGAACAATCAACAAGTTTTAAAAAGAAATTCAAGCCGTCCTCCCAAGGTTGTTTAATATTAGTAACTTCTGCAGATATACCGTTAACATGTTCGGCTTCATTTGAATTAACTGGAAATAAGAAAGAAACCTGCGAGAGGACAGATTTAGAATTTACATTAAATAAAATGCAACCTACCTCTATAATTTCATCTTTATTTTCATCTAAGCCAGTTGTCTCAGTATCAAGAATTAAAATATTTTCTATTGTTTGATTTTGATTATTAATTTTGGAGCTTGAGAATGATTTATTTAAAAAATTAAGTTTCTCATTATCATTATTTTTAATTTCATTATTTAGAAAATCCAATTGATTTAATTTTTTTTTGTTTTGAAGTTCCAATTATCAAAAAACATCTAATATATTTTGGCGCATTTCATATTTTTTTCTTTTAAATTAATAATAATTAAACAAATAAAGTAAAAAACTAAATCTTGTTAGAAATTAACCTAAGAAGTTTTGAATATAGAATATTAAATGACTTTTACAAAATATCAATTTAATAATTACTGCTATTGGCCTTCAAATCCAAAAAAAGTTATAGAATTTATTGGAGGTAGTTATTTAGCATCTAAACCAGATTTAACATACAAAAGATTCATAAAAAGCTTAATAAATAAAAACTATGCAGTACATGCATATAAGTACACACCGCAATTTGATCACCAAGAACTGGCAATGAGAGCATGGAAAGATTTTAAAAATTGTCAAAGATCCTTATCAAAAAGAATAGGAATATCAATTCCTTCAATAAGAATCGGACATAGCCTTGGTTGTAAACTTCACTTGATTTCTCCAGATGGAGGTAGAAATTGTGAGAAATTCATATCAATAAGTTTTAATAACTTTAGTGCTAACAGATCTATACCATTTTTAAAAAAGATTTCTCAAAATTTAGAATTCAATAGTGAATTCAGCCCAAGCCCAGAAAGAACATTTGGAATAATCAAAAAAACTTATAGTCAAAAAAATAATTTCCTAATAAAATTTAACTCAGATGAATTAGATCAAACAGATAAATTACTTTCTTGTCTTAGAGCAAGAAAAGAAGATAACTCCAAAGGAATAAAGCTTAAGGGAACTCATACTATTATTGCTAGCGCAGGACTAAGAGAAAATTTCTTAGGTGAGTGGGCTGACGATAATTTCAAAAGATATACAATCAAACAAATATCTAATTTGATTGACAAATCAATTTAAGATATTTCCTTTAACCTTTCTAAAACAGAACTATCTTCAAGGGTACTAATATCTCCAGTTATTTTTTCGCCTTCTGCCAAAGTTCTCAAAATTCTTCTCATTATTTTTCCACTACGGGTTTTTGGAAGAGAATCTGAAATTATTATTTTTTCTGGTTTAGCAATAATTCCAATTTCATTAACTACATGTTTCTTTAACTCCTCAACTAATTCTGAAGAACTATTTATATCTTTTTCTAAAGATATAAATGCAACTATAGCCTCACCTTTTAAATCATCTTTTCTTCCGACAACAGCAGCTTCCGCAACTGATTTATGACTTACTAATGCGGACTCTATTTCCATAGTTCCCAAACGATGCCCTGAAACACTTATAACATCATCGACTCTTCCCATAATCCAAATATATCCATCATTATCAATCCGAGCTCCATCTCCAGCGAAATAAACATTTTTTTCACCTTTAAAAGAAATATATTCCCAGTAACTCTCTAAATATCTTTGAGAGTTTTCATGAATTGTACGCATCATTCCAGGCCAAGGTTTTTTAATAATCAAATATCCACCCTCATTTTTCAACACCTTTTCTCCGTTTTTATCTACAACTTCAACCTCGATTCCAGGCAAAGAAAATGTTGCGGAACCTGGCTTTGTAGCAACGGCTCCTGGCAAGGGACTTATCATCACACCACCAGTTTCAGTTTGCCACCATGTATCTACTATTGGACACTTATTATTACCTATCACCTCTCGATACCACATCCAGGCTTCAGGATTAATTGGTTCGCCAACTGTTCCCAAAAGTCTCAAGGATCTTAAATCGTATTGGTCAGGTATTTCACGTCCAAATTTCATAAATGATCTTATCGCTGTTGGCGCTGTATAGAAAATAGTAACTTTGTATTTTTGAATAATTTCCCAAAAAGCCCCTAAATTAGATGCCCTTGGAACACCCTCAAACATAAGAGTTGTTGCTCCATTGGATAAAGGTCCATAGACTATATAACTATGACCAGTAATCCACCCAACATCTGCCGTACACCAATAAACATCATCATCTTTTATGTCAAAAATCCACTTGAATGTTAGGTGAGACCAAAGATTATAACCAGCAGTAGTATGAACAACACCCTTTGGTTTACCAGTGGATCCAGATGTATACAAGACAAATAATCTATCTTCACTATTCATGATTTCCGGTTCACACCAATCTTTTTGATCTTTTAATAATTCGTGCCACCAAAAATCCCTATTGTTAACCATCGAAATATCTTTTTTAGTTCTTTGTACAACAATAACTTTTTCAACAATCTTATTTGCCCCACTTTCAATTGCCGCATCAACAGCTTTCTTAAGCTCTATTACCTTATCTTTTCTAAAACCACCATCTGCCGTTATGACAAATCTAGCATTTCCATCAATCAATCTATCTTTTAACGACTCTGAGGAGAAGCCTCCAAAAACTACTGAATGAGGAGCTCCAATTCTTGCACAAGCGAGCATAGCAATCATCGCCTCAGGAATCATTGGCATATAAATACATACCAAATCACCTTTTTTTATTCCCAAAGATTTCAAAGCATTTGAAGCTTTGCATACTTCTTTGAGAAGTTCTTGATATGTATATTTCTTGTTATCTCCTGGCTCGCCTTCCCATAAAAGCGCTGTTTTATTCCCAATTCCGTTTTTGATATGTCTATCTAAGCAGTTATAAGAGATATTCAACTTACCTTCTTTAAACCATTTAAAAAAGGGGGCATTTTCTCGGTCTAAAACAGTCTGAAATGGTTCGAACCAATCAATTTCCGAGTTTGCGAAGGATTTCCAGAATTTTGTTGGGTTCTCTAAAGATTGTTTTTTTAAACTTTGTAATTCCTCAAAATTTTTTATATTTGATTTATCTGAAAATTCTTTTGAAGGGTGGAAGAGTCTATTTTCTTCAAGAATATTGTTGATTGAATTTTTCTTATCTAGTGTCATTAGATGAATCTAGTCAAATTTTGTTTATCCAATTTTAATTATAATTTTCTTAAAATTATTATGTATTTTTAACTACAAAAATTTATTTTTTGATAAATCTAGTAAAGACGACTAAGCACAAATTCTGGCAAAGCTAACAAAGCCCTTTTATATTCTGAGTCAGGAAGCCATAATATCGCTTCTTTTGAATTAATAGCAAAATCTTCAGCTAATTTTCTCGAACGTTTTATTGCTTGAGAGTTCATGACAATATTCAAAGCGTTATTTAAATCTTCCTTTTCTACAAGTTCTCTATTTATCAGAACAGATAAATTCTCATTTTCTTCTAGAGCATATAAAACTGGAGCAGTAAGATAACCACTAGCAAGATCACTTACAGCGGGTTTACCCAATTGTTTATCAGTACCAGTAAAATCAAGAATATCGTCAACGACTTGAAAAGCTAATCCAATATTCTTACCAAATTCGTATAGGCTATCCAGTTTTTCATCTTCTAAATTGCTCAAGACTCCAGATGCCTTAGTACTATTCGCAATTAGTGATGCTGTTTTACAGTAACTTTTATTAATATATTTCGAAAAAGTTTGTCCCGAATCAAATCTATTTAAATTTTGCTTTATTTCACCTTCTGCTAAATCCATTATTACTCTACTGAGAAGTTTAACTACTTTGACATTATCTAAGTTTGCCAAATGCCAGCTAGCTTGAGCAAATAAAAAATCCCCCGCTAGAACAGCAACTCTGGTATTAAACCTACTGTGAACCGTATCAACCCCTCTTCTTGTAGACGATTCATCTACAACATCATCATGAACCAAAGATGCTGTATGAATCATTTCAGTAATCTCTGCGAGTCTTTTATGTTTGGTTGTCAAAGTAAAATTTGGCGAAATAGCTTTTGAGATTAATAAAACTATCCCTGGTCTTAATCTTTTTCCTCCGGCACTAAATAAATGCTCTGCTGCTGCCTGAAGAATTGGATGTCCAGCACCTATTAATTTTTTCAGTTCAAGAATAAGATCATCGAGATCATTCTCAACTGGTTGTAGAAGTTCTGTTACTGTGTTCATGATTATCCTTATATATATATTAAGGAATCAATCATTGCTTCGGAGGTTAACTAACGTAATTTCTTTATTAAATTTCAACCAATATTTCACTTTTTTGGAAAACTCTTCACTTTTTGCGGTCACAAAGAATCTTATATTATCGTGGTAAATACTCTCACAGCAATGATTCTTTGTAATTAAGAATGAATTATTAAACTTATTTACTAAAGCAACTGAAGGATCAATAATTCCAATCTTAGGATCAATTCTATTTCTTAAAACATTATAAATCAAAGGATAATGGCTACATCCAAGTATTATTTCTTCAACATTTTCTTTCAATAAAGGATTGATATATAAATCCGATAGATAATTTAATTTATCTAAGTCAAGCTTGGTTCTTTCTATTTCCGGTACAAATTCAGGACATGCTTGTTGAAATACTTTTACATTTTCTCTTTTTGATTCAATTATTTTTTTGTAATAAAAAGATTTAATAGTTGCAGGGGTCGCTAAAACACCAATATGTTGCTTAGTTACTATTTCTGAAACTGAATAAATTAGATCAAAGCAAGGAATATCTAAATTATTTTCTAAAATATCTAAGGCACATGCATTTGTAGTATTACAGGCTATTAGTAATGCATCCAAATTCTTGTCTCTAAACCAATTACAAATATCCTTTGCGATAGATCTTATTTGTTTAATACCTTTATTTCCATATGGAACTCTCTTTGTATCCGCCAAATAAAAAACCTCAATATCCTTACGGGTTTTCAATAAAGAGCTAAGAATCGTAAACCCTCCTATACCACTGTCAAAGATTCCTATTTTAAGTTTCACTCTGTCCTAGAAAGATATTCAAGAATGCCATTTGTGATTGCATAAGCTATTCTTTTTCGATGAATAGACTTTTCTAGTCTTCTAGCATCTAATCTTCCAGTTAAAAAGCCTATTTCTACAAGTACTGCTGGCATTCTCGTATTCTTAATAACATAAAACCTACCTTGTCTAACTCCTCTATCTGGACTTCCAGGAGATACTTTAAGTATTTGTTTTTGAATTTTTTTTGCCAATAGTCGTCCTCTCCATCCCGTATAGTAAAAAGTTTCTAACCCGTTAATATCTCTTCTTTTACCTCTTGAAGCATTAGCATGAATGCTTACAAAAATATCAGCATCAGTTCTGTTAGCTATTGAGACTCTTGGAGGTAAATCTAAATCAACTTCATTATTTCTGGTTAATCTAACCTTTACACCTTTTACAGATAATAATTTTTTTACTCGTTTAGAAACATCAAGAACTACATCTGATTCTCTTAACCCTCCTATCCCGATTGCTCCTGGATCTGCCCCCCCATGGCCTGGGTCAATAACAACATAAAACTTATTTCGCTTAATATCCGGTAATTGCAAAAACTCATAATTTCCAATCCCTGATTTAAATGTTTTTTTGATTAGCCTTTGATTTATAAAAAGATTCACTTACTAGGCCTTCCCCAATCGTCTGAAAAGATTTTTTAGGTAAAGTAAATAATTTAATTTTCCATCTATTTTGGTCAGTAGCAACTAACTTCCAATTAAGCGGTTTCAAATTATTATTTTCGGAAAATTCAACAACCAATCTTGTTTTACCTTTAGTTGGTTTCCCTAATCTAATTTCTTTTATTGGACCATTTCCTTCTATAGTTCTTGGTGTTTTAAGTTCCCCAGGGAAATCTATCCAAAATCTGTCCCCAAATATATTTCCTCCTTTTTGAAAGTAGGCCTTTAATTTTGAATTTGACTTAGTTCTTAGTTCTAGAATCCCATTAGAATTTAAAATCCATGCAGCTAGTGCACTAGATGATTTTACTGGGGAAATACTTGAATTAAAAAATAGTAATATTGATAAACAGCGAAAAAGTTTATTAAAAAAAAACCTTGAGATCATTTTGCGAACAGTTTAGTTTTTCGATGTTTTAAGCTTGGCATCTGTTCTCTTATCTTTTTGACTCTCTCTTTATCTGCAGGAGCTATTGCTGCGCCTTGTGTTTTTCCTGCATCAGACAATACAGTTCCCCAAGGGTCTATAACCATGGCATGTCCATGACTTTGTCTTCTTCCATAGTGAATACCTGTTTGAGCAGGTGCTACTACATAAGCTGTATTTTCTATCGCTCTTGCTTGAAGTAAAATTTGCCAATGATCTTTTCCAGTAAAAGCTGTAAACGCGGCAGGAATCATTATAAGTTCAGCACCTTTCAAAGAGAGGTGTCTATAAAGTTCAGGAAATCTAACATCGTAACAAATAGATAATCCTATCTTGCAAAGTCCTGGCACGTCTATAACTGGAGGATGTTCCTCTCCAGACAAAATAGTTGATGATTCTTTATATAAATTACCATCAGGCAAATCAACATCAAAAAGATGGATTTTGTCATATTTTGCTAGAACCTGTCCATCTTTACCAAAAAGAGCTGATCTATTGAAAGTATGACGATCATCTCCCGCGGGAACGGGATAACCTCCTCCTAAGAGAAAAACTTGATATCTCTGAGACATCGTTTTTAAGAAATTAGTACACTTTGTTGATAATTCAGAAGCCATTCTAAGTTTTTCATTATCTTCACCTAAGAATGCAAAATTCTCTGGCAATCCTATTAGTTCTGAACCCCTTCTAGAGGCTAATTCAATCTGCTCCTCAGCCTCAGCAAAATTTGCTTCAACATTTGAAGTACTCGTAATTTGTAAGGCGGCCACTAAAAAATCAGTCAAGATTTCACTCCTAAAAAATAAATTCGCAAATTATGAGGCACGAATTACACCTCTCTCAACTTGAGTAGGAACAATATCTAAACAATCTAGTTCAGAACAACACTTGAAATCATCTTCATAATCACCAATACTTTTCAATCTTTTGCCGTGAGTTGCTGTCTTTAAACATTCTAAGATATCATTCTTCCAAGAATTCCAAAGAGCTAATGAAGCTTGTAATTCATCATTAGAAATATTCACCTCAGAGTTAAATTTTTCTTTAATATATGAAGCGAGTGCACCTGCTGCTAAAGAATCCTCTAGTGAATAAGAGCCCTCCCATCCACTACCTAATATTAGAACGTTTTTCTTATTTAAAGATATTATCCTTTCGGCAACTGCTTTTCTATTTGGAAGGGCCATTGCAAATAAATATTCTACATTTTGAACTTTTTTCAGTGATTTAGTACCATTTGTCGTGCTCATAAATAGTCTTTTCCCTTGAACTGTCTCTTTGGTTACAGATAATGGGGAATTACCTAAATCAAATCCATCAATTGTTTTTCCACCTCTTTCAGCAAGCATTAATCTTTTATCAGCATCCCACTTTTTCGCGGTATTCTTTAATAACTCTAACTCAGAAAAAACTTGAATTGACTCTGCCCCATTTTTTAATGCCCAAGATATTGTTGTTGTTGCTCTTAAAACATCAATAACAACAGCTATATCAGAATCTGTTTCTGGAACATCATCTGCAACATGGTAATAAGAGAGATTAATAATAAGTTGCCATTCTTTAGTTATTATAGAAAACAGTTACTTAACTTTTGTTATTTTTTTTTAAAAACAAACTTATTGATATTATATAAATATGAGAAAATCCATAGAAATTAAACCAAATTATTAATTTGAATACTGATCATATCCGCACCGTTAAAGGTGGAAGAAGTTTACAAGGAACAATAACAGTACCTGGAGACAAATCAATCTCGCATAGATCATTGATATTAGGAAGTATTGCAGAAGGTGAAACAAATATTGAAGGTTTTTTATATTCTGAAGATCCACTTTCAACTGCTGATTGTCTCAGGAAATTGGGTGTAAATATTCCCCATATAAATAAGAACGAATCTTTTACTATAAAAGGTTTAGGTATTGATGGTTTTAAAGAACCAGAAGAAATTTTAGATTGCGGGAATTCAGGCACCACAATGAGATTATTAATGGGTCTTTTGGCGGGACAAGAAGGTAATAATTTTATTTTAACTGGAGACAAATCTCTTAATGAAAGACCGATGGGAAGAGTTAGTAAGCCATTATCACTTATGGGAGGAAAAATCCATGGTAGAGAAAATGGGAAAAAAGCTCCTATTTCTATTACTGGTAATAAACTAAAAGGTTGTGTAATTGGAACTCCAGTAGCTAGTGCTCAAGTTAAATCTGCGATATTATTAGCAGGGTTAAATGCTTCTGGGACCACTTCAGTTATTGAACCTGCATCCTCGAGAGACCATACTGAAAGAATGCTTAAAGCATTCGGGGCCAACATAAATATAGGAGGAGAATTAGGAAGACATATAGTAATAAAATCAGGATATAATTTGACAGGTCAAAATATATTGATCCCAGGAGACATCAGCTCGGCTGCTTTTTGGATGATTGCCGCATCAATAGTTCCAGAATCTGAAGTAGTTATTAAAAATGTAGGACTAAATCCAACGAGAACAGGGATATTGAATGTAATGGATGAAATGGGATGCAACTATAAAATATTAGAAAAATCTACAATTGCAGGAGAACCCATAGGTTCTATAAAGGTAAAATATGTATGTAATTTAAAACCATTTAAAGTAGAAGGAGATATCCTTCCAAAACTTATAGATGAGATTCCAATACTTACAGTAGCAGCTTGTTTTTGTAGTGGAGTTTCAGAAATTAAAGATGCAAAAGAATTAAGAGTTAAAGAAACAGACCGATTAAAAGTTATGGCTACCCAACTAAAAAAATTTGGTGCAAATATTTTAGAAAAAGAAGATGGTTTAATTATTAATGGTGAGTCCAAGTTTCATTCTGCTGAAGTTGATAGTGAAACTGATCATCGTGTATCAATGAGCCTTGCTATAGCTTCACTTTTAGCAAAGGGCTCCTCAAAAATTGCAAGAGCAGAGGCTTCTAGAGTTTCCTATCCAACTTTTTGGAACGATCTAGAAAAACTAATTAATTGATCTGAGAGAATTCTTGTCAGAATTAAAAGAGGTCTTAACTAAGGATGGGAGTGTTACACTAAGGAGTCTTTTTTTTCAAGAGAATTTTCATAGTTTAGAAGGGGCTCT
>QCVS01000010.1 GCA_003210285.1 Prochlorococcus sp. AG-686-J21
ACGGGTGGCATTGCAACAAAATTAATAGCTGCTGAAATCGCTACAAAAGGTGGTGTAGAGGTTCAATTAGCCGATGGCAGAAATGAAAATAATTTAATAGATATTTTTAATGATAAAAAAATAGGCACTACTTTTCATCCTGTAGATAAACCAGTAAGTAATAAAAAAAGTTGGTTATCTCATGCTATTAAAACTGTTGGTGAAATAATCTTAGATGAAGGTGCTTGTCTAGCTATTGAGCAAAAAGGTGCCTCTCTGTTAGTAGTGGGAGTGAAAGGAGTAGAGGGAAACTTTACTGTTAATCAGGCTGTTAGAATTGTAAATAAAAATAAGAAGGAAGTTGCAAAAGGTATAACATCAATGAGTAGTGATTCTTTAAAAAGAATTTTAAACAAAAAAGAATCTATAAATTCATCAATGATTGTTGTACATAGGGATGTTCTTGCTCTTACCTAAAGTAAATTAAAATTGAAAAAATGCTATTAAATAATTTAGTTGATCTTATAAAAAGTGGAAATTCAAAATTCATTAAAGCAAATATATTCGAAAATATAGATATAGAAAATGCTGCTTCCTTAGATATTGCATCAAAAAATCAGATATCTTTTCTAGAAGAAAACAATATATTAAAAGAGAATTTAGGAAAAACTTCTGCTTCAGCAATCATAATATTCAACAATGACGAAATATTAGGTTTACTAGACTCATTAAAAATTTCCAACATAGTTGTAGAAAATCCTAGAATTGCATTTGCAGAAGTATTAAATTCTCTTTCTAAACAAATTAACTTTAGTCCAGGAATAGATGATTCAGCTATTATAAAAACATCTGCAAAAGTAGGAGAAAATTGTTATTTGGGTGCTAATGTTTATATTGGCGAAAATACAATAATTGGTGCGAATAACAAGATCTTCCCTGGTGCAACAATTTTAGGAAATGTTCGATTAGGTAATAACAATATAATTCATCCAAATTGTGTAATTTATGAAAATACAAGCATTGAAAATAATTGCGTAATAAATTCGAATACTGTTATTGGTTCTGAAGGATTTGGTTTTGTTCCCCAAAATGGCAAGTGGATTAAAATGCCACAAACAGGTTCAGTAATAATAAAGAGTTTTGTAGAAATAGGGACCAACTGTTGTATTGATAGGCCATCCGTAGGGAATACGTTTATTGATGAGGGAACTAAAATGGACAACTTAGTTCAAATAGGTCATGGCGTTAAGGTAGGGAAAAATTGTGCATTTGCTGCTCAAGTTGGAATAGCAGGAGGAGCTGTTATTGGAGATGGAGTTATCCTCGCTGGACAAGTAGGTGTTAATAACAGAGTAAGAGTAGGTAACAATGTAATTGCAAGTTCAAAATGTGGGATCCATTGTGATGTTGAAGATGGAGAAGTTGTTAGTGGTTTCCCAGCTATGAAAAATAAATCTTGGTTAAGGAGTTCAAGTGTTTTTAAAAAATTACCTGAATTAGCAAAAAAGCTTAGACAACTAGACAAGAAATAAATTATTCTTTTACTAAACTAAAAACCAAATGAAGAGTTATAAAGTTGTTCTACTTTCTGGAGATGGTATAGGTCCAGAAATATCAGAAATTTCAATAAATATATTAAAAAAACTATCTCAAAAATATGGTTTCAATATTGAGATTATAAAAGAATATTTTGGTGGAATAGCTTATGAAAAGTATAAAGACCCTGCTCCTAAAGCAACATTAGATCAGTGTAAAGCATGTGACGCAGTACTTTTAGCTTGTGTCGGTGATATGAAATACGATACTTTACCAAGAGAATTACGGCCCGAGAGTGGCTTACTTAAATTAAGATCTGCATTGAATTTATTCGCTAATATAAGACCAGTAAAAATAAGAAAATCTCTTCTTGATTCAAGTTCCTTAAAAAAAGAAATAATTAAAACTGTAGATTTGATTGTAGTAAGAGAATTAATAGGTGGAATATATTTTGGACAGCCTAGAGGACAAATTATTAACACTAAAATTAAAAAAGCTTTCAATACAATGGTTTATGACTCAAAAGAAATAGAGAGAATTACAGAAGTTGCCATTAAATTAGCAAATCAAAGAAGTAAAAAAATATGTTCAGTAGATAAATCAAACGTACTCGAAGTAAGCCAATTATGGAGAGATACAGTTTTAGAAGTCGTCTCAAAAGATAAAGATTTAAGTTTAAGTAATATGTACGTTGATAATGCCGCCATGCAACTCGTAAAGAATCCGAGCCAATTTGATGTTATTTTAACTAGCAATTTGTTTGGGGATATTTTAAGTGACTTAGCCGCAATGATAACTGGTTCTATTGGAATGCTTCCATCAGCATCTCTAAGTAATTCAGGGCCTGGAGTCTTTGAACCTGTCCATGGTTCTGCTCCTGATATAGCTGGTAAAAATATAGCTAATCCAATAGCCATGGCATTATCAACTTCAATGATGCTTAAAATTGGTCTAAATGAGTCAGAAGCTGCAGAAGATATAGAGATAGCTGTAGATAATGTTTTAGCTAAAGGATATAGAACATCAGATTTAAACGATGGTAATTGCCAAGTCCTTTCTTGCAGTGAAATTGGAGAAAAAATTATTCAAGAAATTTGAATAAAAAATTAATAAATTAAAAATTATCTTTAACTAGAACAAAAAGTTGGCATATGACCTGTCAGAATTAATATATATTGTTTTAATTAAATGTCTAAACGTCATCCAGTAGTTGCTGTAACAGGATCATCAGGAGCAGGAACAAGTACAGTAAAAAGAGCATTTGAGCATATTTTTGCAAGAGAAAATATAGTTCCAGCTGTTGTAGAAGGAGATAGTTATCACAGGTTTGAGAGAATGCCTATGAAAAAAGCTATGGCCGAAGCACTCTCAAAAGGAGAAAATTTTTCTCATTTCGGTCCAGAAGCAAATCTTTTTGACAAGTTAGAAGAACTTTTTAAAATCTATGGAGAAACAGGCGGAGGTGAAAAAAGATATTATCTTCACAGCACTGAAGAAGCTCAGGAACATAATACAAGACTAGGGACATCACTAGAACCAGGTCAATTCACCCCATGGGAAGATATTCCAAATGGAACAGATGTTCTTTTCTACGAAGGTTTACATGGAGGTGTTGAGGGAGAAGGATACAATGTATCTTCTTATGCAGATTTACTTGTTGGTGTTGTACCTATTACAAACTTAGAATGGATCCAAAAAATTCATAGAGATAATGCTGAAAGAGGTTATTCGGCTGAAACTATAGTTGATACTATATTAAGAAGAATGCCAGATTACATAAATCATATTTGTCCACAATTTAGTAAAACGGATATAAATTTCCAGAGAATTCCTACCATTGATACCTCGAATCCTTTTATATGTAGAAACATACCTACACCAGATGAAAGTTTTGTAATAATACATTTTAGAAAAGGGGCAAGAGAAAAATGGGGTATTGATTTTCAATATCTTTTAGGAATGATTCATGATTCATTCATGTCAAGTCCAACGAGCATTGTTGTTAATGGAGGGAAAATGGGTTTTGCCATGGAGTTGATCCTCACTCCAATAATCCATAAAATGATTGAAGAAAAGAAACATTCATAAATAGATTTAATTCCTTTTCCTTAAGCTTTCAAAATAATCTTAATTTTGAAGACGTAAATTTATTAAGGTAAAATTCCTATGGTTTCTGTAAAATTTTAGTACTAAGGAATTTCAAATATTTATATATCTTCCTTGATAAAAGGGCCTTATTTAGACTTAAATAGATAAAAACAGAGAATATTGTGTCTTTAATCGACTGGTTTGCCGCAAGGCGAAAAGATCAATTTGTTGGGAAGGTTTCTCAAGATCCAGAGGAAAGTGATGGTCTTTGGGTTAAATGTTCAGAATGTGGACAAGTTGCTTATAGAAAAGATTTAATTTCTAATTTTAATGTGTGTAATAATTGTAGCCATCATAATAGAATTAATAGCGATGAAAGAATTAAAATAATAGCTGACAAAGATTCATTTAAGGAGTTTGATGGTTCATTAAGTCCTACTGACCCTTTGAAATTTAAGGATAGAAGATCTTATTCAGACCGTATAAAGGAGAGTCAAGAGGGGACTGGACTCAAAGATGGAGTAATAACAGGTTTATGTTCCATTAATTCAATGCCTTTGGCTTTAGCCGTAATGGATTTTAGATTTATGGGAGGATCAATGGGTTCAGTAGTAGGAGAAAAGATTACTAGAATAATTGAAAGAGCCACGATTAAAAACTATCCAATTTTAATTGTTTGTGCCTCAGGTGGAGCAAGAATGCAAGAGGGAATGTTAAGTCTTATGCAAATGGCAAAAATATCAGGTGCGCTAAAAAAACATAGAGCTAAAAATCTTCTTTATATGCCTTTATTAACTCATCCAACTACTGGTGGAGTTACTGCTAGTTTTGCAATGTTAGGAGATCTAATATTGGCAGAACCAAAAGCTCTTATTGGATTTGCAGGGAGAAGAGTAATAGAACAAACTTTAAGAGAAAAATTACCTGATAATTTTCAAACAGCAGAATATCTTCAAGAACATGGATTCGTTGATGTAATCGTAAATAGGAAGGATCTTAAAAGCACTCTGACAAAAATTTTAAAAATTCATGGTGTAAAAGAACTTGTTGAGGTAAATTAAAAAGATGAAAATTATTTTTAATTTTTTTTCTTTATGCATTACTTTTTTAATTTTAATTTTAAATAACTCTGAATTTGCATATGGTGTTGGTAATGTAGATTGGGTCCTTTTAAAAGAAAATAATGATGGAAAAGAATGGATAGATATCGGCAGTATTAAGGAAATAAATAATGGAGAACTAACAGTTTTAACAAAGTTCCTTAAAAATCCGAAGAAATCAAGTGATAAAGAACAATTATCTCTCTACGTCATGAGAATTAATTGTAATGACAAAACATTTAAAGATACTTCAATTAATGGGATGCCACAGTTTGGTTCTAAGTGGCAAAATTCAAATAATGATGAACTTATTGAAGTTGTTATTGAAAAAAGTTGTTCCGAAATAATAAATAAATGAATAATAGTAATACTCCACAAAAATTAAGAATCGCACTTGCTGGCTTAGGATTTGGGAAAAAAATTCATTTGGAAGCCTTAAAAGAATCAGAATACTTAATTCCAACTGCAATTTATCACTATAAAAAAGAAAAGGGACCATCATTAGAGAAAGATACTGGTTTAAATTTTTACAATGATTGGGGGGAATTAGTTAAATCTAAAGACATCGACGGTATCATTATTGCTACATCTCCTGAATCAAGATTTAAATTAGCAAAGGAAGCACTAAAGAATAATAAACATCTTTTATTAGAAAAACCTGTTGCCCTAACTTCCGAAGAAATTGAAGAACTACAAAGAATATCATTAATTAATAATTTGAGTGTTTGCGTAGATTTTGAATATAGAGCAGTGCCTCTTTTTCTACAAACAAAAAAATTAATTGATGAGAATACTTTAGGTGAAATTTATCTAATTAAATTAGATTGGTTAATGGGCAGCCGATCAGATCCCAAAAGGGCTTGGAATTGGTATTCATTAAAAGAAAAAGGCGGAGGAGTAATTGGAGCATTGGGGACTCACGCGTTCGATATGTTGAACTGGTTTTTTGGAGAATCGATAATGGTATCTGGAAAATTATCAACATCAATCAAGGAAAGAGCCTTACCTAATTCCTCCAAGATATTGGAAGTAACAAGTGAAGATATTTGTATAGCTAACATGGAAATCAAAAATTACGATTCCACTTTAGTGCCATGTCAGGTTTCATTATCCTCGATTTCAAAAAATGGGAGTGGATTTAATTTGGAAGTGTATGGAAGTGAAGGTTCGCTTTTCCTCAGGAGTGAGAATCAAAAAGATTATGTACATGGTTTTAATTTAAAATTTTCGAACAAAGAAGATGAGATATATGACATACCAGCTGATCGTCTATACAATTTTGAAAAAATCTGGACTGATGGAAGAATTGCGCCTGTTAAGAGAATTCACGATTTATGGGCTGAGAGTATCAATAATCAAACACCAGTAATCCCTGGATTATCTGAGGGGCTAAGAAGTCAAAGGGTTTGCGAAGCAATAAGACAATCATCTGAGAATGGGATTTGTATTAAAACTTAGCCCTATACATTGATAAGTAACAATTATTACTCGATTAGGTATTGAATTGATTTTATTTTTTATTCATATTCTGGAAAAATCAATTGAACTGAAATTTTATGAATGGCATTAAATTACTACAAAAATGAGCTTAAAGAAAATGCTCAACTTTTAGCTTCTAAAGGTAAGGGGATATTAGCTGTAGATGAATCGACTAAAACAGTAGGGAAAAGATTAGCGGGTATTGGAGTAGAAAATACTGAAGAGAATAGAAAATCATACCGAGGTATGCTTTTCACCACAGAAGGACTTGGAAAATATATAAGTGGTGCAATTTTATTTGAAGAAACACTATATCAAAACCATCAAGATGGGGAATCTATGGTGCAAAAGCTAAATAAATCTGGAATCATTCCAGGTATTAAGGTTGATAAAGGTTTGAATCCTCTCTCAGGAGGTGGGGACGTAGAAACATTTTGTTCAGGTTTAGATGGTTTAGTTGAAAGAGCAGCAAAATACTACGAACAAGGAGCAAGGTTTGCTAAATGGAGAGCAGTTTTACAAATAACAAAAGATGGTTGCCCATCAAAATTATCCATACAAGAAAATGCATGGGGATTAGCAAGATATGCTAGATCAGTACAGGAATCAGGCTTAGTGCCAATAATTGAACCTGAAATTTTGATGGATGGCGATCATACTATTGAGAAAACTGCTGAAGTTCAAGAAGAAGTTATTAAGCAGGTATACATAGCTTGTCAGACTAATGGAGTTTTTCTTGAAGGAACACTTTTAAAACCTTCAATGACTGTTAATGGAGCTGAGTGCCCGACAAAAGCTGATCCTATGAAAGTCGCTGAAATGACAATAAGAACAATGGAAAGATGCGTACCTGCATCAGTTCCTGGAATTGTCTTTCTGTCCGGAGGTTTAAGTGAGGAAGCTGCTTCAGTTTATTTAAATAACATGAATACTCTTTATAGAAAAGCATTATGGAACGTTTCATTCTCTTATGGACGAGCTCTACAGCATTCTTGCTTAAAAGCATGGAAAGGAAGCGAAACAGATGCTGGGCAAAAAGCTTTAATCGCTAGAGCACAGGCAAACTCCGAGGCTTCAAAAGGTTCATATGTAGCAGGATCACAACCATCATCTGATGAGCAATTATTTGTTGCTGGCTACACTTACTAACTAAAGAAAACAAAAATATACACTTAGGTATTCAAATAGTTTCATTTATTTAGTATTTTGTATATCTAATGACGTGACATTTGATACCTCTATATATTAAACTCTCGGAACATATTGCTTAGTTTTTCTTAAGCATCTAATTAATTTTAATTATGGCCCTTGTTCCACTGAGACTACTTTTAGATCACGCAGCCGAGAATGGTTACGGTATACCAGCTTTTAATGTCAATAATCTTGAACAGGTTCAAGCGATCATGGAGGCTGCTTATGAAACTGATAGTCCTGTAATTCTTCAAGCTTCAAGAGGAGCAAGAAATTATGCTGGCGAAATTTTCCTTCGTCACTTAATCCTTGCTGCAACAGAAACTTATCCAAATATACCCGTTGTAATGCATCAGGATCATGGTAATGAGCCATCAACTTGTTATTCAGCAGCGATTAATGGTTTTACATCAGTAATGATGGACGGATCTCTAGAGGCAGATGCAAAAACACCCGCAAGTTATGAATATAATGTTGCCGTAACAAAAAAAGTCGTAGATTTCGCACATTCAGTTGGGGTTAGTGTAGAAGGAGAATTAGGTTGCTTAGGATCATTAGAGACAGGTAAAGGTGAAGCTGAAGATGGTCATGGATTCGAAGGTGAGCTTTCAACAGATATGCTTTTAACTGATCCTGAAGAAGCTGCAGACTTTGTGGCGAAAACAAAAGTTGATGCTTTAGCAATAGCAATTGGAACAAGTCATGGTGCATATAAATTCACAAGGAAACCAACAGGAGAGGTTCTTGCTATAAGCAGAATTGCTGAGATCCATAAAGCTCTACCAAATACTCACCTTGTAATGCACGGATCAAGTTCGGTACCTCAAGAATGGTTAGATATCATTAACAAATATGGTGGAGAAATACCACAGACATACGGAGTACCTGTAGAAGAAATTCAAGAGGGTATTAGAAACGGGGTAAGGAAAGTTAATATCGATACTGATAATAGACTTGCATTTACAGCAGCAGTTAGAGAAGCTGCTTTTGCGGACACAGCAAACTTCGACCCAAGACATTTCAATAAACCTGCCAGAAAATACATGAAGCAAGTTTGTCTTGATAGATATAAGCAATTCTGGTGCGAAGGTCAAGCAAGTAAGATCAAACAAAGCAGCACAAATTATTATGCTGATCTTTATGCGAAAGGAAACTTAGATCCAAAAGTAAAGGCAGCAGTTTAATATTTAACCAAAGATTAAATGAAGAAAGACCTCAGATATTGAGGTCTTTTTTATTGTGTAATTAAGGACTTCAAAGTGTATAGACCATCTATTCCACCAATAGATTCATCACAAGCCCGTTCAGGATGAGGCATTAATCCTAAAACATTTCCTTTTTTATTTGTTATACCAGCTATATCAGAAGTTGAACCATTAGGATTAGTTATGTATTTCAGTGCAATTAAATCATTGTCAATAAGACTTTTTAAAGTATCTTGATCGCAATGATAACGTCCTTCTCCATGCGCAATTGGTAATTTTATTTTTTGTTTTTCATCTAACTTTTTAAACCAACCGCCTTTTGAAGTAATCACATTCAAGTCAACATCATCACAAATGAAATTAAGATTTTTATTTGCAACAAGAGCTCCGGGAAGAAAACCTGATTCAGTTAAAATCTGAAACCCATTACATATTCCTAATACTCGTCTTCCGCTTTTAACAAAATCATGTAAAGCATTTATTAATGGAGAGAATCTTGCGATTGCTCCACATCTTAAATAATCACCATAACTAAATCCACCTGGCAAAACAATTGAATCAACATCATTTAAATCAGATGATTCATGCCACAAAAATTTTGTTTTAATGTCTAAACAAGCTTCTAAAGCCCATGCAACATCACGATCACAATTAGAACCAGGGAAAACGACAATACCAACGGTAAAACTAGCCATTTATAATTTATTTATTGAATATTCATAGTCTTCAATGATTGTATTAGCAAATAATCGATCACATAATAAGTCAATTTTTTCTTTAATATCTTCTTCATTACTTTCGATTTTAACTTCAATCATTTTTCCGATTCTTAAAGATTTAATTCCTTCTACTCCAAGTTTGCTGGAAGCGGACTTTATTGCCTCTCCTGCTGGATCAAGAACGGAAGGTCTTAACCTTATAAAAACTTTTACTTCAAATTGATCCAATTAAAAAATTATTTCTAATAGAAGAATAGTTTAAATATTAATAAAAAAGTAGCCTAAATTAATAAACAAATATTTTTATCGTTAATAATAAAAATAATTAATTAAACGTTTATAAAACCTTTACCAAAACATTCTAAACAAGTTCTTCTTAAGTTTTCTGGGGTTTTGAAATTACCTGCCCCAGCACATTTAGAGCAAATGACTTTAAAACAAGGGATTGAATTTTTAGTAAGGATATTAGCTCTAAAAGCAATTTTTGTATCTTCCATTTTCAATTTTGAAATTAGGGAAATTATTTCAGTGGCAACTATAAAATTAAATGCTTATTTTTGGAACGTTTAAAACCTTAAATTTCTCTTTAATTTTTTCTATGAATTTTGTAATTGATTCATTATCAAAAGAAATTATAACTAATTCAAGTCCAGCACTATCAATTGGTCTCCAACAATTAAGAGGTGCTTCTTCATACCAAGTATTTATTTTTTTGCCAACTATTTGTATTTGTAAAGGCAATGATTTATTTGGAATCCATATACGTCCTTTTATTCGAAGAATATTTATATCACTTAAAACGTTAACTATCTCTTTTTCAAATTCCTTTTTATCAAGAAAATAATTTAACTTTATTGAATCAGAGACAAGTTCAACATGATTATGATTATGATCATGTTCCTCAGAAATAAAATTTTTATAATTATCCTTTTTAAAATCAATATCGAATATATATTTTAAATCAATTTTGCCGTTAAGAGATTTAAGAATAGGAACAGTTGAATTAAACTTTTCTTTGATTATATTTTTGATAGATTTAAATTCTTCTTCATTTAAAACATCTGCTCTTGATATTAGAACGATATCAGAAACCTCTAACTGTTCTTCAAAGAGTTCATCAATGGATGCATTATGATCAATCTTATTTAATTTATTGTACTGATTAGTTATTTCATTTAAATCATTTATTGGAGAGCCCTTAAGCATCGACTCTCCATTGACTATGCCAATAACGAGATCAAGATATATAGATGACCTTATCTCAGGCCAATTAAGTGCTTTTAACAATGGTAAGGGCAAGGCAAGTCCACTTGTCTCAATAATTATTGCTTCTATTTCAGGATTAAATTTTAGAAGTGATTTTATCGAGGGAATAAAATCATCTTGAACAGTGCAACATAAACAACCATTGTTTAATTCAATAATGCAGTCTTCATCTGAATCGTCACAGCCATTACAACTTTTAACCAAGTCACCATCAATTCCAACATCACCAAATTCGTTAATTATTAACCCAAATTTTTTATTGCTCTCTCTGAGTAAATATCTTAAAAAAGTTGTTTTTCCCGAACCAAGAAATCCAGAAATTACAATTACAGGTATTCTTTTTTTCATATATAGTTTCTAACACCCAAGACTATATTCTGTACTTTCCCCTGTAGAACTATTTGTACCATTTGCAATCTCACATAATTCTTTTTGTTGTATACGGCTAAGGACTGCGTTTGTAAAATCTGCACCATCGATCTTAGCTCCTTCAAAATTACTTTCCATTAATAAAGCATTTGTGAAATTTACATCTGAAAGATCTGCGTCTGTAAAATCTGTTGCATATGCTAAAGCGTCACTAAGATTAGCTCCAGTCATAGTTGCGTTTTGCAATTTACTATTATTAAAAACTGCTCCCTCTAAGTTACTTTGACTAAAATCAAATCCATTTAAATTAAACTTTACAAATTCATTACCACTAAGATCTTGACCATGCATATCTTCCTCTAAATCAAGGTCTTGTTGATTTCTTATTTCTGGAGGTCGTTTAGCCCAAGCAGAGTTTACAAAATTAAAAAATAAGATTCCGATAAAAAATATAGTTATTAAAGCATTCTTTAGAGAAGGAAAATTAATTGATTTAATCATAATAAAAATGTATTTTAGATCTAGGGTTTTAAAGTTTGTATTCTTATCTTAAAGGAAAATATATGGCAATGTCACTAAAGGTTATTGTTCCACCTCATCCATTAATAAAACATTGGCTTTCAATTTTAAGAGAGAAAAATACTCCTAGTATATTATATTCAACTGGCTATGAACAATTAGGGAAATGGCTAACTTATGAAGCGTTAAGAGATTGGCTTCCATATAAAAAAGAGTCGATAAATACAGATAATGGAGAGGCAGAAGGTGTCTTTATAAATAATGATTATCCAATTAAAGTAATAGCGAAAATACCTGAAGGATTATCCCTATGGTACGGGGCAAAAGAAGTGATCCCAAATTCAACTCTTTGTTTAGGAGAATTACCAACAAAAGTTGGAGACAATGTAGGAGTTATCGTATATTCAGATCATATACAGATGAAGTCAACTCCTATTGAAACCCTAATCAACTTAAAAAGATTAGGGGTTGAATCTAATAGAATTCTATTAATATCATCTATTTGCAGCAATAAAGGTCTTAATGAAATTGCGAAGATATTTCCTCAACAAGTTATATATACATCTTGCATTGATGAAGAAGACGAAAAATTAAATTTGTTAAAGCCCGGAATTGGGGACCCTCTATCTCGTTTGAGTACTATATTTTCAGATAAGAACTAAGATATAATATAAATAGAAATAAATTACCAATGTCTGAATATAGAGATTCGTCTTCAAATAATTTTTTATCATTAATAAGCGGGGCTTTTATTGGAGCAGCAGGTTTGGCATGGTGGTTAATCTCCGAGGCAGATAAAAGAAAAGAGGAAAAGAAACAAAAAGCAATGATGTATTCATCAAGAATCCAAGATGGTTCAGAGGCTATTGACACTAACGAAAACATAAAAGACATTGAAGGGGATAAATTAGAGCAGAAAGTTGAAGAACTTAATTCTGCAATTGCTGATGTAAGGAAGCAACTTGAGGAGTTAGGACAATAAAATAAAAAAGGTTCTCAAATCATATGAATAAATTAAGATCATCGGCAATAACTCAAGGTGTCCAAAGATCTCCCAACAGATCAATGTTAAGAGCGGTTGGATTTAGTGATGAAGATTTTACGAAACCTATTATTGGTGTTGCTAACGGATTTAGTACTATCACACCATGCAATATGGGGCTAAACAAGTTAGCTCTAAAAGCTGAAGAGTCAATAAGAGATTCAGGAGGAATGCCTCAAATGTTTGGAACCATCACCGTGAGTGATGGAATCTCTATGGGAACAGAAGGAATGAAATATTCCTTAGTTTCAAGAGAGGTCATAGCTGATTCAATTGAAACAGCATGTAATGCGCAAAGTATGGATGGAGTTTTAGCTATTGGAGGTTGTGATAAAAATATGCCGGGAGCAATGATTGCAATTGCAAGAATGAATATCCCATCAATATTCATTTATGGAGGAACGATAAAACCTGGTAAATTAAATGGTGAAGATCTAACAGTTGTCAGTGCATTTGAAGCTGTTGGGCAATTAGCCTCTGGGAAAATAAATGAGAAGAGATTGATTGAAGTTGAAAAAAATTGTATCCCAGGAGCTGGTAGTTGTGGAGGTATGTTTACAGCTAACACTATGTCTGCGGTCATAGAAGTTTTAGGTTTAAGTCTTCCCCATAGTTCAACAATGGCAGCGGAAGATTATGAGAAGGAAGTTAGCGCAGAAAAAAGTGCTGAAATATTAGTTGATGCAATCAAACAAGGCATTAAACCTTTAGATCTCATGACTAAAAAATCTTTTGAGAATGCAATATCTGTAATTATGGCAATTGGAGGTTCAACTAACGCCGTTCTTCATATACTAGCAATAGCAAATACAGCCGGTATAGATATCAATATTGATGATTTCGAAAGAATAAGACAAAAAGTTCCTGTAATTTGTGACTTAAAACCGAGTGGTAGATATGTAACGGTAGATCTTCATAAAGCAGGTGGAATCCCACAAGTTATGAAAATACTCTTAAATGCAGGATTAATAAATGGAGACTGCAAAAATATAGAGGGTAAGACAATATCTGAATCCTTAATTACTATTCCAGATAAAGCTCCAGAGAATCAGGATGTCATTCGAGATATTGATAACCCGCTTTATAAAAAAGGTCACTTAGCAATACTAAAAGGTAACTTAGCCTCGGAAGGTTGCGTAGCCAAAATTAGTGGAGTAAAGAATCCCGTATTAAAAGGACCTGCTCGAATTTTTGAAAGTGAGGAGGATTGTCTCAAATCAATTTTGAATAATGATATTAAAGCTGGTAATGTTGTCGTCATAAGAAATGAAGGTCCTGTTGGCGGACCAGGGATGAGAGAAATGTTGGCACCAACATCCGCAATTGTTGGGCAAGGACTTGGAGAAAAGGTGGCTCTGATAACTGATGGTAGATTTAGTGGAGGTACCTATGGCCTAGTCGTTGGTCATATTGCACCAGAGGCAGCCGTTGGAGGAAATATAGCGTTAATCAAAGAAGGCGATTTAATTACTGTTGATGCGGTTAACCAATTAATCGAAGTTGAACTATCTGATGAGGAATTAGAAGAAAGAAGAGTTAACTGGATAAAGCCTATTCCCAAATATAAAAAAGGAGTACTTTCAAAATATTCGAGAATTGTTAGTACCTCGAGCTTAGGAGCAGTAACAGATTTGGAAGAATAATCTCCAAATAAACTGTTCTAAGTAATAAAGTTTTTTATCCTCGTAGCAAGGTTCTCCAATCTAGAACTATATTTAGGTGGAGAACATTTCTTACCATTATTACTATTCATCCATATTGTTTTTACACCACTCCATAAGATAGGTTCATCAGGAAAGTTCAGCTTAGAAATAACTAAAACCAATTCACTATTTGATCTAAAAAGTTCCAACTCGAGATCATAAATATCTAATCTTTTCCCTTCATTATCTCTACATAAAATATTTACAGTTAAATCAATATCCTCATCATCTCTTTCATATTGCCCATTAATATTTACGACTGAGTGTAGAAAGGGTTTATTTGTTAAATCGGCAGATTTAGCAATTAAAGTATTAAAATTTTGTTCAAAACCTTCAAAAAACACTGATTGATTTTATTAAAATTTTTATTGGACCAGATTTAAATCCATCATTAAGTAGTCCATCATCTCCAAATTTTGAATGCAGCAGTTGTAATCTCTTAATTTTTGATGGTTTGAATTTAAATGGGAAACTGACCTTATTAGCTCTTACTGATGGACTAAGAGAATTAAATGGAATTTCTATCTTAGTTGTTCCAAATTTTTTAGTAGGGAATGATTTTATCCATCTCAAACCACCAGGAATAAATTCAGTCAAACCAAGGATGTCATCTTCGCATGCAACTGCAAATTTAAAGGTTCTTCCTTGACCATCTATTTTTAATTCAAACGATTGATACTCTTTAATATCTAATGAAGGTTTATATATCAATGATCTACAACTAACAAAGCCTCCAGCTTTCTCTATGATATTTCCCTTTAAAAGCAACCCAGAATTTGTATTTTCACAATAAGCTGAACTTGATCCACCCATAACAGTATCGTTTAAGGTTTTCCATCCTTCAAACTCTTTTTTCTGGAATAAAGCTTTTTTATTACTCATTAATTAGTTTAGAAATATTATTTATTTTAACTAAATTGATAATTCTTTTGTAGATTCTTCATCGCAAAATATTGATATCTGTTTACTTGATTTAATTAGTTTAGAAGGAGTCCTTTCTTGAGATTCATTTTTATCCAATAACCTCTTAAGTGCTAATTGTTTCGAAGCTCCACTAACTAAAAATAATATATTTGAAGAAGCAGAGAGTACTTTAGGGGTTAGAGAAATTCTTTTAAGCCCCTTACCCTCATTAAAAATTACTAAATCATCGGCATTATTATTTTTCTGATATGGAAATAATGAAGCAGTATGTCCATCATCTCCAAGACCTAATAAAGTTAAATCGAAAGATGGGGGATTACCATTACAACTTTCATTGAGTTTAGAAATTAATAATTTTTTAGAAATATTGTCATCAACTTTTGTATCACTAAAGATCTCATAGAAGAAAGCTTTAGAGCCATATTTAGTTAGCAAGGAATTCTTTAACATAAGAGAATTACTTAATTCAGAGTTTGGATCTACACACCTCTCATCACCTAAAAAAATATCAACTTTCTCCCATTTAATATCTCTTTTTGAAAGCAATTGATAAACTAATTTAGGAGTTGAACCACCACTTACACAAAATTGAAATCTGTCTTTAATTTTAGTAGATTGAATTATTTGATTTTCTATAAAATTGGAAACATTAGATGAAAGTTCTAATTTATCTTTATATATGTATAAATTATATTCATCAAAAGATTTTTCAATCATTTCATCCATTCAGTATGAAAACTTCCTTCTTTATCAACTCTTTCGTAAGTATGAGATCCAAAACAATCTCTCATCGCTTGCACTAAATTTTGAGGGAGTCTGTTTGTTCTATAACTATTTAAATAATCTAAAGTGCTAGATAAACAAGGAACAGGGATCCCAGCCTTAGTTGAGGAAGAAACGACGCTTGCTAAATTATCAATTCTTGTAGAAATTTCTTTATTGAACCAATCATCAAAAATCAGATTCTTCAAGTTTGGATCTTTTTGGTATGCATCTTGAATTTTTCTTAATAATTTTGATCTTATAATGCAACCACCTTTCCATATTTGAGCAATAGATGGCATATTTAAATCATAATTATAAACTGATGAGGCTTCACTTAATATATCCATCCCTTGAGCATAACTAGCGATAGTAGCAAGAACAACTGCGTCAAACAAAGGTTTCATACCATTAGAAATTTCTCCTAAATCAAAATCTTCAATATCTTCCATTGGGATTGTTTTCTCGATTTCACTTCGTTGATCCTTAAGAGAACTCATAACCCTTGCATTTAATGAAGCATAAATAGTGGGAACTGATATACCAAGTTCTAATGCACTAACAACGGTCCATAATCCAGTACCTTTTTGACCTGCTTTATCCAATATTTTTTCAACAACGTCTTCACCTGTTAGTTCATCTTTAGTGTTTAAACATATCTGTGTTATTTCAACAAGATAAGAAGCTAATTCATCCGTATTATTCCAAATACCAAAGACCTCAGACATTTGTGATCCATTCATATTTTTAACTCTTTTCATAAGGTCATAAGCTTCTGCAAGAATTTGTTCAATGCCATATTCAATTCCATTGTGAACAGTTTTAACGAAATGACCTGAACCGCCGGGACCAACATAAGCAACACAAGGGCCGTCTTCAACTTTCGCAGCCATTTTAGTCAATAAACTTTCTATAGCGTCATAAGAGGCTTTAGTCCCACCTGGCATCATACTTGGACCCTCTAAGGCTCCTTTAGCTCCTCCAGAGACACCCATTCCAATGTATCCAAAGCTTTTACTTTCAAGAGTCTCAACTCTCCTTTCAGTATCTTTAAATTGAGAATTACCTCCATCGATTAGCAAATCACCTTCTTCAAGATATTCAGAAATATTATCAATAACAGCATCTGTAGCTGAACCAGCTTTAACCATCATTAAAATTCTTCTTGGTCTCTCAAGCTTATTCACAAATTCTTGAAGTGTTTTAGCTCCTTCTACATTCTTCCCTAAACCTCTACCTTCTAAGAATTCTTGAGTTTTTGAATAGGTCCTGTTAAAAACCACACTAGAAAATCCATTTCTTTCAGCATTAAGAACTAAATTCTCCCCCATAACTCCAAGACCGATTAAACCAAAATGTGCCTTGGACATAAAAAAATAAAAAACGTAATAAATATATATTGCATGCAACTTAAAGAAATTGCTTAAAAAATAATACTTATGTCAGCGAAAAATGATCGAAAAACTAAATTAAATAATTGTTCCGTTAGCAATAGTTGCATTTTTAACTACAACAACAATTCCATTTCTTATATAAAATCCTAGCTCGGGTTTGTCTGCTTCTTCTACTCTATCCTTATTTACTATCACAACATTATCTCCAATTCTTGCATTCTTATCAAGAATTGCTCTTTTTATAGTTGAACCTTCCCCAACTCCAAGAGGAGTACCACCACCTTTTCTTAATTCAATTCTTTCTTCTAGTGATTCAAAGAAATCAGATCCCATTACAAGAGTATCTTCAATAACAGAGTCGCTTTCAATTCTACTTCTTACGCCTAAAACACAATGCAAAATACTACACGATTTCAAAATAGTTCCTTCACAAACAATTGAATCTGTAATTTGAGCATCTACAAGTTTTGATGGAGGAAGATATCTTGGCCTAGTATATATTGGAAACTTTTCATCATAAAAACTAAATGGAGGTTTTGGTTGCTGTGTTAAGGCTAAGTTTGATTCAAAAAATGCTCCAATAGTTCCAATATCTTCCCAATAATCATCAAAAACATAACTCTTTAATGTATCTCCTCTACTCAATGCCTCAGGGATTATATCTTTACCAAAATCTGTATAACTAGGAAACTTATTTAAGAGATCGAAAAGTGTCTTTCTACTGAAAACATAAATACCCATTGAGGCAAGATACGGTTTCTCTAATGCTGATTCCTTGTTTAATCCGAACTTAGAGGTATCAACCGCCATTGACTTTAGTTTCTCGCCAGTTGGCTTTTCACTAAATTCTTTAATATTACCCAAATCATCTGTTCTCATAAGTCCAAAACCTTCAGCTTGAGACTCATCAACAGGCAAAGCAGCTACTGTTAAATCAGCACCATTATCTCTATGGTGTTGAACAAATAAACTATAATCCATCCTGTAAAGTTGATCACCAGACAATATTAGATATTCGTCCACATCCCACTCTTGGAATAACCATTGATACTTTCTTACTGCATCAGCAGTACCTTCAAACCACTTTGGACTATCAGGAGTCTGCTGAGCAGCTAGAACCTCCACAAATCCTTGCCCGAATGGAGCACTTAAATTATATGTTCTCCCAATATGTCTGTTAAGAGAAGCACTATTAAACTGAGTTAAAACGTACATTTTATTAATCCCAGAATTAATACAATTACTAATTGGGATATCAATTAAACGATATTTACCAGCTAAAGGAACGGCAGGTTTAGCCCTCATTTTTGTTAAGGGATAAAGCCTAGAACCTTTTCCTCCTCCGAGGATGATTGCCAACACACGCTTCATTCAATTTAATGGAGGTATACTCAACTATTAAAATTAACTGATTGTGTGCAAATTTAAAAATGGAAATGGCCACTTTACAAAGGTATTTAGAAAAATCTAATGAAAAACTTAATATAAAGTCAGTTATTTTTAATAATTTTGCTCATCATCAACCAAAGAAAACAATTTTTCAACAATTTTTAATGATGCTTGTCTTTCTTCTCTTGACTGAGGACTTCTCAATTTAGTTACTGGTGTGTGAAGAATCTTATTAATAATCCCTTTAGTTAAAGCTTCTACTACTTTCCTTTCTCGAGCAGAAAAATCAGGTCCCATTCTGCTTAGTGCCTTTTGTAACTCTTCTTTTCTTATTAATTCTAAATCAGATCTTAATTTATTTATAACTGGAACTGCTTCTAAACTAGCCCACCACTCCAAAAAAATGATTCTTTCATCTTTAACCAGAGATTCAGCCTCTTTTGCTATTTTTTGTCTAAATTCCTGATTTCTAGAAACAACTTCCTCCAAGTCATCTACATCAAAAGACTCTATGAAAGCATGATGTTTAACATCATTTGAAATATTTCTTGGAACACCTATATCAATAAATTTAAGTTTATTATTTAAACTAATATTTTCAACTCTTGCTAAATCAATAAAAGGTTTTTCAGAGGCAGTACTTGTAAAGACAAGAGAGGATAAAGATATATTTTCATCCAATTCATTTAAACTCTTGCAATTTATTTCAAGATCTGGGAAACCTCCTGCAAGATTTACGGCTCTATCAATATTTCTATTTAAGAGAGTGAGCTTATGGCATCCTTTGGACTTCAAATGAGTTATTAAAAGTCTACTCATCCTTCCAGCTCCAACGACTAGAACTTTTTCTGATTTCAAACTTACAAGCCCATCAACACCATGATCCTGTCCAATTTTTAATTGAGCCAGTTCTACAGCCGCTGAGCTAATTGACACGGCTCCAGTTCCTAAATTTGTTTCAGATCTAACTTTCTTACCAGCACTAACTGATTGACTCAATAACCTATTAAGAATTGGCCCAGTAGATTGATTCTCCTGACCTAATCTCATCATTTTTTTAACTTGCGAGAGTATTTGCCCTTCACCCAAAACGAGGCTATCTAATCCAGCTGAAACTTTCATTAAATGTAAAACAGCTTCTTCTTGTCTAAAATCAAAAAGGTGAGGATTTAGGTCTTCAAAATTTACACTCGAGTAATCTGTTAAAAATTCTTTAATAGATGAAATACCAATATTTATATCTTTAACAAGAGCGTATATTTCCAACCTATTACAAGTACTTAAAATAGAAACTTCTAAAATATCAGAATAGACCCTCAGAGTTTTTAATGATTCTGAAATCGATTGATCAGGAATACTTAACTTCTCACGGACTTCGACAGGTGCCGTGCGATGACTTAGTCCGACGACAACAATATGCATAAAATCAAATTAAGATATTAAAGTTTGATGTTTTTAGCACCATCTTTCATGTGTATTGTATTTGTAAATCGACAAGTACTATCTAATGTACTTATTACAAGGCTACTTGTTCTAGTACAGTCTTTTTCAAATTTAACTCCGTCAAATAATAATCCATCAGTTATTCCACTACCAGCAAAGATTACATTTTCTCCTGATGCGAGTTCGTTGGCCTCATATATTTTGTCAATATCAGTAATTCCCATTTCATTTAAACGTTTAATATTTCCTTCTTTTGTATAGTCAGCCCATTCAGAAGTTTGCGCAATTGCAGGGTCATAAACCAACTGTCCTTGAAAATGTCCACCCAGAGCTCTCATGGCAGCGGCAGATATTACACCTTCTGGAGCCGCTCCAATACCCATTAAGCAATGAGTCCCTGTACCTGCAAATCCGCATGCAATTGCAGCTTGAACATCTCCATCAGAGATTGGTTGAATTTTTGCTCCACATTCTCGAATCTCCTTGATCAAATCTTTATGTCTTGCTCTATCCATAACTACTACAGTAAGTTCATCAATCGCTAAATCTAGGCAATTACTTAAAATCTTTAAATTCTCAGTAGGTGATTTCCTGATATCTACCTTTCCTTTTGCCGCTGGAGGTGCTGCCAATTTATTCATATAAAAATCAGGTGCATTAAAAAGCCCCCCAGTGTCTGAAGCAGCTAATACTGCCATAGATCCTCTTTGGTTGTTAGCACAAAGATTGGTTCCTTCACAAGGATCTACAGCGAAGTCAACCCCTGGGCCGTTTCCACTTCCTACCTCTTCCCCGATATATAACATTGGTGCTTCGTCACGTTCACCTTCACCTATCACAATTTTTCCTTTCATCTCAATTTTGCCCATACGCAACCTCATTGCTTCAACAGCAGCTGCGTCAGCTTCGTCTTTCTGACCTAAACCTGTAAGTTTCGCTGATGCGATTGCGGCTTGCTCGACTACTTCGAGAATTTCTTGAATTAAAGTTTGATTCACAATTAAATTTTAAAAGATTTTCTAAGAGGTTAAAAACATATTCTCATAAAAAATGCCTTTTTTATAAGAATTAATTTGCTAAGTAGTTTTTTTTAACTCTGTGCAGCTGTTACTTTATCAGGCCGCGACTTGAAATTAGGAATAAGCAACCAAATATAGTATCTTTATTAAATATTTTAAAAATTAAATGCCAGAAACTAATTCTAAAAATTCAGTTAGTGTTAATCGACCAATTCAAATAATTCCTTCCGTTCTACCAGCAGACTGGGCAAATATGGGGGCATGCGTTAAAGATCTTGAAGAAGCAGGCGTTGATCGTATTCAATTTGATGTCATGGATGGAAATTTTGTGCCCAATCTTACATTTGGACCTGAAATGATTGCTGCATGTAGAAAATATTGCGAGGTTCCTTTTGAAACTCAATTAATGGTAAGCCAATATAATTGTGAGACAATGCTTGAGGCATATGTAAAAGCCACTAAAGGTCCAAATGGAGAGCCTGGAGTTGTCATAGCTCATGCCGAAGCTAATGTTCACCTTCACAGAGTCCTTGGAAAGATAAGAGATCTTGGTGGATCACCATCGGTTGCATTAAATCCTCATACACCATTTGAAATGATTGAAAATATTATGGATATGGTTGATCATGTCTTGGTAATGACAGTTAATCCAGGATTTGGTGGCCAAGCCTACATACCAACAATGTTAAATAAAATAAGAAAGATTAGACAATTCGTAATTACAAAGAATTTGAATGTAGATATTGAAGTTGATGGTGGAATAAAAGCAAATTGGACCATTTCGCAATGTGCAGAAGCTGGTGCTAATTGTTTCATTGCGGGAAGTGGAATGTTTGCTTATCCAACTTTAAAAGAGGGTTGTGATGAATTAAGGTCAGTTGCTCTAGATGCTCAAAATGGGAAAATAATTTCAGAACCTTAATAATTGGCACTTAAAATAAATTAAACATTCCAAAAATCCAACCATAACTGTGCAAACCTACACCTAAGAAATTTACTCCGACATAGCATATTAGTACTATAAAAAAGCCAGAAGTAGCAAGTAATGCAGGTCTTCTACCTTGCCAACCTCTACTTATCCTCATATGTAGATAGGCAGCATAAAATAGCCAAGAGATGAAAGCCCAGGTCTCCTTAGGATCCCAACTCCACCAAGTGCCCCAAGCTTCATTGGCCCAAATAGCTCCAGTAATTAAACCAAGAGTTAGAAGAACAAATCCAACTAATATAGATCTATAACTAAGAGTATCTAATTCCTCAGAATGAGAAAAATTTATAGGCTCAATCACATTATTGATCGAGTATGAATTAGACATTTTGAAACCACCTACACCTGTAGAACTACTTCTAAGTTGAAGAGGTTGGCTTTTATTAATAAATAGTACAGAAGCTGAAAGTAAAGAGCCAATTATAAGAGCGGCATAACTAAGCATGACTACACTTACATGCATAATTAACCAACTTGATCTTAATGCTGGGACAAGATTAGATGATAGCTTTAAATCTTCTGGCAAAACAAAACAAGCAAAAGCTACAGTTAAAAGTTCAACAGGTATTGCTATTGCTGGGATTATCGGAGTCGGGTATTCATTCTCAACTAATAATTGACCTAAAGATATACCCCAAACTAAGAAATATAGCGATTCATATAAGTTACTAATTGGAAAATGTCCCGATAAACTCCATCTAAAGATAAGCTGCAAAGCTATGAGGAGATTAATTAAAATAGTAATTAGTCTCACATATGATGAGGATTTTTTATTAAATAAGGCCAATAGAGAAACAGGCAAATTAATTAATAAAAAATAAAAAATTAAAATGCCTATAGAAGATACAGGATCGTAAAATAAATTTTTGACAAATCCATAAAATATCATCTTTAGATTATAAAACTGTATTGTTTGACTTAATTATAAAATAATAAAATAAATAAAATATTCATGCCTATATCAAAAAATTTAATTTAAATTTAATTAAAATTTATTTCTAAATCAACTACTCAAAGTTGAAAGTCATCCCCCAAATAAAACTTTTTCACTATCTGATTACTTGCAAGTTCAGTAGATGTTCCATGAGCTAAAATCCTTCCTTCACTTAAAACATATGATTTGCTTGTAATTAATAGAGTCTCTCTTACATTATGGTCAGTGATAAGAATTCCCATTCCAGACTTACTTAGTTTAATAATAAGTTTCTTTAAATCATTTACAGCCAAAGGGTCGATCCCAGCAAAAGGTTCATCCAAAAGTAAATATTTCGGTCCTTCTCTACCAACTGATAGAGCTCTTGCTATTTCACACCTTCTCCTCTCCCCTCCTGATAGTTGATAACCATAATTATCAACAACTTTATTTAAATTAAATTCATTAATTATTTTTTCTCTCTTATTTCTTACTAATGCGCTATTAAAAAATGAATTATATAAGGCTAAGTCAATATTTTCTTTAACTGTTAGATCTCTGAAGATACTTGCTTCTTGAGTTAAATATCCTAAACCAAGTCTTGCTCTTCTAGGCAAAGGTAAATTGTTTATAGATTTGCCATTCATTAATATATCTCCCTTATCAGGTTTTAAATTGCCAACCGCAAGATTAAAAGTAGACGTTTTACCCGCACCATTTGGTCCCATTAAACCTACAATTTCGCCTGGGCATACCTTTATTGACACATTCTTTACTATTGATTTCCCTTCAATAGTCAGAAATACGTTCTTTATTTCAAAATTCATTCTTCTCTTTTATCAATAGATAGGGCTTATCATTCTCATTTAATTCCTCTTTATATTGAAGTTTTCTTAATAATGTCTCAAGACATTTACAAAAAGATTCGAGGTCTATACCTAAATCAATATTAGTTCTACTTTTTATTCTACCTAAGCCTTCACCCATTAATATCGTTGCTCCATTGAAATTACCTTTGCTTAAATGGAATTGAGAAACAGATACCTGAAGTATACCTTGTATAACTTGTCTCTCATCGCCATCAAGAGTATTCCATATGTCTTCAAAAGCATCATGAGCTTCATACCATTTTTGTTTATTGAAAAGATTTAAAGCCTCTAAAAAAATATCCTCGAAACTTTTGATATCTTCTTCTCTCATAATATTTTATTTTTTCATTGCCTTCTTCTTATTTAATTTTCTCATTCTTATAGAATCTGGTGTGACCTCTAACATTTCGTCGGGACCTATATATTCAAGTGCTCTCTCAAGAGTGATATCTACTGGAGATTGTAAAGTATCTAATTCTTCTGCTCCCGCAGATCTAATGTTAGTCAATTGCTTGGTTTTACAGATATTTAACTCTAAATCTTGTGATCTATTATTCTCGCCAATAATCATACCTTTATAAACTTTTACTCCTGGTTTAATAAAATAAACACCTCTATCTTCTGCATTTTTTAAAGCATAGAATGTTGCTACACCCTCTTCAAAAGAGATAAGTACACCATTTCTTCTTGTCTCAAAATCTCCAGCTTTAGGTTTATATTCATAGAAAGAATGACTCATAATTCCCTCACCTCTGGTTATTCTGACAAATTCACCTCGGAAGCCGATAAGGCCTCTTGATGGTACAAGAAATTCTAATTGGGTTCTTCCGTCTGAACTTGTCTGCATGTTTTTCATTTCAGCCTTTCGTGATCCTAGTTTTTCAATACAAGATCCAACTGCTACCTCTGGAACATCTAAAACTAATGTCTCTATAGGTTCGCACTGAACATCATCAATTTCTCTAAAAATAACTTGAGGTTGCGATATTTGGAATTCAAAACCTTCTCGTCTCATTGTTTCTATCAAAATTCCTAAATGAAGTTCCCCTCTCCCAGAAACAGAAAATCTATCTGGAGAATCCGTTTCTTCAACTCTTAGGGCTACATTAGTTAATAATTCCCTTTCCAATCTATTCTTTAATTGTCTACTTGTAACAAATTTCCCTTCCTTACCAGCGAATGGAGAATCATTTACCACAAAGGTCATATTTAAGGTAGGTTCATCAACTTTAATTAAAGGAAGTGGATGAGGAGAATCAGGACAAGCAATCGTTTCACCAATATTTACATCATCAAAACCTGAAACAGCAACAATATCCCCTGCAAAGGCTTCTTTGATATCAATTCTTTGTAATCCCTCAAAGCCTAAAAGCTTGCTTACTTTACCCTTGATAGTTTTCCCACTTTCTTTTATTAAGCTAGCTTGTTGGCCATTTTTTATAGTTCCATTGTGAATTTTTCCAATCACAATTCTTCCTAAGAAATCAGAATAATCCAAGGTTGTAATTTGAAGTTGCAATGGCTTATTTGAATCTCCTACAGGTGGTGGAACATGCCTAAGAATAGCTTCAAAAAGAGGCAGCATATTATCGCTATTTGATTCCATTTCTTCTTTTGCAAAACCAGATAAACCACTACCGAATAAATAAGGAAAATCGCATTGATCATCATCAGCACCTAATTCAAGAAATAAATCAAGAACTTTATCCACAGCAATTTCTGGGACTACTCTAGGTCTATCAATTTTATTTACAAAAACTATAGGCCTAAGACCTTTTTCTAAAGCTTTTTTCAAAACAAATCTTGTTTGAGGCATAGGGCCCTCATTAGCATCGACAATTAATAAACAACCATCAACCATGCCCAAGACTCTCTCAACTTCGCCACCGAAGTCAGCATGGCCAGGCGTATCAATAATATTAATTCTTGTATTTTTGTAATTAACAGCAGTATTTTTTGAAAGTATTGTTATACCTCTTTCTCTCTCGAGATCATTTGAATCCATTACGCAAGTTGGAACTACTTCGTTATCTCTAAAGATTCCAGATTGGGATAATAATGCATCAACAAGTGTTGTTTTCCCATGATCTACATGAGCGATAATTGCTACATTTCTTATTTCTTTAATTAAAGTTGACATCAATAAACTTACAAACAAATAGTTGATTAATTCAAGGCTAACTCAAAGAATGCTTATTCTGAAGAATTTATCTATAAGACTTTGAAAATCAAATACAAAAACTCTAATTAGTTATAAGTTTTTAGTATTTTAGCTTTTTTCAAATTCCTATTTGATGCTTCAAAAACTTTAAGTGCTTCTATCGATCCTTCATATCTCCAGTGCCAAGGCTCATAATCAACATTTTTATTATTTTGATTAAAAGATAATTTGAAATGATACTTGGCTGCATTCTTTTTAAGCCATCTAAATGCATCCGTGTTTTCAAATTCAACTTCAAAGTCTGTTTCTCTGTTGTAAGCATCTCCAATATCTATAGCAAATCCTGTACTATGTTCAGAATATCCTGGTGGTGCTGAGACCCTAGCTCTCTCTGCAGCGATTTGATTTCTCATGGATTTTAAAGAATAAAAAATATCTTTTTGCAGATTTATTGATCTATATCCACTAAGGAATACCAAGTATATTCCATCTTTTCTCGCATCTTTTCTCATCTTCAGAAGAGAATCACTCATATCAATATGAACTTCAATATTTGGTTCAATAAAGACTAATTTTTCTTTTGAAATTTCCTTGTAGGGTAAATGACCCAAAATACTAAGATCATTATTTACAACTTTTTTAACATTATTAACTCCAGAGAGAATAATTTTAAAATTACTCTTAAATGCCAAGCCAATAAAAGGTAAAAGAAATATTAAAAAAAAAGCTATAAATAAAGAATATTTCTTTAATTTAAATTTATTTTCATTTAAATTCCTTCTCTCCGCAACATGTATATCAATGTCTTCATTTATAAGATTCTTTTTTTTCAATATAAGAATAATAATTAAAAAGATATTTCGATATTAACTATTAATTTACGAAATGCACTTTTATAAGGAAATTGATGTAGTTTTTTAATAGGGTACAATTTTTTTTTAATATGTTGAGAGTTGCTGTTATCGGTGGGGGTCCAAGTGGTTCATGTGCTGCTGAAATACTTGCTAAATCTGGGATTAAAACTTGGCTTTTTGAAAGGAAATTAGATAATGCAAAACCATGCGGAGGAGCCATTCCTCTTTGCATGGTTGAGGAATTTGACTTACCAGAAACTATTATAGATAGAAAAGTAAGACATATGAAAATGATATCTCCCTCTAATAGAGAAGTTGATATTAGCTTGGATAATGTTTATGGCAAAAGTGATAATGAATATATAGGAATGTGCAGAAGAGAGGTGATGGATGCATTTATGAGAAACAGAGCTTCTGAACTTGGGGCAACATTAATTAATGGATTAGTTACTTCAATTGATACTGGGAATGATAATCAAGGTCCATACAAACTTTCATATTCAGATTTTTCTTCTGGAGAAAAGAAAGGAGAACTTAAAGAATTAACTGTAGACCTCTTGATTGGGGCTGATGGAGCAAACAGCAGAGTTGCAAAAGCAATGGATGCAGGCGATTACAAAGTGGCAATAGCATTCCAAGAAAGAATTAAGTTGCCTAAAGAAGAAATGAGTTACTACGAAGACCTCGCTGAGATGTATGTAGGAACAGATGTTTCTCCTGATTTTTATGGTTGGGTATTTCCTAAATATGATCATGTAGCAGTAGGGACAGGCACAATGCAAAAGAACCAATCTCTTATAAAAGGTCTACAAGAAGGAGTAAGGAATAGAGCAAAAAAAAGGCTGGTGAATGGTGAAGTCATAAAAGTTGAAGCACATCCTATTCCTGAGCATCCAAGACCTCGAAGAGTTGTAGGCAGGATGGCTTTGGTAGGTGATGCAGCTGGCTATGTAACGAAAAGCTCTGGAGAAGGTATATACTTTGCTGCAAAAAGTGGAAGAATGTGTGCTGAAGAAATCGTTGAAGCTTCAAAAAACGGGGAACAGATTCCATCAGAAAAAGATTTAAAAAATTACTTAAAAAAATGGGATAAAAAATATGGAACAACCTACAAGGTATTAGAAATTCTTCAAAATATTTTCTATAGAAATGATTCCGCTAGAGAAGCTTTTGTTGAAATGTGTGATGATATGGATGTTCAAAGACTAACTTTTGATAGTTATCTATATAAAAAAGTTGTTGCGATGAAACCCCTTCAGCAAATTAAACTAACTATGCTCACTCTTGGATCAATTTTAAGAGGGAAAGCACTGGCACCATTAAAATATAAACCAGTTAAAAGTGCTGTAAGAGAAGAAAAAGAAGTCGAAAAAATGCTTAAGAATTATTCAATTAAAGGTGGAATTAAAGTTAAGAGTTAAAAAGTGTAAAATCAGCAATTTTTAAAGAGTAATTTCTGACCAATCCTAATAAATTGAGGCGATTATTTTTAAGTTCAGGATTTTCTGCCATGATCAGAACACCTTTTTCATTATCAAATAGTTCATTAAGGTTATCAGAATTAGTCTTAAATAGACTAAATAATTGAAAATAATTCCAATTTGGTAATTTAACAATTTCTTCTAATTCTTTGATAAATTTAAATACCTTAGTTTCACATTCCTTTTCAAATAGATCTGGATTTACATAATCATTGCATGAAAAAATTGTTGTTTTAAGATTTCCTTTTTGAGCAAGTTTACTAACTCTCGAGATAACTTTTTGAATTTCAGAAAAATCTGCTTTTACTTTAAGTTGGTTAATAGTATTAATTCTGATTTTTATATCCAAAATATTCATTATTCTTTTTTTAGTAGAGGTCTCAATAAAACAAATAGCTTTAATAAGATCTTTACTGATTGATAATTCATCAAGATAGCTAATAATTCTTTGATTAGTAAATTCGATTAAATCATTTAAAACTTTTTCTTTAACGAATTTCAAATTTGGGAGTGAAATATTCCAATATTCAAGAAGTTCCTCAAAAATATTTTCAATATCTAAATCTAGTTCAAACTGCCAGATAGTTATAATAACTCCATTTAAGTTCCTTCTAAGTGCATAAGGATCAGATGAACCACTTGGCCTTTTCCCAGAAATAAATATGCTTATTAAAGTTTCAATTTTGTCAGAGATAGAAATAATAGCTCCATAAATTGTAGAAGGAAGATCATCTTTATAAAAACCAGGCAAATAATGTTCCGCTACTGCTATACAAATCTCTTTACTAAAGCCTTCATTTCGTAAGTATTTACCACCCATTATTCCCTGCAATTCAGGGAATTCATCAACAATTTCACTACATAAATCGTTCTTACAATATTTTGCAGCTTCTATTACTTTTTTTCTGTCTAAAGATTGATCATTTAAGTAATTAAGTATCATTTCAGAGATAGCCTCTATTCTTTTTACTCTCTGAAAAACATTACCCATACCTTTTAAATAAGAAACAGATTTAAGTTTTTCATTTCTTTCTTTAGAAGAAACTTTTTTGTCACTTTCTACAAAAAACTTTGCATCAGAGAATCTAGCCCTCAATACTTTTTCATTACCCTTAGATATAATATTATCGGATTCTCTTAGACCATTCGATAAGACAAAGAATTTTGTACTTATAACTTTTTCAGAACTCAAATCTAATTTAGAAAATGTTTTATCTTTTTTTAGAAGAGGAATATATCTTTGGTGATTTTTCATTACCGTCGAAAGAACTTCAACAGGCAAATTAAGAAATCGCTTATCAAAGTTACTAGTTATTAAATTAGGAGATTCAACTAAATCAGTAAGTTCGTTAAGTAAATGATCAGAAAGATCGGGATCTAAATTTACCAATTGAGATTCATGATTTATGAGATTAGCAATTTTTTCTTTTCTTTCTTCTCTTTTAACAAGTACTCCACTCTTAGCCATTAATTCAAAATAATTATCTGAAGAATGAATTTCAATAATTTTATTAATTAATCTATGACTTTTTGATTTATTGCCTATTGAAATTTTAGGATCACATTCATCGAAATTAAAATCAAGAATTTCATCGTTGTAAAGTGAGACCACCCATCTGATAGGTCTTGAAAATTTAAAGCTTCCACATCCCCATTTCATAAATCGGGGACCTTGCAAATTTTTTATTACTTTAGGGATTATTGAAGATAAAGAAGATCTAGTAGATTCTCCTTTTTCAATTTTTGTTCCAAAGACAAACTCACCCTTTTCTGTTTGTCTTATTTCTAAGTCATCTATATTAATTCCTAAACTATTTGCAAAACCAATAGCAGCTTTAGTTGGTACGCCATTAAGAAATGCAGAAGCAGCTTTTGGACCTTTTCTTATTGATGTTTTGTCATCCGCATGATCAACTAACCCTTCTAGAAATAGAACTATTCTTCTTGGTGTGGAGGTGCAAATAATATTATTAAATTTGATAAGTTTTTTATCAAATTCAAATTTTATAAGAGAGTTAATTTGGTTTATTACAGAATGAGAAAAATTTGCTGGTAACTCTTCTGTTCCTATCTCAAGTAAATATTTAGACAAGAATAATTTATGGCTATTACAACTATAATTTACTACCAGTTAAATAAGCTTTTCGCTAATGTATAAAAAGAGATACGTTTTGATCCCTTGATAAAGGTCGAAAAAGTAAAAAAGAAAAAAAAGATCGAGAAACAAGAGACAGTTTGTTTAGCAAATGGACTTGAGGTTTCTAAATTTGAGAATTTCAAGAAAGGTAGTGAATTTCTCAAGGAGCCCCTTGCCAGCGAGTTAAAAAATGAAAGCGATCATTTTACTAATGATGCTGTTCAACTATTAAAATTCCATGGAAGTTATCAACAAGATAATAGAGAAAATAGAAAACCTGGCAAAAGTAAAGATTGGCAGATGATGCTAAGGCTAAGAAGTCCAGGTGGAGAAATTCCAGGAAAATTATTTCTATCTTTAGATGAAGTATCTGACAAACTTGGTAATGGAACACTCAGGGTAACTACTAGACAAGCCTTCCAAATGCATGGGATCAGAAAAGATAACTTGAAGGAAGTAATTAAATCTATTGTAAATTCAATGGGTTCAACTCTTGCTGCGTGTGGAGACATAAATAGAAACGTCATGGCTCCAGCTGCACCATTTGAAACATCAGAATACGTAACTGCAAGAACTTTAGCAGTAAAAGTTGCTGACCTTTTAACACCAGTAGCCGGACAAGGAACCTTTTTGGAGCTATGGGCTGACGGAGATTTGGAATACACGATAAAACCAGATAAAGAAATTGAAGAGAATAGGAAATTACAGTTTAAAGAAAATGTTTTTAGCGGGAATAAAAAAGAACCTCTATATGGATCTACATATCTACCAAGAAAGTTTAAATGTGCTGTCACAGTTCCAGGCGATAATTCTGTTGATCTTCTCACTAATGATATTGGAATAGTTGCATTCACCTCAATAGAAGGAGATTTCGAAGGTTGTAATTTTTATATCGGCGGAGGTATGGGTCGAACTCATAATAATGAAGAAACATTTGCAAGAATTGCAGATCCGCTTGGTTATGTTGAAAAGGAAGACATCTATGAACTAATTCAAAGTATCGTTGCCATTCAAAGAGATTATGGAGATAGGAAATCAAGGAAAAATTCCAGAATGAAGTACCTTTTGCATAGGAAAGGTATTAGATGGTTTAAAAAAATACTTTTAGATAAATACTTTAAAAAAGAAATTAAGCCTTTAAGAAAAGAACCTGAGAATAAATTAATTGATTATCTAGGTTGGCATAAACAAAATGAAGATAATTATTTTGTTGGATTACCTTTATTATCTGGAAGGCTTTCTGGAAAGAAGAAATCATTAATAAGAGATCTTGTCAAAGAAAATGATCTTGACTTAAGACTCACTCCTAATCAAGATATTTTGCTATGTAATATTCCCAATAAAAACAAAAACGAAATTAAAAAGGCTTTAAAAAAGATTGGATATGACAATCTTAATGACATCAATGAAATTCAAAGACACGCTTTAGCATGTCCAGCCCTCCCTCTTTGTGGTCTAGCTATGACCGAAGCTGAAAGAATTTTACCTGAAGTTCTTACTAGAATAGAAAAACTATTAAATGATACGAATATAGAAAAGACAATATTATTTAGAATGACAGGATGTCCTAATGGTTGTACAAGACCTTATATGGCAGAATTAGCTCTTGTTGGTAGTGGGCAGAATAAATATCAACTATGGTTGGGGGGAAGTAAAAACCTTCAAAGATTAGCTAAACCATACTTGCAAAGAATGGAACTTGATGATTTGGAAAAAACTATTCATCCTTTATTAGAGTTTTGGAAGAAAAGCAGTCCCGAAAAAGATTTTGGGGATTTTATTAACAATCAAAAAGAACCTTTCATTACAAATTTACTAAGCGAGATAAATTAAATATCACATCTTCCCATACAAAGCATTAGGTTTTTTATTCTTCCATGCCCATAGTTGATCTCCATAACTAAAATGCCACCACTCATTTGGATGCTGAACAAATTCAAATTTAATCATAATTTCTTTTAGTAACTTTCTTCTTTCATTCCATATAATCGCATCTTCATTTTCAATATTATGATAAAAATCTGGTTTTGATTTATCATCCATCTGATCAATATTACTTCCCATATCCATAATATTTCCATATTTATCGGCCAAAGTAATATCTAAAGCACCTCCAGTTGAATGTGGAGGAGGACATCTGTCATCGGAAGAAGGATATGCCCAAAATTTCTCAACATTTTTTTTTACTATGGAATATTGTTCCATATCTTTTTCAGAAGCATCAATATTTAGCCTTTCACATTCCAAAATAAAAGCTCTATTGAACATAAATTTCTGAACTTCAATAGGTCGCCAACTGTCATAAATCAAAAGGGATAAACTATCATTTTTTAATTTTAAAAAGTCATTTACTTTTATTAATCTTTTTACAACTTCTTCTCTTAATTTCCAAATGAACTTTTTTCCCTTATAGGGAGCACCTAGATCATAGTAAGGATGAGGACTAAAAAATTTAAAACAACTAGGTATTGTAATTAATTTATCTTTATTTTCCTCAATTGGGATCTCGTTCCAAATTTTCAATGAACATTGTCTATTAATTTTATATTTGCATATATTTAAAAATTGACAATTAAAAGTTTTAATTTAAGAAATCATGAATAAATTTATTATCAGAATTGTCAATTAGCAAATCTCTTAATAAAATATTTTTTCTTAAATCAGGATCTTCAGTTATTACCCTCTGAGCCTCTTCTCTGGCCTTTTCAATTAAAACTTTATTATTTGGTAAGTTATCCAATACAAAATCAGGTAATCCAGACTGCTTATATCCCAAGAGTTGGCCGGGGCCTCTAAGTTCCAAGTCTTTTTCCGCGATATAAAAACCATCATTAGATTTTTCTAAAACACTTAGCCTTTTATTTTCTAATCCATTTTTATCAGAGGTTACTAAGTAACAAAATGATTTATGGGATCCTCTCCCAACTCTCCCTCGTAACTGGTGTAATTGAGATAAACCAAATCTTTCAGAATTATAGATAATCATAATTGAAGCATTAGGTACATCGATTCCTACCTCAATAACTGTAGTAGAGACCAATATGTTTACTTCATTATTTACAAAAGAATTAATGACATTATTCTTCTCTTCAGAATTTAATTTTCCATGTAAAAGTCCAACTTTATTTTTTAAAAAAATTTCCTCTGATAAATATTTATAAATCTTTTTTGCAGAACTTAAATTCATTTTTTCAGAATCTTCAATTAATGGCAAAATTACATAGGCTTGCTTTCCATTATCTATCGCATTCTCAACACGTTTAAATAATTTATTTAACTCTTCTTCTGAAATAATATTTGTTGTTATAGGAACTCTTCCTGGGGGAAGTTCTGTAATCTGACTAATATCTAAATCACCATAAAGTGATAAAGCGAGAGTCCTAGGTATAGGTGTAGCTGTCATTGATAATAAATTAGTATTATCTCCTTTATTAAGTAATCGATTTCTTTGCGTAACCCCAAACCTATGTTGTTCATCTATGACTACCATCCCTAATGAATTAAAGACAACTTTATCTTCAAATAATGCATGAGTACCTACAAGAATATCTACCATTCCATTTTTTAAATTTGTAAGTATTTCTTTTCTCTTTTTCTGTGGGGTATTACCTGTAAGAAGTTCTACAGAAACTAAAAGTGGGTTCAAGAATTTTATTAAATTCCTATAGTGCTGTGAGGCAAGTACTTCAGTAGGAACCATCAATGCACCCTGTTGATTTTTTTCAAGTTCAATCAAAAGAGATGCTATTGCAATAATAGTTTTACCACTGCCAACATCTCCTTGTAGTAGTCTAGACATAGGTGTTAAATCTGATAAATCATATTTAATTTCATCAAGTACTTTTTCCTGAGATTTTGTTAATTTAAAAGGAACTTTATTTAAAAAGTCTTTAAGTAAAAAATTCTTTTTAATGGATTTTTGAATAGTTAATTTTTTATTATTTTTCCTTTTTCTCAATAAAAACTTCATTTGCAATAGAAATAGTTCATCAAATACCAAACGTTTTTTTGACTCAATCAAAGCATTCTTATTTATAGGTAAATGAATATTTAGTAAAGAATCACTTTTTGAAACTAAAGATAAGGAAGTAAGTTGTTTTTGATTAAGTAGATCTGGATATTGTTTTGAATAAATAATTACTTTTTTAATTAATTTTATAAAACTTATATTTGATAATGATTCTGATAACGAATATAAAGGCATAATCTTTCCAGAGAAATTAAAAGATTCTTCATTCTTATTTAAAATTTCTATTTGCGGGTCTACAAAATTTTTCCCATACTCAGATAATTTGACCTTACCAGAGATTGCTAATTTAGTACCTGGAATATATAAGGATTTCTGAGAAGAAAAAAAAGAATAAGATCTAAATCTCTTACCTAAAAAGAATTTTGTGACTTTTATTGAGGAAGTTTCATCAAATATCACTATATTCATTATTGATAAATTACTATTATTTGGACTCTTATAAATATAAAACTTTTTAATAGTTGCTATGCAAGTATATAGATTATCGGGTTTTAAATTAATTATTTTAACTCTATTTGTATAATCTAAATAAGTTCGTGGAAAGTAATTAATAATGTCTTTTATATTATATATACCTAATTCATTTAGCTTATTTTTATTAATCTTACCTATACTTTTTATTAACCCAATATCTGAATTTAAAGATAGATTAAAATCTATAGCTTTTGAATAATAAATATCTGTATTTTCATTAATATAATTTAAATCAATAGATTTGCCTAATTTAAGTAGAACCTTTCTAGTATCAATTACCAGTCTTTTTCTTTGATTAATATCTAAATCATTATACTCAGAATATTTAAATGAAAATTCATTAAATAATTTGATAAATTCATTAGATAATTTCAAATTATCTAAATTACTTAGTGACTTATTTAAATAATCATTAAAATGTTGTTTTTTACCTAGTAAGTTAGTAAAATTATTTTCTGATTCAAGCGTAAGAGATTTTTGAAGGGGTCTAATCCAATCCTTAACTAAATTAATATATTCTTCATTCTTAGTCACTTTATCGATAAGATAAATTTAGATTTAGATTACTTTGAACTATTTGAGGCAAGTTCCTTATTTTTCCAATATCTTTGCTTTTTATTTAATAATCTAAACCTATTTTTTAGTTCATTTATATTATTTCTGCAGATTGAAAGATCTAAATTGTCAAACTCTAATTCAACATTAGTTATATTGAATAAGTGAATATCTGAAGATTTAATAATTTTTGCAGATAACTCATTTGGATTTAAATCATATCTTATAACAAAAGGACTTGGATGTTTTATTAAATAATTATTTTTAGATAAATATTTGAAAGTATCTTCTGATATAAATTTTTTGATTAATTTTGCTTTAAATAATTCAAAATTAACCTTATATGAAAGGTTTAACAAAAAATTACTAAACGAATTATCAATAAATTCAAATATATTTAAATTATCACTTGATATAAAAACATCACTTAGTTGATCATTTAATTTATTATCATTTTTTTCTTCTATTAATTCAAGAATAGGGTTAACTGTATGTTTTTCATCTTCAATCTTTTTAATACAAATTTCTTTAGAAAAAGAATTTAAATAATTACTTTCATCGAAATTTAAGGAGGGAATTTCATCTTCACTTAAAGTTTCATAGTATATATTTGAATTTAAATTGTTATTGCAATGAAATTCTATAGATTCATTAGTAATTAATTCATTCTCATGATCAAAATTTACTGTTTGATATTCTTTTGATTTCCCCAACTGTTTTAAGACATTTACATTTACTAACTGTTTTATAGGATCACTAATTTCACCTAACTTTAGTTGTTCAATGGTTATTAAAGGAAGTTTAGAATTGATAAGTGACCTAATATTTTTTTTAAAAAATATATTTAATTCCCTTGAATGTAATTCTGTATCTCTATTAGGAAAGTCAGTGTAAATACCAACTATTCCTTTCTCAGCAGAGGTAAATATAGATTCTCTTATTATCTTAAAATAAGCCTCATATTCTTTATAAATATTTTTTATTAATATATTTTTTTGAATTTCAGCCCTCTTGATCTGAATCGTTACTTCATTTAAATTTTTCTCTTTAATACTATTATTCAAGTTATTTAGTTTACCTTTAAAGATGCGACTTCATCAGCAAAGTCCATCTCATTTTTTTCAATACCCTCTCCTAATGTATATCTAGTAAAACGTCTAACTTTGATATTTTCGCCAATTTTAGCTGCTGCTTGTTTTACAAGGTCCTCAACTGTTATAGCACTATCTTTTATGTATGGTTGAGAAAGTAAGACTAACTCATTTAGTCTTTTAGCTATTCTTCCCTCAACAATTTTTTCTTTAATATTTTCAGGTTTACCAGACAAATCATCTCTGCCCATTTCTATTTGTTTTTCTTTTTCTACTATATCGTTAGGTATTTGATCAATAGAAACAAACTCTACATTTGGACATGCTGCAACTTGCATAGATACATCTTTTAAAAGTGATTGAAATATATCTCCTCTTGCAACAAAATCAGTTTCACAATTTAGTTCTAAAAGAACACCCACCCTTGAACCCGTATGTATATAGCTGCCAATAGAACCTTCAGCCGCAACTCGTCCAGATTTCTTCTCTGCACTTGCTATACCTTTCTTCCTCAACCATTCTACAGCTTTTTCAACATTTCCATCTGTCTCATTTAAAGCCTTTTTGCAATCCATCATTCCCGCTCCAGTCTTATCTCTAAGATCCTTAACTAGTTTTGCTGTAATGTTTCCCATTTAAAAAGATAATGTTTTTGTTTTTATTAAAATTTGAAATTATAATTAATTTTTTCTTTGATCATTAGAGCCTTTTCTTCCCTCATTGATTGCATCTGCAAGTCGTCCTAAAATGAGTTGAACAGATCTCACTGCATCATCATTACATGGAATAGGAACTTCACACAAATCAGGATCACAGTTAGTATCTAACATTGATATTAAAGAAATGTCTAATTTCCTAGCTTCGAGCACAGCATTAGATTCTCTTCTTTGATCTACAAGAACAACTACATCAGGTAATCTTCTCATACCTTTAAGACCCCCTAAATACTTCTGTAAGCGTTCTAATTCTCGCCTTAATACAGCCGCTTCTTTTTTAGGTCTCATAGCGATTGCACCACTACTTTCCATTCTTTCAAGATCCTTTAATCTTTCTATCCTAGCTTTCATTGTAGTCCAGTTAGTGAGCATACCTCCTAGCCATCGCTGATTTACATAAGCAGCGCCACATCTAACAGCTTCTTGAGCAACGACATCTGATGCTTGTTTCTTCGTGCCTACAAAAAGGAATCTTTTTCCACTTTTTGCAGCATTCCTTGTCCACTTATAAGCATTATTCATACATAAAGCAGTTTTAACAAGATCAATGATATGAACCCCATTTCTTGCACAATATATATATTTAGACATTTTGGGATTCCAACGTCTAGTTTGATGCCCAAAATGAGCACCAGCTTCCATCATTTCAGATAGTGATACAACAGCCATGTTTAAATTAGTTTCGGGTTAGCCTCCATCCGACGGGAAATTTAAATATTTAAATCACCCGAAACAGTCAGATGTGTGGTTTTAAGTTTCATTTACTATAGCAAATAATATGAATTCCTAAAAGAATAGCTTTTAAAATTAATCTTTTAAATTTAAATTAATCTTCTAAGCTCTTTTACATAAATTAAATTCAGAGGGATTCTCACAATCTCCAGAGCAATTCTATTTTTACCTGAATCAACTAGAAAAAGTAATAATGGAAATAATCTTTTAATACTGATCAATCCCCCCAGACAAATTATTTGCCAAAGCAAAAGGTGAATAGGGGTTAATTGAATCATAAATCTTACTCTTAAATTTGAATGTTTTTTATAAAAGATTAAAGCCATCTTTGCTCTCTCTTTTTCTTGGGATATTAAAGATTCAATCTGCCCGCAATCAAAAGGTGGGTGCCAATGAAAGCCAACAGCTTCTGGACACTTAATTAATTTTGTCCCAATTTTTTTTAATCTCTCTCCCAACTCTAGATCTTCCCACCCGTAGAGGCTAAAGGAGGAATCAAATAACCCAACATTTAAAAGTAATTCTTTGGCAATAGCCACATTTCCAGTAGCAAAGTATGCAAAGGAAAAGTCAGTTAACTTATACATTTCACTTTCGGGATTTATGAAATTGGAAGTATTAATAACTGAACCATAAGTAAAACATTTTTTGTTATTTTTATTCCAAGAAGATAATAGTCTATTAACATGACAAGCTATAAAGTCTTCTAAAACAATAAGATCACTATCAATAAATATTATAATTTCATATTTGGATTTCATTACACCAAGGTTTCTTCCTAACGCAGGTCCGCCATGATTTTGTTCATATAAAACAACATGAGAGAGAGCTTTATTATTATTTCTTATCCAAGAGGTTGTGCCATCTGTAGAGCCATCATCAACAACTATTACTTCGTAATTACTGATCTTCTCATCTAAAATTTGATTCTCAAGAGCCCTTAGACATTTTTTCAATATTGGCTTTCTATTATAAGTGGGAATAACGATACTTACATTCATAACCATATATTATTTATTTGTTAATATACAGAATTTAAAAGATGAAAGATCCAAAATTATACTAGTCAGCTGCTCCGCCATTATTAGCAGTCCCAGTTACGTGACTTCCATCAGGTCTGCCATCAGATCTAAGCTTTCTTTTCTTGAATTTTCTAGCATATGCACGATTACGGTCAGCCTTTTCTTTTTTTAAATTTCTTCTCTTGGACATAAAAAATTTTATTTAACTTTCCACTATCTTAGCTCACTAAGTGCATTAAATATCTTACCATCCTCCATGTTTAATATCCTGTCCGCCATATCTGAAATTCTTGGATCATGAGTAACCATAAGAACAGAACAATTCTGCTCTTTTGCTAATTTCCGTAAAAGAGAAACTATTTCTCTTCCTGTGACACTATCTAAAGCGGAGGTAGGTTCATCCGCAAGTAATAGCTTTGGATTCGCAGATAATGCCCTTGCAATTGCAACCCTTTGTTTCTGCCCTCCAGATAACCCACTTGGCATTTTTTTATGATGATCCTCTAAACCAACCGCAGATAACCACTTCCTTGCTACTTCTCTTCTTTGCAAGTACGTTAAATTTCTAATTAGATCTGCTCCCATCTGAACATTTTGTTCTGCTGTTAAACATCTAAGCAAATTATGTCCCTGAAAAATCATCCCAATATTTCTACGAAGTTTTTGTCTAGTTTTTCTTGAAGCCCCATTTAGTTGATTGCTTAAAACCGTTAAATCTCCGCTTTGGCATGTTCTCAATGCACCAATTAAAGTTAGAAGAGTTGTCTTGCCACATCCAGAAGGTCCTTTCAAAAGAACTAGCTCTCCTTTTTCAATAAAGAAATTTACATTATTAAGTACTTGTTTCTTATTTTCATCTAACCCGTAAAAATGACTCAAATTATTTATAGAAACAGTTTTTGAATTTTTGTTATTTTCATTGATGGCCTTAATCATACAAATAACTCTAATTAAAATATTTCAGCAGGATCTGCATCGACTAATTTACGCATAGCAATTCCAGCAGAACCCATACACATAAACAAGATCAAAATAAAAATTAAAATTGTTTTATTGGCATCCATTACTATGGGTAATTTTGTAGAACTTCTGACGACTGAATAAAGTATTTGTCCAGAAAAATAAGCAGGCAAATATCCAAATAATGCTAATAAAAAGCCTTCTCTAGCTACAACAAAAAACAAAGACTTTAGTCTATACCCCATAGCCAATAAGGTTGCATATTCGGGGAGATGATCAGTAACATCGCTATAGAGAATTTGGTAAACAACAACGCAACCAACCACAAAGCCCATCAAAGCTCCTAAACTAAATATAAAGCCAATCGCGGTACTATTTTTCCAATAATTTTTTTCAAACTCTATAAATTGACCTTTTGTTAAAACACGAACGTCATTCGGTAAAGACTTATTTAAAATTTCAGATACTAAAATAGGATTTGCACCACTTCGAAGTTTCACTAAACCTATTTCAATACTTCCTTTTGGATTTGCAGGGAAAAGCCTTAAATATGTTTCTCTACTTGTTATGAGGTTTCCATCTGCTCCAAAGGAAGGACCCAACTCAACAAGGCCCTCAACTAATACTCTTTTACCAGCAACTTCTGTCTCTACTTTCTTCTCCGAAAGAAACCAATCTTCTATAGGTCCAAATTCTGGTCTTGAAAGTTTATCAAAAAGAACTCTTCCAGGATTTTTAAGTTTATCAGCCTTTCTTGAAAATCCATCATCTAGTAAAAGAGAATCTGAAGGATTGAATCCTAATGTTAAGATAGATCTTGTTTTTAAATTTTCTGGGTTTCTCCATAAAAGATAAGTCAAGTTAACTGGAGCAGTTTTTTCTACGTCTTCTAAAGCTAAAGTTTGAATCAATCTTCTTTTTGGAAACCCACTCATACTTATAGAACTTTTTGATCTTGGACTTATCAACACAAGATCAGCATCCAAAAGTTTATGAATAGTTACACTTGTATCAAATAATCCATCTCGAAAGCCTAATTGCATAAACATTAAAATCCCTGCGAAGCTAATTCCTGCAATAGCAACAATTAATCTAAGTGGCTGTCTAGTTAGTAGCAACCAAGCTAAAGGGATTTTCCTAAATTTTACGAAAGAAATATTCATTAAGGTAGGAATTTTGCAATGACTTTCATACCAGTATAATTTTTAACTAATTTTATAGATTCCGCATTTAGCTTTACAAGAACTTCAATAATACGAGCATCGGCATCCCCGGTAGGATCTGTGGATAAGACCTTTCTTTGTTTTACTTGGGGGCTAATTCTTATTACTTCCCCTTTTAGAGTTTTTTTGAAGCCTCCATTTTCACTACTTAATTCAACATTTTGCGAGATAAATACTCTATTTATATCAGATTCATAGACTTCTATAAGTGCCTCCATATTCTGACTTGAGCCAATATCAAGAATCCCTTCGTTTTTAGATCTTTCTCCAACTCTTGTATTAACAGAAAGTATATAGCCATCAATTGGGCTTCTCAGTTGTGAGTTAAAAAGATCTATCTCAATGTTTTTTTTATCCCCAACATTAATTATTTTTTGTTTTTGTAATTTTAACAATTCATCTTTTCTCTGAGAAAGTTGTACCAATGAATATGCTGACTTTTCAACGGCTAATTCATATCTTTTAATTTGATCTTCTTTTAATGAAATCTCTAAAATATTAGTTTCAATAAGAGAATTCTTTTGTTCAAGATCTGCAATTAATTTATTCCTGTTTTCAAAAACGGCCAGGACTGAGCCTTCCTTGACATAATCTCCCTCCTGAACAAAAAGTTCAGACAAACGAGGAGATGATCCAAATTGAGATATTGGTGCTGCTAATTGCCTAATCTCCCCAGCTGGAGAAAGTTGACCTAATGCGGCAACTGCTTCTATTACAGGAATAAAATCAGAAGTAATTTCTGTATTAGAATTAATATTTAATTTATTATTTTGAGAACATGAACTTAATCCAATCGATACTGGTAAAAATATCAAAAGATAAAAGAGTAGATTTTTAAAATTATTAATAAACATCAAAAATCAAATAGTACTTTTTTGATGTAATCATCTACCCATATTTTATCAAAATATTTAAGTAAAACTAAACTTGTTTTTTCATTTTTCATTTGCTGAACACAATAATTTTTTTGATAATGAATTCTTTCTTCAATTATTCCATTATCACAATCAGGACAAGTACTTTTACTTAACTGAATTAAAACAGAAAGATAATTATCAACTATTTTACAAAAAGCATTTTTTTCGCTTTCATTTTTTAAAGAAGCAAATAAAACATTTTTAGAGAAAATATTTCCCCATTTTGGAATGTCTCTTTTGGATTTAAAAACGTTTTTATCAATATTAGATAGCAATTTATCATATTTTATATTTTGGTTCTTTGATGACGGGGATAAATCAACAATAGCTGCTGAAACTAATTCATTAACTTTAACTAAATCCATCCCAAATATTGGAATATCATACTTTGGGTCAGGGAAAAATACACAATGAAGAATCTTCAGACTATTTGAAAATTCAGCCACCTCTATGTGTAACTTTCTAAATCCTTTTGCTTTATGAAATTCATTTTCTATATATAATTCCTTACCTTCTACATTAGAAATTATATTTGAAAGCTTGGGATCTACTTCGATACAATTGAGGTTTTTAAGCTTAGACCTATGTCCTCTTATATTTTGCAATAAATTCAAAATAAGTGGATCAATTAATTTAGTTTTGGTTAAAGATTTAGACAACAAGAGTAAAAGGTATCAAAATAAAAGTAGGAAAAAAAATTTCAATGTACGTAGGCGAAATTAATTACTATAACCATTCAAACAAACCTCAATGTGTTTTTGTGGAAAATAAAGAATTACCGCTCGTATCCATAGATTTTTGGTTTAAAGCAGGATGTGTATTTGAGGAATCAGATAAAAATGGGACTGCTCATTTTCTTGAACATATGATTTTCAAGGGGAATAATAAAATAATGCCAGGAGAATTTGATCATAAAATTGAATCTCTTGGTGGTATTAGCAATGCTTCAACTGGATATGATGATGCACACTACTACGTTTTAATACCCACAATCAATTTTAAAGAATCACTAGCTCTTTTGACAAACATTGTTTTATCGCCAAGCATTAATATCCATGAATTTGAAAAAGAGAAAAGTGTTGTTATTGATGAAATAAAACAACAAAATGACCAGCCTGATGAAAAGCTTTTTAATTATTTCCTGAGCAGAATATGGAACGATAATAATTACGGCAAAACAATCCTAGGTACTGAAAAAGATGTCCAATCATTAAAGATAGGAGATCTAGAAAAATTCCACAATAAATTCTATAACAAAAAAAATATTTCTATTTCAATTGCTGGAAATCTATCTAAGGAAACTTTTGAAGAATATTACGAAAACAACTTTTCTTATCTAAATCATGGTGAGACTTCTGAAATAAAAAATAATAATAAATTAATTGCAAGACCAAACATTGGGAGAGAAGAAATTAATTTTGATAATATTGAATTTTCTAGAATATTCATGGCATGGAGTATACCTTGCCTTATGAATCAGAGAATAAATATCGGATTTGAAATTTTAGCATCTTTACTTTCTGTTGGAAGAAATAGCAGATTAGTAAAAGTTTTAAAAGAAGAAAAGAACCTAGTTCAGTCAATATATGTCGATGTAAATGGTGGGGAATTAGGCGGTTTATTAATAATAGAAGCTTGCTGCGATGAAATGAATATAAAAAACGTAGAGGAAGAAATTAATAAAATAATTCAAGAAGTTATGAGTTTCAAAAATTTAACTAAAAATGAGTTAAGAAAAGCAATTAATATTGTTAAAAGCAACTATATTTTTAATCTGGAAACGTCAACACAATTAACTTCATTTTTTGGAAGTGAACTTTTGTGGGGTAGAAAAAATTCCATAGAAAATTTTAATAATCATCTAGAATACTGGAATAATTTAAATAATTTTAAAGAAATAATAAATTTTTTATCAATAAATAAATTCACTTTTATTGCATCAAAAAGTAAATGATACAAAAATATTTCCAAAATGAAGATAGAAGAAATTTTTCAATTGCGATGATTTGGATAAATGGTGGAAGCAGTATGGATGTTGAAAATAAAAAAGGGATTAATCAAATTCTTTGCTCATTACTAAGCAGAGGATGTAAAGATTTTGAAAATTTAGCTTTTTCGGAGTACCTACATTCACATGGGGCAGAATTAAATCTTGAGACATTAGAGGATGGTACGTTGATAAGTCTTAAATCATTAGATGAGTATTTTTATAAACTTTTTCCTTTACTGGATTTGATAATTAATCAACCATCACTTCCATACAGCCAATTCCAAAATGTAAAGAAATCATCCATCAATACTTTAAAAAAAGATAAGGAAAATCCTTTCAATATTACCTTTGAAAAATGGCGTAAAATTGTATATTTAAAACATTCCTATGCTTATAATTCTTATGGATATGAGGAAGATATTTCTAAAATTAACTATAATGATGTTTTATCTGAATATGAAAATTTTAAAAATAGAGATAAGCATTTAATTTCTAATAATTTAATACTCAAAAGTAAAAGTTATGATTTATTCAATCATAATATTTGCAAAAATAAATTTATTTCTAATCAATTAGATTGCGAAAATAATGACCAAAATCATAATATTTTTAATCGGTTTGTAAGTACACATAAAAAGTCAAACCAAGTAATTCTAATGTTAGGGAACCAAACGTGTCCGATATCTAGTCATGAATTCTTACCTTTAAAAATTTTAGAATCACATCTCTCATATGGTATGAGCTCTGTATTATTCAAATTATTCAGAGAAAAAAATGGTTTAACCTATGATGTTGGGGTCTATAATCCTTTTAGAAAACAAAATGCTCCTTTTTTAATTTACCTTTCTGTCTCAAATAAAAATGCACGTTTAGCATTTGAAATCTTATCTGAATTATGGAGAAAATTATTATCTTCGTTAATTGTTGATAAGGATATTTCTTTAGCGAAGATTAAATTAGAAAGTTCTACTCTTATCTCAAACCAAACATTAGATGAAATTTTTCAGAGGAAAATTCAATTTATTGGATATGATTTAGACCAAAATTTTAATATTCTTACTAAAATTGATGACATAAATTCTGAAGATATATTAAAGGTAATTAGAAAATATTTATCAAAACCTTTTTTGAGTATTTACGGAGAAAGAAAAATATGTGATCAAATTAAGAAGCTTTGGATAACAAATTTTTAAATTTTAATTTTTTCAATCTTGTCAGTATCAATTAAGAAAGATCCTCTTCTAAATTTTATTTCAACAGTATCAGGAGATTTTATGGAAATTATTTCCCCAATTTCGTCAATAGCTACTAAGTCAGGCGGCCTAAGCATTGGCATATTGTCAGAAGTTTTAAGATAAGACAAGGGATTTTTTAGTTTTACCTGATCTTGAATATTGAATTCCATAGTGAATTAAGAAATGTAAAATTGATTTACTATAAAAATTAAGTAATAAAATTACAACGAAATGGATAGTTTCATTCTAGAATTATGAAAATTTATATGTGAAATAAATTAATGAATCAAAAATTTAAAACAATAATTTTATGGGCTCTCCCTATAATTTTGGTTATTGCCCTTTCATATCAATTCCTTTCAACTAGTAATATTGATTCATTAAAATCTAATGGTACGACAATCGCACCTAAAAATTCAGCAGTAGCCAGAGTTAGCTACGGAAGATTTTTAGATTATATAAAATCCGGAAGAGTTACATCAGTTGATATTTTTGATGGAGGTAGAAATGCTGTTATTGAAACAGTTGATTCAGATTTAGATAATAAAGTACAAAGATTAAGAGTTGATTTACCAGGTCTTACTCCTGAACTAATAAGCAATCTTAAAAATGAAGGAATAAGTTTTGATGTACACCCTGTCAAAACGGCACCACCAGCTTTGGGAATTCTGGGAAATCTTCTTTTTCCTGCAATTTTGATAGGAGGTTTAATTCTTTTAGCGAGAAGATCGAATGGTATGCCAGGAGGTCCAGGACAAGCTATGCAATTTGGGAAATCAAAAGCTAAATTTGCTATGAATGCAGATACGGGAGTAGTATTTGACGATGTTGCAGGAGTTAATGAGGCAAAAGAAGACCTTGAAGAAGTTGTAACATTTTTAAAAAAACCGGAAAAGTTTACTTCTGTAGGTGCTCGTATACCTAAAGGGGTATTACTTGTAGGTCCTCCAGGAACCGGAAAAACACTCCTAGCTAAAGCAATTGCAGGAGAGGCCGGTGTTCCATTCTTCTCGCTAGCAGGTTCGGAATTTGTTGAGATGTTCGTTGGAGTTGGAGCTAGTAGAGTTAGAGATCTTTTTAAAAAAGCTAAAGAGAATAGTCCATGTATAATCTTTATTGATGAAATTGATGCTGTAGGTAGGCAAAGAGGTGCTGGTATCGGTGGTGGTAATGATGAAAGAGAGCAAACTCTTAACCAACTCTTAACTGAAATGGATGGATTTGAAGGGAATAGTGGAATTATTATTATTGCCGCAACAAACCGTCCAGATGTTTTAGATTCAGCCTTAATGAGGCCAGGTAGATTTGATAGACAAGTAACAGTTGATGCTCCTGACATTAAAGGAAGATTATCAATCCTTGAAGTTCACTCAAAAAACAAAACTCTTCAGAAAGACTTAACTTTAGAAAGTATTGCAAGGAGGACTCCAGGTTTTACTGGTGCAGATTTAGCGAATCTTCTAAATGAAGCTGCAATCTTAACTGCCAGAAGAAGAAAAGATTCAATAAGCATTTTAGAAATAGATGATTCAGTAGATAGAATAGTTGCAGGAATGGAAGGCTCTCCATTAACTGATGGAAGAAGCAAAAGATTAATTGCCTATCACGAAGTTGGACATGCAATTATAGGTACATTAGTTAAAGCTCATGATCCCGTTCAGAAAGTAACTGTAATTCCAAGAGGCCAAGCAAAAGGACTTACATGGTTTACTCCTGACGATGATCAATCTCTCATAAGCAGAGCAAATTTAAAAGCAAGAATTATGGGTGCTCTTGGAGGAAGAGCAGCTGAAGATGTCGTTTTTGGTGAAGGTGAAATAACAACTGGAGCTGGAGGAGATTTTCAACAAGTAGCTTCAATGGCGAGACAAATGGTTACAAGATTTGGGATGAGCAATTTAGGTCCAATTGCTCTTGAAGGCGGAAATCAAGAAGTTTTTGTAGGGAGAGACTTAATGACTAGAAGTGAAGTATCGGATTCTATCTCTAAACAAATTGATGAAAGTGTAAGAGTTATGGTTAAAGATTGTTATAAGCAAACTTATTCAATAATTAGTAAGAATAGAGAGGCGATGGACAAATTAGTAGATCTTTTAATAGAAAAAGAAACATTAGATGGTGAAGAGTTTGTAAAAATACTTTCTGAATTTACACCAATTCCTGAAAAAGAAAGAAGTCCACAAATACTTAATTAAGTATTCTTTATTGGTTTTTTATCTAAAACTAAATCTATTAAACCATAATCTACTGCTTCTTGGGGAGACATATAAAAATCCCTATCAGTATCTTCTTTAATAGTGTCAAGTTCCTTGCCAGTTCTTTCAGATAATTCAATGTTTAAACGTTTCTTTAAGTATAAAATTTCATCAGCTTGAATTCTAATATCGCTTGCTTGACCTCTCGCTCCGCCAAGTGGTTGATGAATCATTATTCTTGAATGTCTGAGGCTACTTCTTTTACCTTTAGTACCTGCTGCAAGTAAAAAGGCTCCCATACTAGCTGCTAATCCAACGCAAACGGTATGAATATCAGGCTTTACATGTTGCATGGTATCGAAAATACCTAAACCGTCATAAACCGACCCTCCAGGAGAATTTATATACATATAAATATCTTTTTCAGGATCTTCGGCTTCAAGGAAAAGTAATTGAGCAACAATTCTATTTGCAGTATCACTTGTGACCTGTTCTCCTAAGAATATTATCCTTTCTCTTAAAAGTCTTGAGTAAATATCAAAGACTCTCTCACTTCCACCGGATTCTTCTAAGACTAAAGGAATCATAATAATATTTATCTGTTTATTTGATCTTAACGATATTGAGTCAACATACGCTATGGTTATTAAGGTTTACATATAAAAAAGTGAAAGTAAAATTGACTGTCTCAGATAGTAAAAAAGTATTTCATGAACAATTCCCATACGTAATTTCAGGTTTATATAAAAGGATAGTGGATGAGATGCTTGTTGAACTAAATCTTTTAAATCACCAAAATGAATTCATGCAAGATGATTTGTTTTGTGTTGGTCTTACAGAAACATTCAAAGAATTAACGAAAGGCTATAAACCAGAGGAACATTTAATACTTCTTTTTGATTCATTATGTAATTCATGCAATTTTGAACCTAAAAAAATTAAAGATATTTCTAAGAAAACACTTGAAGAGTACAAAGAAAAATCCTTAAAAGAAATTTCTATTTTATTAAGTGAAAAATCTACTTCTAACCTATACTCCTCAAGGATGTTGAATTTAGGAATTTATTTAATTATCTCTAATGCTAATGATTTTAAGGATATCAAGGATTCTGAAAAAAATAAAACAATTTCAGATATCTTCAATAAATTAAATTTATCATTTAATAAAGCCGAAAAGGATATAGGCATTTATAAAAGTATCCTTGTAAGGATGGAACAAGCAAAAGAACTTCTTCAAGAAGCAAAAATAAAAGCTAATAAAGAAAAGAACAAATAATTTTCAATTTAAGAAACTATTTATCAATTCTTCTTTTATCTTTCCAAGAGATATAAGAAATATAGATTACTGCGATTGTAATTAGACTTAATAAAACAAAAGATGCAAAAATAAGAAACTTGCTTAAATAAAAATCATAGTTAAATGACGAAAAATCATATGTCAATAGAACCGTCACCATTTCTGCCCCAAACAACCATAGCTATTGAAAAAGTAAAAATTGCTGCTAGAGAAGCCCAACCTATTTGAAAAATCATCATAATTGAATTAGTAAACTAAATATAACAGAACATCCAAAAGAATTTTTTAATTCAATCATTTTTCAAATAAAAATTTATTTCTCAGAAGTATTTATTATTAAATACAATGTTTATAAATGAAAATCACCTTGGGAAGAGTTGTTTTAAATCATAGTACTCATGTAGAAGGATTGATTCCTGTTCTTAAAAAACTAGCCTTAAATATAAGAATTAAAACAATTACACCAGCAATAATTTCAAGAGTTAGAGGGAGATCTTCTAACTTAGTTATAAGAGTTTCTGTAAAAACAATTAATGGATATAAAGCAATTGCTAGAAAGGGGAAAACAGCTCAAGAAGTTTTTATTTCAACAGACTTAAGTAAAGATGAATTAAAAAAGCTTTTGGACTTTTGTAATTATGGATAATGTTTAAAATAAGATTTAGACTTTCTTCAAAATAAAAAAATTTATGATGAAATTATTTTTCAATTCAGTATTATTTGGTTTTATTATATTATTTGATAATAGTGCTTATTCACTTTCTAATTATCAAATAAAAGAAATATGTCAAAAGAAGCCAAAAAGATCTATTTGTATAAAAAACTTAAAATTTAAAAAGATAAATTTATTAAAAGGGAATAAAATTGAAATTCCTGTAATACCTTTCAAAAGATAAATCTATTTTATATTTCAAACTCTGACTCAAAAGTTGAAAAAGCTAAATTGTACTCAGCAATCAATTTATCAGAATTATCATTAAAGCCAACTAATTCATAGTCATTTTTTAATTGATCATAAGAACGAACAACATTATTAAAAGCGCTCATATATTCTTTTTGGATATCCTCATCGTCAATATCATAAATTTTAGCTAAAACTAATTCCACATTTTTTTTTGATGTATAAATTTGTTTCTCGAAATCTTTATTTAACTTTCTTCTTTTTTTAGGCATTATGAATTTTCATATTTAATTTACCAGTTTACAATAATCAAAATCATGTATAAATGAAATTAAAACTTCAAAAATAAAAATATAGTTTTCAAATCAAAATAAAACCACTATATTCCAAATAAGCTAATTGATAATATGGAGAAAAAAGAATCAAGAAAGGTAAACGGTATAAAAAATCCAACCTTTGAAAATAAAAAATTAAAATCTCCAACAAATTCAAATAATAAAAAAGATAGATCTCTACCTTGGTGGGTCGAATTATTATTTGTTCAAATTGGATTACCAGATAAATGGCTTATTAAAGTATTAAAGTCAAAGAAAAAATATACAGAGTTAATTAAAAATGACAAAAAATTAATAGTAATATTTATGTTCGTGTTAGCCGGCCTCACTTATTTTTATCCAGTAGTAAAATATTCTAAAAATAGATTAGATTGCGAAAATAATGCTCAGAATTATATTATAAACAATAAAAAACTAATCAATATAAATAGAAACCAATTAAAAATGTTATCAACTAATTTTTGTAACGGGGGCGATGAAATATATGAAATTAAAAATCTTGAAGATTGAACTAATTATTTATTTCCAAATAAATAACTAAAAACTTATTAAATTTTATAGATTATATTCTATATAGATTTAAATTTAAATTATTAATTATTAATTCTATGACCAATGTCAGACAAAAAAAAGAAAATGTGAAGATGCATTTAAACGACCTTAGAAAAGATTTAAAAAGAATGCATCTCACCGTTACGGAAGAGTTATTATTACCTCAACCAGACGAGGTTAAAATCTTAATGTACAAAATGGATCAGTTGTTAAAAGTAATCGAATCAAAATAAACTATAATTTGAAATAAATACATATTTTACAAAATCTGAATTTAGATGAAAAATATTATAAAAATTACTCAATTATTCTTACTTTTAGTTATTTTAACTTCGTGCAAATCAACATCTTATAAAGAGGAGTTAATAAAAGATTCTGAAGACCAGAAGAGTAATGAAATAAACTTAGTAAAAAGAAAGATGGAAGTAAGATTTTCTTGTGGTGAAGTTGGCATTTCAGAATTTCTTAATAATGGATGGATTATTTCTGAAGAATTTACACAAGAAAAAATATGTACCTGGAAATCATTTCCTGCGACTAAGGATTGCGATATGGAAAAAGATAAAGGTTGTAAAATAACAACTCCTGATAAGATAGGTGAAGAAAAAATTTATTTATTAGAAAAATAGTTAAAAACTATGCCTAACAATAAAGAGTATTTGTTAGAAGTCATATTTAACAAATTAAAAAAAACCTCTAAAAAAATTAATTTAGAAAAAAAAGAGTTTACTGAATTTATTAATTTCCTTATAAATAATAATTAATAGTAAATAATTCCAAATCTAAATTTTGTTAAAGTAATATATAACTACCAATATTAGAGATAGTATTAAATGTATAACTTTTCAATATTAACTATTATGCTATTAAGTATTTTCGTTGTAAGTCTATATTTTTTATTTAAAGTTACTTCTAAAGCAAAAGATTAAGTTTATTAATCTCAAAATTTAATATTTAAATAATCGGTTCATCTATTAGTAATAAAATTGATTGATAAACAAAGCCATGTCTTTACCAATGTTTGTATTCTTCCAAAATATATTCTTGATCCCTTTTTTCTAATAATTTAATTCATTTCTTAGTATTATCAATTTCTAAAGTGATGCAAAATTTATAATCTAAGAATCTTTTTTTTATAAAATTAATTCATTTTATATAGATTAATAAGTTAAATATATTTTTGTATTACAAAAGACAATAATAAGTATTTATTCAATAAAAGTATCAAACAATACTGAATTATTCTTATTATATTTATGATAATAAAGTTTTAAAAATTATGTCTTACGAAGCGGGTAGTAAAGAATGTAGACATTTGATTGAGGCTAAAGAAAGTCTATTACTAGCGATGGAATCTTTAAGTAACATAAGCTCAACGGATAGCTTACAAATACAAATCAAAGAAATTTATAATAAGTTAGAGGGGTTGCACGACAAACGAAAAAAAATAGAATTCAACTCTTAATAGATCAGAAAAAAATATTATAGTTGAGTACTAGAAATTTTCGAATTCATTCTTGACTTTCTTTTTTCTTTTATCAGACAACAATTCGTAAAGAGCATCTAGTTGTGCATGTACTTCTTTTGCTTCGCTAAGATCAGGCAATAAATCATCCTTTACAAGCATTTGATGCATCTCTCTAAGTTCTAACCTTATATATCTAAGGTGAGAACTTACTTCCTCTCTTTTAGATGCACTCATATTGGCCGATGGTTAATGATCATTATACAATATTCTATTTTAATTGGATATATCAAACAAATACAAATTAACCAAAACTTAAGTTATTTATTATTTCGCTATTAGTTTATTGTAATATAGTTTTCATGAAGAAAAAATCGTCAAAAAAGAATCCAAAAAAATTAATAAAAAAGGATAATAATGAATTAGGACAAACAAAAAATTCAGCCAAATTAATTTTATTTATATTTGGCATTGGTCCAATAATAGGAATTATAATATTTTTGTTTAGTAAAGGATTTTTTAATTCTCCAAGCTTTTAATTTAATCCTAGAATAAACAAAGAAAGAAATTATTTACAATTTAAAATTATAAAATATTTATAATTATTGAAATTTTTTAAGTGAATAAATTCTAAATTTTGCTATTTTTCTTGCATTATCAAGGTTTGAAATAACAAATGGATGATCAGATAAAATCTCAATAACTTTATCTATTTTTTTTGCAATATCGTTACAGCTAACTTTTTGCCATTCCTCATCAAAAGATATAGCAAAACTGTCTGCATTATTATAGGTTTTATCTTTCATAAAAATTTGTTTATATTTTTACAGTACTTGTAATAATTACTTATAAGATAATTTTTTTAAATAATAATAATAAATTGACAAGAATTCAGGGTAAAAATATCTTATTTTTGATAAATTAAGGTCAATAATATTTATATCTCGTATAAAACATTTCTAAATTATAAATATTTTATATTTTTGAGGCTTTGAAAAATTTGACAAAAGTGTTACACTTATGACAAATCATATAAGAGAATGGAAAATCCAGTTAAGAGGATAGGTTATTTACCGAGGAAAAGAGTTCTGGAAATTATTGATCAAATATCTAAAAGTGAATCTATAAGTATGTCAAAAGTTGTTGGCATACTAGTAGAAGAAGCCCTTGATGCTAGAGGTATCGCAAATTTTGGATATAGTAACTTAAATAAAACGAAATCATATAGTTCAGAAATTTATACTGAGAATCAATCCATTAAAAATATATCCGATTCAGAGGATGAGTTTGTTGATGATAGCGGATACACAATTCCCTCCCACAAACCTTCAGAAAGATCTATATCGACAGCAGATATTGAATTAGCTAATAAGATTAACATCTTAAAAGAATCAGGTTTAATTTAAAAGGAAATAAATTACTTTTATTTCTAATAAGTATTTGATGCATAATATTGAATCTATGATTATTCTATATCCATAATAAAATTCTTTATGAATAATAAGACTGTTATGTCATTATCAAAAATAAGAAATCGTTGTTTGTAAAAAATGAAAGATATAAAATGTCCATCATGTGGAAAAACTTTCAGAATAGATCCGAGCAGCTTTGAAGAAATACTTCTTCAAATTAAAGACGAAGAATTTAACAAGCAAATAGAGGAAAGGCTTAAACTCGCAGAAGAAGATAAGAATAAAGGTATAGAAATTGCCAAACAAGAATTAAAAATAAAATTAATGGAAGAAAAGCAAAAAAAAGATTCAAAAATTCAAGACCTTGAGTCTAAGTTGAATATCTCTGAAGAAAAGAAATTAACTGCATTAAGTGAACTAAAAAATAAAGCAACTAACAAAATCAATTTACTAAATAATGAGGTAATTAAATTAAAGGAGGATATTGAAAGGCAATCCGTAATTAGTGATTTATCATCAAAAAATAAAGTAATTGAAGCTGTAAATAGTTTAGAAAAAGAAAAAACTTCATTGTTAAACTCTATTGAAAAAATGAAATTAGAACAATCCATTAACGAGAGGGAAATTGAAGCAAAATTTAAGTACAAAATTACAGAGCGTGATTTGACTATTCAAGAACTAAGAGATATGAAATCTAAACTTTCGACAAAGATGGTTGGAGAAACCTTAGAAATACATTGTGAGACTCAATTCAATCTAAATCGAGCTACTGCTTTTAAAAATTCATATTTTGAAAAAGATAATGATGCAAGTTCAGGAAGCAAAGGAGACTATATTTTCAGAGAGTTTGATGATAATAAAATTGAAATCGTCTCTATCATGTTTGAGATGAAAAACCAAAGTGCTGAAGGTTTTAATAAACGAAAAAATGAAGACTTCTTCAAAGAATTAGACAAAGATAGAACTCAGAAATCATGCGAATATGCAGTATTGGTTTCTTTATTGGAACCAGAAAGTGAGCTATATAATTCCGGGATAGTAGATGTCTCTTATAAATATCCAAAAATGTTTGTTATAAGGCCACAATTCTTTCTTCCGATTATTTCTCTTCTAAGAAATGCTTCTTTAGAAACTTTAAAGTATAAAACTCAAATAGATTTAATGAAACAAGAGAATTATGACATAACAAATTTTGAAAGTACTCTTGATCAATTCAAAAATGCTGTAGGGAAAAACGTTTCGTTAGCACAGGATAGATTTAATGATGCAATTTCTGAAATAGATAAATCAATAAGTCATTTACAAAAAACCAAAGAGGCATTACTGATATCTAAAAAACATCTTTTATCTGCGGATAGTAAATCACAAGATTTAACGGTTAAAAAGTTAACTAAAGATAATCCCACAATGAAGAAGAAATTTAATGATTTAAGAAATAAAGAAGACTTAATATAAATTAAATTCAACTACAGAAAGTTTATAAAAATTTCATATTTAATAATTTGTGAATTAATCAAGATATAATATAAGTATCGATATACGAAAAATAATGTCTTCAAACACTCCTATTTATAGTATTGCAAAGGAACTTAATATTGATAGTAATAGAATCATATTAGCTTGTAAATCAATAGGTATTAATGCGAAAGGAGCAACAAAACGACTAAATGAAAAAGAATTAGAAAGAGTAAAAAATTATTTTGAAACAGGTAAAAATGTTTCTGAAGAAATAGTTGAAATTACTCAAAAGAATACTTCAATTAAAAGCAAAACAAACACAATTAAAAGAGAAACAAAAAAAAGTTATTTCCCAAATAGACTTATTGCGAAATCTTAAATAAAACAAATTTTTTCCTTATTTAAAGTATCCAGAACCACAGAAGAAATACCTAATAAATTATCATAAGTAAAAATACTTAAAATGAAAATCACTGAGGCCTTAAAATCTCTTGAAAATTCTTGGTCAAGAGAAGAGATTCTAGTAAAAATAAAGAATGGGGAAGATTCCGAAAAGATAGTAAATGAATTTTGCTCATCTAAAAAACAAGAAATCGAAACACTTACTAATTTTATTAAACCAGACGACAAAGTTCTATTAAGTGAAATAGAAAGTTTAGCGAATATAGAGTCGAAATTAATAAATAAAATTAAAAATTATAGTTTTACTAAAATTGAAACATCAAAAAAAGAAAAAGATCAAAAAAAGATTTCTCAACCAGAACGAAATATATCGTTTGATTTAGGTTTTTTCATGTTGAAATGGAGTAATAAATTTGTTTTTATTTCTCTTTTAGCCATCTCAGCAATAGCTTTAACTAAACAAGCGTGGGCTTAATTCGCTAAATTAACAATATCAAAATAAATTAAATTCTTGAGAAAGGATAGTTCTTATTTAATTAAATATACAAGTATTGGTCTTTATTGTGAACTAGCCGATGTTTGGATTGATCCGAATAAACCCGTAAAAAGAGCAATAATTACTCATGCACATATGGATCATTTCACCTTTGGGTGCGATGAATATATTTCAACATATGAAACCGCAATAATTCTAAAAGAGAGAATAGGAAAAGAAATTAAAATTAAAACTTACGATTATGAAAACGAATTTAAAATTAACGGTGTCAGAATAGCCTTTCATCCTTCAGGACATATCCTTGGATCAAGTCAAATAAAATTTATTCTTGCTGACGAGAAATGGTTAATTACAGGTGATTTTAAACGGCAAAAAGACGACACTTGCAAAGAATATAAAATAGTAGAGACTGATTTTTTAATAAGTGAATCAACCTTTGGGTTGCCAATATTTAAATGGGATGAATCTCACAAAACAGCGTTAGATATTACAAAATGGGTAAATTCCTCCCAAGAAAAAACATCTATCTTATTTTGTTATTCGCTTGGAAAAGCTCAAAGACTATTGAATGAAATAAGTAAAACAAAATTTAAAAATAATATTTATACTCATAGCAGTATTTATAAGATAAATAAATGTTATGAAAAATTAGGAATTGATATTGTAGATACAAAAAAAATTGAACCGAATAAAAATAGTGAGGATCTTAAAGGCAGTCTAATATTACTTCCACCCGCTTTAAATAAAAGTTCTTCTCTAAAAAATTTCAAGGATAGTCAAACTGGGTTTGCAAGTGGATGGATGTCAATTAGAGCACTCAGAAAAAGGTCTGGATATGATAAAGGTTTCTCTATCTCAGACCATGCTGATTGGATAGCTATTTTAAGGACAATAAAAGAATCTAAAGCTAAAAATGTTTTTTTTCATCATGGTGATAGTGAAGCTTTAAATAAATATTTAAAAGAAAAAAATTCGATAAATGTTCTTGAATTTGAATATAAAAAATGAGTCTAAAAAATTTTTCAGAATTATTTATAGATTTAGATTCTTGTAATAGCACAAATAAAAAGATAGAAATTTTACAAAACTATTTTTTTTCAAATGAGGCTTTAGAAAATTCATGGACAATATATTTACTTACAGGAAAAAATAATAAGCGATTTATAAGTGGAAGATCCCTTAAAACTTTCTTTTCAGAAATTTATGAATACCCTTTGTGGTTAATTGATTCTTGTTATTTAAAAGTTGGAGATTCTGCAGAAGTTATATCTCTATTATTAAGGAATATGATCACTGGAAAAAATATAAAATATCAAGATGTTTCTTTGAATAGATTATTAGACAAATCTTTTCCAGAGTTATCCATTCTTAAAGGAGATGAGAAGAAGTTAAGAGTAAAAGAAATTTGGGAAAACATTCCAATAGAAAATCTTCTAGTTATAAATAAAATCCTAACTGGTACTTTTAGATTTGGAGTCTCTATAGGCTTGATAACAAAATCAATAGCAAAGCTTATTAATCTAGATGAAGCAATAATTTCTCATAGATTAATGGGCGATTTTATTCCCTCTGAAGAATCATATAAATTATTAATAGATAAAAAAATAAATCCTTCAGAATTAAATTACAAACCTTACCCCTTTCTTCTAGCTAATACTTTTGAAAAAAAAATTATAGATAAATCAATTAACGATTTTCAGTTTGAATGGAAATGGGATGGAATCAGAATTCAATTAATAAAAAGGTCAGGAAAAGTTTCAATATGGACAAGAGGTCAGGATTTAGTAAATAAATCTTTCCCTGAATTAGTAGATAAAATCTCATTTATCAAAGATGACTTTGTAATAGATGGTGAATTATTAGTCTGGGATTTTAAGCAAAATCTTCCTCTTAATTTCTCTTTGCTTCAAAAAAGAATTAATAGAAAGGCGCCATCAAGATCAATTCAAAAAACTTTACCTATTATATTTATTGCCTATGATCTTTTAGAAATAAATGGAGAAGATCAAAGAGTCTCAAATTTAGAAATCAGAAGAAACATTTTGGAAAAACATTTATATAATTGGTTAAATGAAAGTAAAGAAGAATTATCTAATATTTTTAAAATAAGTGATTTAATATATCCAAAAAATTGGCAAGAGGTAGAAACTTTTAAAAATAATTCTAGAGATAATGGAACAGAGGGATTAGTTATTAAAAATAAAAAATCAATCTACACACCTGGCAGAAAGAAAGGTCTTTGGTGGAAATATAAAGTTGATCCAATGCAACTTGATGCAGTCCTCATTTATGCCAAAGGCGGTAGTGGGATAAGAGCAGGTTTATATACTGACTATAGTTTTGCTCTTTGGAAAGATGGTGAATTAATCAAATTTGCTAGTGCATATTCTGGATTAAACAACACTGAAATTAAAGAGTTAGATAGATGGATTAGACAAAACACTATTGATAGGTTTGGACCTGTTAGATCAGTAAGAGCAGAAATGGTCTTCGAAATTTCCTTCGAAAATATTCAAATTTCAAAACGTCATAAATCAGGAATTGCTGTAAGATTTCCAAGAATAACTAAATGGAGGAAAGATAAGTTGATTAAAGATGCTGATACCTTGGAAAACGCTCAGAAATTAATGTTAAATAAATAATGGAAAGCTTTATAAATAAAAATAAAATTAAGAATATAGAAAAATTTTTTTATAAAAATGGTTGGGAACCTCTGCCATATCAAATTGAATCATGGAAAGCATATTTGAATGGAGAAAATGGAATCATTCAGGTTCCTACAGGATGCGGTAAAACTTATGCAGCTTTAATGGGACCTCTTTCGAAATTAAAAGATTCCACAAAACCAACTGGATTATGCATTTTACTAATAACTCCATTAAAAGCATTAAGTAGAGATTTAAAAAATGCAGTATATTTAGCCGCTCAATTTTTTAATCAAGAAATAACAGTTGGAATCAGAAATGGTGATACAAACCCATATGAAAAGAAGAAGCAAATACTTAAACCTCCAAATATTCTAATAACGACTCCAGAATCACTTTCTCTCCTCTTATCTAATAAAGAATCTAAAAAAATATTTAGTAATATATTTTCAATAATTATTGATGAGTGGCACGAGTTAATGGGTAGTAAAAGAGGTAATCAATCTGAATTATTACTAAGTTGGCTGAGAGGAAATAAAAAAGATTTACAAATTTGGGGAATGTCTGCCACTATCGGTAATATTACAGAAGCAGCAAGAGCTATTGTTGGAATAAAAGGGGAACTACCAACGGTAATAAGTACTAATATTCAAAAAGAAATTGAAATCCTTAGTGTTTTACCTGAAGAAGAAACAACCTTTCCATGGAGTGGACATTTAGGAATTAGGAGTTATTCTCTACTTCTCAAATTATTAGATAAAAACAAAAGTACACTACTATTCACTAACACTAGGAATCAGTCTGAGAGATGGTATCAATGCTTAAGATTCTGTCTACCAGAAATGGAAGATAAGATTTCTTTACATCATGGGTCATTGGATAAAGATGAGAGAAAGATAGTTGAGGATGGGGTTAAAAACGGATCTATAAAATGGGTTGTCTGCACAAGCTCATTAGATTTAGGTATTGACTTTCAACCTGTTGATCAAATTGTACAAATAGGAAGTGCTAAAAACTTAGCTCGACTTATTCAAAGGGCAGGGAGAAGTGCTCATAGACCTGGAGGAAAGTCAAAAATAATTTTTATGCCCACTAACTCATTAGAATTACTCGAAATTAGTGCCATGAGGAGAATAATAAAAAGTGGGGTATCTGAAGAAATTAAGCTTCCTGAATTATCTTTTGATGTACTTCTTCAACATCTCGTTAGTTTGGCTTGTGGACCAGGTTTTAATCCCATCACTGAAAAAGAAAGAATTAAAGATTGCTGGAGTTATAGAAATCTAAGAGATCAAGATTGGGATTGGTGTATTGATTTTTTGGAGTATGGAGGAAAGTGTTTGAAAGCTTATCCAAAATATAAAAAGATAGAAAGAGAAAAATTAAAAGGGGATGAAAATAACTTCAACTATTTTGTAAAAGATAAATCTTTAATAAGGATGCATAAGTTTAATATTGGAACAATAACAAGCGATAAGTTTATTAATGTTAAATATTTAAAAGGGAAATCATTAGGCAATTTAGAAGAAAACTTTGCTAGTAAATTAAAATCAGGTGATACTTTTTACTTCGGGGGCAAAATGCTCGAATTTATAAAAATTAGAGATATGACTTTATACGTAAAAAAATCTTCCAAAAAAAGTTCGTTAATCCCAGCATGGGTGGGAGGTCAAATGGCTATCTCTGATCTTTTAAGTGAAAATTTAAGAAGTGAAATAGATATTTGCAATAACTTAGAAAATGAAGATGAATTTCTTAATAAAGAATTAAATTCATTAATTCCAATTTTAAAAAAACAGAAAGATCTTTCAGATATTCCACAAAGGAATCAACTACTTATTGAAATCTATAAAACTAAAGAGTTAACAAGTCTTTTTGCTTTTACACTTGATGGTAAATTTGTTAATGAAGGAATTGCCTTTCTGTGGGCATTAAGGTTTGCTAATAAAAAACAATCTACATTTAGTATTTCTGCAAATGATTTTGGATTTAGCTTAACCACCTCAGAAAATTATGACTTTTCAATTATTGAAAAAGAATTTTCTTATTTTATAGAAAAAAATAACTTGGATGAAGATATAGAAAATGCAATAAATTTTTCAGAATTAACAAAGAGAAGATTTAAAAACATTGCTCAAATTAGTGGATTAGTAAATCAAAATAATCCCACCAAAACAAAAAGCTCATCGCAACTTCAAATAAGTTCAAGTCTTTTTTATGATGTTTTTACTCGATATGAAGAAGGTCATCTGCTAATCAAACAAGCACATGAAGAAGTAAAAGAGTATCAATTAGAAAATAAGCGAATTACTAATTCTTTAGAAAGATTATCTAATATAAAAATAATATTAAACGAGACTAAAACTCCAAGTCCATTTGCTTTTCCTTTATTAGTTGAAAGACTTAAAAACACATTAAGCAATGAATCTATAGAAAAAAGAGTTGAAAAACTTATAAAAAAATATAATAGTTAAATGCAAAAAATGTCTTTTTCAATAAGTTGGGGGAATTCATCACTAAAGATGCTCTCATCAAAAGCATTACTTTTGCCTCAAACAAATGAACTATTAATATGTGATATTCATCTCGGTAAAGCAGAATATTTTCAGCAGAATGGGATTCCTCTTACGAATAATTCAGATGAACAAAACTTATTAAGCATAAAAAATATTGTAAAAAATAATAACCCTAATAAATTAATTATTTTAGGAGATTTATTTCATAGTAAATATTCAATAAGTGAATCTCTAAAAAGTAAAGTAGAAAATCTTTCAGAATCATTAAATATTAAAATTGAACTAATAATTGGTAATCATGATATCGGGTGCAAAGTCAAAAATATAAGCTTTCTTGAATATAAAAGATCTAGTAATTTTATATTTAGTCACGAGCCAATAGGTAAATCCGAAAATAACATTTTAAATATTTGCGGACACTATCATCCAAAAACATTTTTAAAAAATTCAAAAGATAAGTTATCCTTTAAATGTTTTGCTATGGATGAAAAAAATAATATATTATACCTCCCAGCTTTTGGAGATCTCACAGGAGGTTATCAATGTAAGAATTCATTCAAAAAATGGGCAATTATTTCTGAAAAAGAAATTATTGCAATTTGATATTTACAAAATAATTAAAATTAAATTAATTAAATTCTTCGTTTGAGCGTACTAATTTATACATATAACTCTCAAAATTATTTTTCATTTATTAGATTTTAATAGTAAATGATAAAAATAGTCTCTCAAGAAAATAATATAAAATTTTTTACCCTTCCCATAACTTAATAATTACGTTATAAAAAAAATAAACTTAACTTTTAATAATGAAAAAATTAATAACTATTCTTATATTTCAAGTTTTGTTAATGCCCTTGGGACTAAATGCTAATGAAAACTTTTCTGTTGAGATTGAAGCCCTTACATTAGTAATGGAGCAATATAACAAAGATATTGATATTGAAGACAAAGCTGAGCTAGAACTAAACAACAAAAAGTCTAGTTATATGGCTCTTAAACAAGATGAATGCAATGCTACTGTAAAAGTCACTGAGAAAACAGGCTTAGAAATTGTTGGAGCTGAATCGTTCGACGTAAATGTATGCAAGAAAGAAGTCAATAAAGTTATAAATTAATTCGTTAAATTTTTAGTTAAAGTTTATTCTTAAATAATTTCAAATAAAAAGAGGTCTTTTACTTAAAGAAGGTAAGACCTCGAGACCTGACAGAAACTTTGGAACGGGTTCTGTTGATTAATTAATAACGAATTTCATATTGTACAGATGTAATAAAAAGTACAGTTTAAATATTTATTCTTAATCTCCTATTTATTTTTTTTTGATACTTTTTGTATTTCATCTCTAGACATAAGAGCTTCTATTTGAGCTAAAACTTTATGCAGTTCTTCTGTCTTTGATAGAGAAGCCTCAGCAACTTCTCTTAGTTTTTCCAATTGTTCTTGTGTTTTATTCATAATTAATTAGTTAGAAATACATCACTTAAAATGATGGTTTTAAAACAAATTTTCACACACACATAAATCCATTTTCACTCTGTTTTTTATAAAGTCAAATAAATCTCTATTAATTTATGTTTTATGAGGACTTGCAATTAAATCTTCTTTAATCAACCTCGCAATAGGATTAAACCTAAATAAAGTGTTCAGAATTATGATGTGAATACTGGTAAGCCTACAGTAGCTGTTGTTATTAACGCACCTGCAAAGATTAGAAAAGGAAGATAAGGAAAGTTTTTCAAGTTCAACTTTTGTAATTTGAAATTACTATATAGGTATTTATACTATTTGTCTAGTGCTAATTCTCTCAAATAGTTTAAATTCTTCTTTCATAGGTAAGAAATAAAAGTTATCCGAATTTCCCTGAGATATATTCTTGCGTTGTTTTTTCCTTAGGAGAACTAAAAATCTTCTTTGTAGAATTGAATTCCGCTAGATATCCAACCTTACCTCCATCGCCATCTTCATATTCAATTGCATTAAAGAAAGCAGTCATATCACTAACTCTGAGAGCTTGCTGCATATTGTGAGTAACTATTATAATTGTGTAATTCTTCTTCAGTTCGTGCATTGTTTCTTCTATTTTTAAAGTTGAAATAGGATCTAATGCTGAACAAGGTTCATCCATAAGTATTATTTCAGGTTCAATTGCTATTGTTCTTGCTATACATAGTCTTTGTTGTTGCCCTCCGGATAAGGAATAACCACTATCATTTAATTTATCCTTACATTCACTCCATAAAGCAGCCTTTTTAAGCGAAAGTTCCACTAAATCGTCCATATCTCCAACATATCCATTAATTCTTGCTCCAAATGCAATATTCTCGTAAATAGATTTAGGGAAAGGATTAGGTTGCTGAAAAACCATCCCGATTCTTCTTCTAACTTCGACAGGATCTACTCTTTTATCATAAATATTCGTCCCATCAAAAAGAACCGTACCTTTTAAAGAACAATTAGGAATCAGATCATTCATCCGATTTAAAGACCTTAAAACAGTCGATTTACCGCAACCAGAAGGTCCAATCAGAGAAGTTATATCTCCTTTCTTAAAATTACAAAAAATATTTTTTACAGCTTCAAATTTTCCATAACTAATAGAAACGTCCTCAAGGGATAAAATATTATTCTTTTGTACCTTTTTAGTATTTTTTATCATTTCATACCCTCTTTGTCTTCTCAGTTAATGCGGCTAAGATTCTTGAAAATATATTTACAGAAAGAATAGACAAAACAAGGATAAAAGATGCAGCCCATGCGAGTTTATTTTGAGCATCATATGGTTCCAAAGCAAAATTATAAATTAAAACTGCAAGAGATCCCATTTCATAAAACAAATCACCAAATCCCGTTATGTAATAGTAAGAAAATAAAGCAGTAAAAATTAATGGAGCTGTTTCCCCCGCAGCCCTAGCTATACCAAGTACAACACCAGTTGCAATAGACCTAAAAGCAGAGGGTAAAGTTATTTTTAATATTGTTGTATACATACTCGCTCCAACTCCAAGAGAGGCATACCTTAATTCGTTTGGTACTAACTTTAAACCCTCATCAGTTGTTTTTATTACAGTAGGCAACATCAATATTGAAAGTGCCATTCCTCCAGCCAAGCCACTATACATACTTCCAAATAAAATTTTAGTAGAAACGATTAGGGCATAAATGAATACACCTGCAATTATTGAAGGAACACCAGCTAAAACATTAACTCCAAATCTTATAAACCTTGAAAAAGGTCCTCCTTTTGAGTATTCAGCTAAATATATACCACCACCAACACCTACTGGTATCGCAATAATTGAAGCAATGGTAGTGATTATTAATGTCCCGATTAATGCAGGATTAATTCCACCGGCATCTAAATCATCTCCAGGAGGATTTGGTTCTAAAGTAAATAAATCAGGAGTTATCTGAGCTCCTCCTTTGATTAGAATATAAGTTACCAAAAATATCAAGGGAAGTATCGCTATAACTACACAAATTAAAGACAAAGAAGTAAAAACTTTATCTCCTATATTTCGAGATGAATTTTTTTGGTAAAAAAGTGAATTCATATTATCTAATATTTGAGACTGAATTTCTTAACTAGCCATTGAGCAAAGATATTAACCACCAAAGATAAAATCATCAGAACAAATGCTGCGTAAAACAATGACGAAACTTGACTTCCATCAGCTTCTCCAAATTGGTTTGCGAGCATAGAGGAGATGGTATATCCAGGAGATAATAGTGACCAACTAAATGCATTAGAGTTTCCGATAATCATTGTGACCGCCATAGTTTCTCCCATCGCCCGACCTAAAGCCAATAAAACTCCAGCCATAATTCCTGACAATGCAGCTGGCAAAATTACCGAGAAAATAGTTTTCCACCTACTAGCTCCAATTCCATAAGATGCATTTCTAAGCTTTTTAGGGACTTGATTAAGAGAATCTCTAGCAATAGATGTCACTATTGGTAAAAGCATTACGACTAAAATGAATATCGCCAACAAAGAATTCCTACCAGTAGGTTCTGTACTAAATAAAGGAAACCAGCCAAAGAAATTATGTAAAAAGACAAAAAATGCTCTAAAAAAAGGTTCCATTACAAATATTGCCCATAATCCCAAGACAACTGAAGGTATAGCGGCTAAAAGTTCAACAAAAGAACCGATTATTTCTCTAAAAACTTTAGGAACAAAATCCTCTGTAATAAATATTGCGGTGCCAACCCCCAATGGAATAGTTATCAATAATGAAAGAAAAGAGGTTATTAATGTTCCATAAATTGCAGTAAATGCACCATATTCATCTTTTACTGGATTCCATTCAGAGGTTAAAAGAAACTTTAGACCATACCTTGAGAACGATTCAAATGACTGAAAAAAGACTACTAAAACAATTCCTAAAAGTATGATCGCTACAAAACTAGACAAGACTAGAGCAGTATTCTTAAAAATAATATCTATATTTTTTTCAATTCCGAATCTTTTTCGATTCTTGAAAAGAGCTAATTTCTCTTCCATTAAAAAAAGAATATCTTTATAAATCTACTACTAAATGATGTAAAAGACTTTAAGAGGGGTTAAAGGTATAGGAAAGTTTTGATAATTTGACATCTATTGAAAAATTTATCTACCTATTCTTCCAACAGCCTCAATTGATTTTTTTAGAATTTCTCCTTTCAAGGGAACGAAGCCTAGAGGAGGAGCTTTTGATTGGTATTCATCGCTGAGCAATTTATAGAATGTATCTTGAATTGCTTTAGTATTCCTGCCATTACCTGTTTCATAAGCAAGTATCCAAGTTAAGGTTGCTATTGGATAAGCTCCTTTAGCAGTAGGGTTTGGGTTTTTACCAGCCAAGTTCTTATCAAGATTTATTCCATTTAAAGCTATTGCGCCTGACTTAGTATTCGGAGTAACAAATTCACCAGAAAGATTTTGAAGTGCAGCAGACTTAACATTACCTTTAATGTATGACTGGTTTACATAACCAATTGCACCTGGAGTGTTTTGAATAACACCTGCAACACCAGAATTGCCTTTTGCTCCAACTCCCGAAGGCCATTTAACAGATTTACCAGTACCTAAATTCCAAGTTTTAGAGAAAGCCTCCATAGAATTTGTAAAAGCTTTAGTCGTGCCTGAGCCATCAGAACGATGCGCCCAAGTTAATTTACCTGACTTACATCCAATTTCCTTCCAATTTTTTATCATTCCCATTGCTACTTGAACAGCTTGTTCTTGGGTTAGTTTCAAGTCACAATCGTAGTTATATCCAAAGGCAATTGTGCCACCTACCATCGGTATTTGAACAAGTCCTCTAGTAACTTTTTTTATATCAAATTCTTTCATTGGATCGTCAGAGGCTCCAAAATTCACTGTTTCATCAATAAAAGCCTTTCTTCCAGAACCTGATCCCACAGCTTGATAATTTACTCTAGGTCCTCCAGATTTAGCTAAGTCAAAAAACCATCTTGTGTAAATCTTCGAAGGAAATGATGCACCTGCTCCACTCAATCTTTTTGATGCCATCGCAGATGGAGAAAGAACTAATAAGATAGCAGAAGAAAATATGAGAAGTTTGTTGAAAATGCCCACTATTTAAGGAAAACCAAGTCTGATAATTAAAAGATAATTTACAGCCTTAAAGAAATTTAAAAATTGAAAGATATATACATCAAATTATTTTGTTATATTCAAATATTCTTGATGTATCTATTTCAATAGCTCAACTGAAACTACAAGATTACCTAAAAGTCTATTAAGGGTAGTTAGTTGTTCTTTGCTTCCAAAAGCAATTAATACCTGACCTGGCTGAAGTAAAAAATCACCCCCAGGATTAGTTATTAACTTTTCATCTTCTTTTATTGCCAATATTTTAGCTCCACTTTTTTTACCTATTCCAAGCTCTAAAAGAGTTATCTTTTCTGCAGTTTCAAAAAGGCTAATATCATTACTCATTTCAAATTCTTCAATTTCACATTCACTTCCTGCGAGCAGATCAAGAAAGTCAATAGCTATTGGTCTTAAAGCCATTGATGCCATAGCTCTACCAGCTGCAATATAAGGGCTTACAACTATACTTGCACCAGCTAATCTCAATTTACTAGCAGCTTCTTCTGTTCCAGCTCTAGCAATAACTCTTATAGAGCTTCTTATCCCTTTAGCACTTAAAACAACATATAAATTAGCGGCATCATTAGGTAAGGTAACAACCAAACTTTTACATTTATCTAGTCCAGCTAACTTTAAAGTTTCATCTAGGGTTGCATCGGCACAAAGAACCTCCAATCCATTATCTTCAGCAATCTTTTTTCTATCTTCATCACTTTCTACAACAATAATTGGAATATTTTGTGTTTTTATTTGATTGGATATTTCCTGACCTACCCTCCCATATCCGCACAAAATTACATGATTTTCCATTTTTCTAAGAATTCTTTTAAAACGTAATTCATTTACTCTTTGAAAATAGCCGGATTCAAATAATCTAACAGCTTTTTGAAAGGTAAATTGAATAAAAATTAATCCACCAACGATTATAAGAACAGTGATAATTCTTCCTTCAGGACTTAAAGTTTGAACTTCTCCAAAACCAATAGTGGTTATTGTGATCAGAACCATCCATAAGCAATCACCCCAATCCCATCCCTCTGTAATTCGATACCCAATAGCACCTAAAAAAAACAGAAAGAATAAAGAATAAATAAGACCAAAAAAAGGCCTTAAGTAGTCTTTAATAAAATAGAATTCAAATAATCTAAGCTTCATATCTCATATTATCGTTAACTATTCAAAAATTTCACAATATTTTTCTATTATGTATCTAAAAGAATTTATTAATTTTGTGAAATACATATTTAGTCGGATATTAATATTTATTTTTGTCGCTTTATGTATTAAACAAATGCTTTCTGTTTCAGGTGTAATTTAAATCTCTCAAAACAATTTATTATTGTTTTACTTTTACTGACTCAATTAAAAAATCAGAAGCTGATCTCAACCAATCGGCGACTGTCAAACGTAGATCAGGCTGGGAATATACTAAAGCGACAATAATCGCAACTAAAATTATTTTCACCATGGCTGTTCAAATATTATTTCGAATTAAAGCACATCTTTAAAGTAAAAAGAACCTCAACTAAATATAAAACACACTAATTACCTAATTAAATTTTCTCTAATTGATTAATTAAATATTCAACTCTTCTTAAATTAACACCTAAGTCTGATTGACCTAATCTTGCCGCTGATCTTATTTGAATGATCCCTTTGGATCTATCGACATAACTCCTTGCATCAAGTTTTAGGATCTCAAGATCGTCTGGAAATCTAAAAATTGCACTTCTACAAACACCTCTCCAATAATTTTTACCACTTTCAAGGATTTCAGTTCTAGGTAAACCCTCAGCTAAAGAAACGAGTTGAATAAATTTCTGATCAACATTTATTAGTTTCTTTTCAACTAAAACACTATTCAATGGGTTGGTTATGGGAGCAAGTCCTTGTGCTGTAAAAGTCATCTTATTAAAAACTATTCCAATGTTCTAACTGATTTTTTATACAAAGTGAGAGCAAAAAGTAAACTAATTTGCCTGAACCAATTGATCTTTCTGAAACAAATTATTATTTAAAAGTTTTTTAAAACTTTAGGTTTTTTATAATCTTTTTTGATAAGGAGGGTTGTCTACTCTGATTACTTTTCAATTTTCTTATCCAAAACACAACTCCAATTAACAAAAAAAGTTCAATTGTTATTCCTAAACCAACCGCATTCATTATTATTTTTTCTCCTTTTTCTTTTTAGATCCCTCAATATAAGGAACAAGAATATTTAATATCCACTTTTTAAAAGAAGTAATTGGATTCATTATTTACTTATCCTTCCTCCACAAGCTTCTTCCTTTAATAAGATCTTCAATGTTAGGCCAGGCTGCTATTAATTCCTTAAGGGCTTTTCTATTTGGAGTATAAAAAATACATGAGAATGCACTAATTAAATAAATAACGAACCAGACTTTATTTTCTGAATAAGCTAAAAAGAATGAGAAGATAAAACTTCCAACAAAGAAAAAGAAAAATAATCTATTTATTACTTCAAGAGGCGTTCTTTTAAGTCTATAAAATCTTTTGTTTTTATTATTGATATCAGAATTAGCTTCAAACTTATTTTCATATGAATTAATTATTTCCTCCTCAATAATCTCCTCATAATCTAGGTTTCCAGTTGGATTAGAATTATTTGACTTACTACTCATAAATTTTTTTATCAACTATATAAATTCTCTAAACATTATAGATCTTGATCAGAAAAAATTTAAGTCAAAATTTTACATGCTTCAAATCAGACAAAAAGATCATGTTTTTGAAAATACTCAAAAATGGATTTATTTATAAACAAAACATTACTTAAAATGTTCTTTTTGATTTTTTCAATTTTTACGATCATTGATAACAAACACTTCTTTTTTTAATTTTTAGCAAACATAAAATTGAAAGGCAATACTGTATTATCAAGCTTAAAATATTAAAATTTTAATTACATGCAAAGATATTTAATTTCTTATGAATTTGCAGACGGCGAAGATCAAGAAGAAGGAGGAGAAATGCTTATTAATTGGTATGAATCGGGAGGACCTCAAAATAGACCTGAGAACTATGAAGTTCATTCATGGATTTTTATGATCCAAAATGGCATTGGTCATTCCGTTGTTAGTGCAGATTCTTTAGAAACAATTTGGAAACAATGGCATCCATGGAGAAGACTTATGGATATTAATATTCAACCTTGTTTAGATCTTGATGAAACTGTTTCTTTATTTAAGAAGGAAAAAATGAATACTCGCATGGATTAAAAAAAGCATTTAGAAGTTTTTTCTAAATTTTCTTTTAGTAGTTATCAATACGTCATAGATAT
>QCVS01000011.1 GCA_003210285.1 Prochlorococcus sp. AG-686-J21
TTTTCCTCCAGAACAAGATTGCAATAAAATTAAAATAATCAAAACAAACAAATTATTTTTTATAAAACCCATATTTATTTTTTACTTTTTTTATTCTTTGAGGTCTTTTTACTAATTACTTTATTTTTTTTGAAACCAGAGCTCTTTTTATCTTTCATTTTCTCTTCTAATAAAACCAAAGCATTATCAAGTGTAAATTTTTCTATATCAGTATCTTTAGGCAAAGAAACATTTGTTTTTCCGCACTTTATGTATAGTCCATATCGTCCATTTAAAATCTGAATTTTATCATTTAATTCTTTAGGTTTTCCAAAATCCTTTATTACTTCTTGTCCTCCTCTCCCTAATTTTGGCATCGCGAGGATTTCTAATGCGCGCTTAAGATCAACCTTAAAAACATCATCTTCTTTTTTTAAAGATCTATTTTCAGAATCATCTTCATTCTTTATCCATTTAATATAGGGACCAAACCTACCCCTGTCTGCCTCAACAATTCCACCTTCGGGATGTTCTCCTAGCAGTTTTGGTAAGCTTAATAGTTCTAGAGCTTCCAATAAAGTTAAGTCATCCGTTTTTAACTCTTTTGGTAAAGAGGCCCTTCTTGGCTTGGCTTTGTCTTCTTCAGTATTTCCTAACTGAACATAAGGTCCATAAGGGCCAAATCTTAAAAATACTTGCTCACCAGTTTTTGGATCAGTACCAAGATCTGAAGGGCCACTAAGAATTTGATCAACTTTCTTTTTATCTAAATCGCCAGGAGTTATATCCATAGGGAGATTGCCTTTTGCCTGTATTTCGTTTCCTGATTCATCTATTTTTACCCCTTCAAGCCATGGTCCATTAGAACCAATTCTGACTACACATGGTAAGTCATCAAAATCAACTTGTCTGTATGCTTTTCCATCAATATCACCCTCAGTTTTCTGAACTTTTACCTCAAGACCATTTTTACCTTTATAAAAAGTTTCCAAATATGGAAGCCACTCAAGATTCCCTGAAGAAATTTCGTCCAATGAAGATTCCATTTTTGCCGTAAATGTAGTGTCAACCAGATCAGGAAAGTGTTCTTCTAATAATGCCGTAACAGCAAAAGCTGTGAATGTAGGTGACAAAGAGTTTGAAGAAATATTTGCATAGCCCCTATCTACAATTGTTCCAATAATACTTGCATAAGTAGAAGGTCTTCCTATTCCCTCTTTTTCTAAAACCTTGACTAATGCAGCCTCAGTATATCTAGCTGGAGATTTGGTTTCATGATAAGTAGCCTCCTTGCTATCAACTTCTAGAACACACCCTTGAGTTAAATTAGGAAGAATTACTTCTTGCTGTTCTAATGATGCGCTTGGATCATCACTACCTTCTACATAAGCTCTAAAAAAACCTGCAAAATCTATACTTTTTCCGCTTGACTTAAATAATCCTTCCCCAACTTCTATTTCAGCATTAATCATTGTTAATTTTGCTTCAGCCATTTGACTGGCAACAGTTCTTTTCCAAATTAGTTCATATAAAGAAAGATCTCTTCCTGAAAGGTCTGTTTCATTTGGAGTCTTAAATACTTCTCCAGCCGGCCTGATAGCTTCATGTGCTTCTTGTGCATTCCTTGCATTTGAATTAAACTGACGAGCTGAGTTTGATAAATATTCTTTCCCATATTTTGAATTTACACATTCTCTCGCGGCTTTAATGGCTTGTTCAGAAAGATGTACTGAATCAGTTCTCATATATGTAATAAAACCTTTCTCATATAAACCTTGAGCACATCTCATTGTTTCTCTTGCAGATAGTCGAAGTTTTCGATTAGCTTCCTGCTGCAAAGTACTAGTAGTAAAGGGTGGAACAGGCTTCCTAATTGTGGGTTTTTTTTCTACTTTTAATACTTTCCACTTTTCCTTAGATAAAGTTTTGAGAAGACTCTTTGACATGTCTTCATTTAAAATTAAAGATTTATTACCTTTTTTTAAGTTACCCGTCTTTTCATCAAAATCATAACCGTTGGAGATTTTCTGGCCATCTAAACTAAATAACTTAGATTCAAAAGAAATATTATCTTTAAGCAAAGATGCTTTTAATCCCCAGTAAGATGCTTTTTTAAACGCTCTCCTTTCTCTTTCCTTGTTAACTAGTAATCTTACTGAAACAGACTGAACACGACCAGCAGATAGTCTGGGAGCTACTTTTTTCCAAAGTAATGGAGAAAGTTCATATCCAAAAAGTCTATCAAGGATTCTTCTTGTTTCTTGAGCCTGAACTAATTCCATATCAATTTCTCTGGTCTCATCTAGTGCCTTATTAATTGCCTTTTTAGTAATTTCATGAAAAACCATTCGCTTAGTAGGAATTTTTGGTTTAAGAATTTGCATTAGGTGCCAACTTATACTCTCTCCTTCCCTATCTTCATCAGTTGCCAATAGCAATTGAGTTGCATCTTTTAAAGCATTTTTTAAATCCTTAACGACCTTCTTCTTTTCCTTTGGGACAATATAAAGTGGCTCAAAATCTTCTGTAGTGTTTACTCCTATCCTTGACCATTTTTCTTTTTTAACTGATGCAGGGATTTCAGCAGCTCCTTTTGGAAGATCTCTTACATGTCCCATAGAAGCCAGAACTTCGTAATTAGGAGGCAAAAACCTTCTTATAGTTTTTGCCTTTGTAGGACTTTCAACAATAACAAGTGTGTGATCCAAGGTCTATTTCGATAAAATTAGTGTTTTTTTAATCAATTAGGGCATATTATGATTAATTGAAACTCCTTCAAGCAATATTGCTCGAGATTTTCAAAACACATACCCACAAATTATAATCAAGTAAGTTTAACTCTTACATCCTTACAATCAAACATTCAATTTAATTAAGTGCCCAACGAAATCTTTACAATTAATTTAAATGCTCAAGCAATTATTCCAGAAGCTTTCATTTTGCTTGGTATTGTTGGAACTCTTCTTGTAGATCTTTCTGGCGAAAAAACTGCCTCAAGGTGGGCACCCGTAATTTGTTACATTTCATTAGGCAGTTCTCTTATAAGTCTCGCTTTGCAGTGGAGTAACCCTGTAAATACTGCATTCCTTGGCTCTTTTAATTCAGATAATTTGGCTATTGCATTTAGATCAATTATTGCACTATCAACTCTAATTTCTTTACTCATTAGTTGGCGTTATACAGAGCAGAGTGGAAGTCCAATTGGTGAATTCGCTGCAATAGTCTTATCGGCAACTTTAGGAGCTATGCTTTTGTGTGGATCTACTGACCTTGTCAGTGTATTTATATCTTTAGAGACTTTATCAGTAGCTAGTTATTGTCTTTCTGGTTATCTCAAGAGAGACCCTAGGAGTTCAGAGGCCGCTTTAAAATATCTCCTTGTTGGATCTGCTGCTGCTGCTGTTTATTTATATGGCTCCTCATTCCTTTATGGTCTTAGTGGTTCCACAAACTTATCAACAATTGGTGTAGAGATAATAAATAAACCATCATTTATTACATCCTTATCACTAGTTTTTGTCTTATCAACTGTTGCTTTTAAGATTGCTGCAGTTCCTTTTCATCAGTGGACACCTGATGTTTATGAAGGATCCCCCACACCTGTAGTAGCTTTTTTATCTGTAGGGTCTAAGACAGCGGGATTTGCTTTTGCAATAAGAATTTTAAGCACTACTTTTTCCTCTTTCGATGAACAATGGAAACTATTATTTACAATTTTAGCCATCTTGAGTATGGCTCTTGGAAATATTGTTGCTTTGGCCCAAACCTCAATGAAAAGAATGTTGGCTTACAGTTCAATTGGTCAAGCTGGATTTGTAATGATTGGCATAGTATCTGGAACACAAGATGGTCTATCATCAGCTGTTTTATATTTAGCTGCATATTTATTTATGAATCTAGGGGCTTTTTCATGCGTAATACTTTTTTCACTCCGAACTGGATCAGATAGAATTGCAGATTATTCAGGCCTTTATCAAAAAGATCCCTTAATTACTTTGGGGCTAAGCCTATGTCTTCTTTCTCTTGGTGGGCTGCCGCCTATGTTGGGTTTTTTCGGGAAAATATATTTGTTTTTTGCAGGATGGGCTAATCATCAATACCTTTTAGTAGTAGTTGGATTAGTAACTTCAGTAATTTCAATTTATTACTACATCTCGGTTATAAAAATGATGGTAGTAAAAGAACCCCAAGAAGCTTCTGAAATAGTTAAATCTTATCCTGAGATCAACTGGAATATCATTGGATTACCTCCTCTTCGAATTGCACTATATACTTGCATAGCTGTTACTGCTTTAGGAGGAATACTTTCTAACCCTCTTTTCAAATTAGCTAATTCAGCAGTATCAGAAACTCCTTTTTTACAGGATATATTAGCCATAACAAATAATGTGCTTTAAAAGAATATTCTTAAATGACTAAAAAAGTTGCGACCCTAGAAAAAGTATCAAAAATGTATGGCAAAGATGATCTTATCGTAAAAGCCTTAGATAATGTGAATTTAGAAATTTATAAAGGGGACTATTTGGCTGTTATGGGCGCAAGTGGTTCAGGTAAAAGTACTGCAATGAACATTATTGGCTGTCTAGACAGACCATCTCAAGGTGTTTATAAATTAAATGGAACTCCAATTGAAAATTTATCTGATGATGAATTAGCTGAATTAAGAAACCAAAAATTAGGATTCGTTTTCCAACAATTCCACCTTCTCTCAGACGCTACAGCACTAGAAAATGTTCTTTTACCAATGATTTATGCAGGAGTAGATCCTATAGAAAGAGAAAAAAGAGCAAAAAATGCATTAGACAAAGTTGGGCTTTCTGAGAGAGTAAATAATCGTCCTAATCAATTGTCAGGAGGGCAACAACAACGTGTAGCTATTGCAAGAGCAATCATCAATAATCCTGCAATTTTATTAGCCGATGAACCCACTGGGGCCTTAGATTCAAAAACGACAGAGGATGTCTTAGACCTTTTTGATAAACTTCATGAATCAGGCATAACTATAGTTTTAGTTACTCACGAAGATGAAGTTGCAAGTCGGGCAAAAAAAATAGCAAGGTTTAAAGATGGAAAAATAATTGAATTAAAAATCAAATAAATTCAAAACCTCGTTAATATTTTTTCTTGGATTTCATTATAAATTCTCAAATTCCCATTATTATCTACGTCTTTTATTTCCCAATCGTTTGAGTTATAACCCCTAGGTAAATGTTTTTTTGTAAGATATTTATTTGCGTTATTAATAATATATTCTTTTCTACCATTACATTCGACTGACTCATGAATAGTTTTAAGGATTTTTGCAGTCCAATAAAATTCGCATATATTTTTAGTTTTAAGTATTTCAGATAAAGCAATGCCCTCTAATGGAGTTTTATTTAAAAAATTCATTCCGATACCTATCCTTACATAAATAATTTCTTTTCCTCTTGTTATAACTCTAGGTAAAAATCCAATTAATTTTTTGGAATTAAAAAAAATATCATTTGGCCATTTTAAATCGACTTTTATAGATTCCTTATGCAACATTTCACATAATTTAATTGCAAATGACAGACTAAATATCTCACTTGAGAATTTTGAGGTGAAAATTGGATAAGCCGCACTTAGCCAAATTCCTCCTTTAGGAGAAACCCATGGTCTTGAATTCTGACCTATTCCTAAAAATTGTTCTTTAGCTACTATTGCTCTTGGTTTATATCTTTTGATTGGAGAATTTTGAAGCCAATTTGTTAGTTCATATTCTGTACTTTTACATTTAAATTTGTATTGAAGTTTCCAATGAGGAAAAAATCCTTGAATATTTTTGTAGTAATATGCAGTCTTAGCTAAAGATCCAAAAACTTTCACAAATCCTTAATATAAAAAAACAGGCAATCTTTACAAGATTAAATTATCTTAAAACTTATAACCTTAATTATACAAATTGAATAAAAAATATTTACCAATATTGAATAAAAGATATCCATCTTCAATGCGTAATTGTCTTGATGATTTCAAAAAATCATGGAAAGACTTAGATAAATTATCCAAACTAAATGAAAACTGGGAAAAGTTAATTGGCTTGGAACTATCTAAAGCATGTAAGCCATTAAAAATTGAGCAAAAAACTCTTATTATTGCTGTAAATCATCCACAATGGCGGCAGGCACTAATTTATAACAAACATAGATTAAAGGAGAGTATTAGCAGATATGGAATAAATCTAAAGGAAATAAAGATAATACAAAATTATGAGGTCAAAGTCTTAGATAAAAAAGAGATTAATGCAAAAACAGTTTGGGAGAATCATCCGAGCAGAATAAAGAATAATAATATGATTATTTGTAAAATATGTAATAGTCCTGCACCGGAAGGTGAGATATCAAGATGGGGGAAATGTACTTTTTGTTGGAGAAAAAATAGCTAACATGAATTTTATTTTTCTAGTATAAGTATTCCCATTTGATTAAAAAAAATAGTCCTATATTCAACTTTCTTAAACCCTACTCTCTTTGCAATTAACATAAGTTTGCTTCCCTCTGGAAAATTTTTTATACTTTTTTCAATATAAGAATATTCTTTACTCAATTTAAAAATTTTTGAAATTGGGACTACAACAAATCTTAAATATATTTTTTGAAACAAATCAGCTAAAGAATTAAATTTAGAATGATTAAAGTCTAGAAACCCAGCTCTACCTCTATCACTTAAGAGATTAAATACTTTTTTTAGTCCATCTTCAACATTGACTAAATTTCTTAAACCATAAGACATGCAAATTCCATCATAATTTTTTGAGTTTTCATCTAATTCTAAGATATCTTTCATCTCCCAACAGATAAATTTATTTCCAATCAATTTCGACCTTTCCATTGCAATATTTAAAATTTCCTTTGCACTATCTATTCCAGTAACACTTCCATTGGGCCTAATTTTTTTTAAGATTAAAAATGATAAATCCCCAGTCCCACAACATAAATCAGCCCAATTTTCTCCATCAATTGGTTTTAATAAATCAACTAATTCCTTTTTCCAATATTTGTGTAATCCCAAACTTAGCAAACTATTTAAAAAGTCATAACTACAAGAAATTTTATTAAAAATAGTTTTAACCTCATTAGTTTTTTTATATCGCATATTTAAATATTTTTAATTAATGATAAATTATTTTTTTAATTAGGTCTAATTGGTAGTTTCTTCTCAATAAGAAAAGATTTTATTTCATCTATAGTAAGTTTTTTGTCATGTAGTAAAGATGCTAAAAGTGCTGCGGAGGCTTTACCTTCAGTAAAAACATTATAAATATCTTCAACAGAGCCTGCGCCCCCAGACGCGATCACAGGGATATTAACAGCATTTGCAACCATTTGAGTCAATAATAGGTCGTATCCATTTTGTGTCCCATCACCATCCATTGAAGTTAATAAAATTTCTCCCGCACCTAATTCCTCAATTTTTTTTGCCCAACTTATTACATCTAAACCAGTATTCTCACGCCCACCTTTAACATATACTTCCCATTCATTAGATTTGTTAAATTTTTTTCTCGCATCAATAGCAATAACAATACATTGTGTTCCGAAATTTGCAGAGCTTTTGGAAATTATATCTGGATTTTTAACTGCAGAAGAATTCAAACTTACTTTGTCTGCTCCTGCTCTTAAAAGATCGTTAATTGAGATGATCGAATTTATTCCACCACCAACGGTGAAAGGTATATTAACTGATTTCGCAGTTCTAGAGACAAGATCAACTAATGTTTTTCTATTTTCTACACTTGCTCTTATATCTAAAAATACTAATTCATCAGCTCCTGCTTCAGAGTATTTACATGCTAATTCGACAGGGTCTCCAGAGTCTCTAAGGTTTACAAAATTAACACCTTTAACTACCCTTCCATTAGCTACATCTAAACAAGGAATTAAACGAAGAGCTACCATTTTAAAAAAAATTGTCCAAAGGCTGTTAATCTTGCATAATAGCTTCCATTTTACCTCTTATGGCTGAAACTAAATTATTACCCAAAATTGGTAGTAAAGTTAAAATTAACATTAACAAGGTTAAAGATAGATTACCTGCAAAGCTAATTGATCAAATATCATCAAACCCAAGAGTTGTAACAACAGGATATAAAATGACTGACGGGAGAAGTATTGGCATTACTGTTAGATTGCAAAATGGAGAAGAAAATTGGTTTTTCCCTGAAGAAATTGAGAAAGGTTAAATATTAAAAGTGAATGATCCAAAACAATTATTAGGAATAAAAGGGGCTTCTGAGACTTCAAGTATTTGGAAACTACGTATACAATTAATGAAGCCAATCACATGGATCCCTTTGATATGGGGGGTAATCTGTGGAGCTGCCGCAAGCGGAAACTTTCAGTGGACAATAAGTAATGTATTAGCCTCACTAGCATGTATGCTCATGAGCGGACCACTTCTAGCCGGTTATACCCAAACTATTAATGATTTTTTTGATAGGGAAATTGACGCTATTAATGAACCTAATAGACCAATCCCTTCTGGAAAGATTTCGATTAAGGAAGTAAAAATACAAATTTGGGTTTTACTTATTGCTGGTTTAGTAGTTTCTTTTTTATTAGATTTATATGCAAAACATAGTTTTCCCTCTGTCTTTCTTCTAGCTTTAGGTGGATCTTTAGTAAGTTATATATATTCTGCTCCTCCTTTAAAATTGAAGCAAAACGGCTGGCTAGGAAATTATGCTTTAGGAGCTTCATATATAGCTCTTCCATGGTGGGCGGGACAAGCCTTATTTGGGAAATTAACCATTGTTACTGCATTACTAACTCTTGCTTATAGTCTTTCTGGGCTAGGAATAGCAGTTATAAATGATTTCAAAAGTGTTGAAGGGGATTCAAAACTAGGATTGAATTCGTTACCTGTAATATTTGGAATTAAAAAAGCTAGTCGAATAAGTGCTGGTCTTATTGATATTTTTCAATTAGCAATGGTTATCGTATTAATTGTTATTGGACAACATTTAGCATCAGTAATTTTAGTTTTACTGGTAATTCCTCAAATTACATTTCAAGATATGTGGTTACTAAGAGATCCTTTAAAATTTGATGTCAAATACCAGGCAAGTGCGCAACCATTTCTTATAACTGGAATGTTAGTCACCGCTTTAGCAATAGGGCATAGTTTTTTAGTAGCTTAAAGTGAATGGAATAAAATATAAATATTTTATTTTTAGCTCCTCAATATTTATTTTCTTTGTCATATTTTTTCCCATACTTAATTTAATTAGGATTACTTTAAACTTTGACCCACTTAAAATAAATACTTCAAAATCAATACCCCATTCTTATGAAATATTTTCTTCTGACAATAAAATAATAAGAAAATTAAGTCGAAAATTTGATGTTCTTGATAATACAAATGCGATACCATTTTTTCTAAAGTATTCTTTTATTTCTGGTGAGGATAAAAGATTTTTTAACCATAATGGAATTGACTTAATAGGTTTATCAAGAGCCTTTATTAGTAATATTCAGAGTGGATACTTTAAAGAGGGTGGAAGCACTATTACTCAGCAAGTAGCAAGATTAATTTTCTTAAATAATGATTTAAGTTTTCAAAGAAAAATTAAAGAAATAATAATTTCCCTAGTATTAGATTTTAAATTCAGTAAAAAACAAATTTTAAAATTATATTTAAATAATATTTACTTAGGAGCAGGAGCTTATGGCATTAATGAGGCCTCACAAGTTTATTTTGGAAAACTGATAACAGAATTATCATTATCTGAGGTTGCCTTATTAGCTGGATTAGCACCTGCTCCCTCAATTTATTCGCCTTATGAAAATATAGATTTAGCTATTAAAAAAAGAAATAAAATTTTAAAAGATATGTATATTGATGGCTACATATCTTTAGACGAGAGAAATGAAGCCCTTAAAGAAAAAGTTATCTTAAATTATTCAATAAATAATAAAGATTCTAAAGATAATTTATTAGTAAATTTCATCCTCAAGGAAACAAATAAAAAAATTAAAAATCATAAAAAATATAAATTTTTAAGGATAAAATCCAGCATCAACAAGGATTGGCAGACAATAGGACAAAAAATTTCTAGGTCTATAGGGCCTAATAATATTGAAACAGCTTTGGTATCAATAGAATCCAATAGTGGTTTAATTAGGACAATGATAACGAGTAAGAATCCAACAATAAACGAATTTAATAGAGTTACTTCAGCCATAAGGCCTTTAGGTTCAACTTTTAAAATTATTCCCTATACTGCAGCATTGAAAGAAGGTATGAAATTAAGTGATAAATACGAAGATTTACCTAAGTGCTGGAAAGATTATTGTCCCAAAAATTTTTCTGAAATTTATCGAGGTAAGATATCTTTAATAGATTCTTTTAAAACTTCCTCAAATATAGTTCCTCTAAAAATCGCTAGTAATATAGGCCTAAAAAGAATTATAAATCTAGCTAATTTATTTGGCCTAGGGTATACACAGCAGCTTGAAGAGTTTTTACCATTAGCAATCGGATCTTATGGAGATAGCCTCCTAAATATTACAAATGCCTATGCAGCCTTGAATAGCAATGGAAATTTATATAAGCCAAGCATTCTTGAAAAAATAGAATCAAATAATTATGAATTAATTTGGGAAAATAAATTTATTCATGAAAAGATATTAGATTCCAAAGTAAACAAAAGCCTAAATAATCTACTTGAAAAATCAGTTTCGGAAGGGACTTCGATAGCCGCCGCAATTAAAGGAGAAAGAGTATATGGCAAGACAGGAACTTCAGACGGGAACAAGGATCTTTGGTTTATTGGTTCAATTAATAATCTCACTACTGGAGTTTGGATAGGTTTTGATGAAAACAAAGAATCTAATTTATCTAGTGGTAATGCAGCTTATTTTTGGAAAAAATTTATAAGTAGTATATATGATTTGAAGATTTAATAATAAGATACTTTATTTATTTATAAGAAATTTTTGCTGCATAAAATCCATCCCCTGGTTCATCAAATTTCGGTAAGATTTGTTTTTCACTTTCTAATTTTATTTCCTTATTTTTTGACAAAAATCTTTTAATTAGAAAATTATTTTCTTCAGGACATATTGTACAAGTTGAATAAACTAAAGTTCCATTTCTTTTTAAAAGAGGCAAAATACTTTCTAATAATCTTTCCTGTAAAAGAATTAATTGATTTATTTTATCCTTACTTAAAGACCATCTTGAATCAGGATTTCTTGCTAAGGTTCCAATACCTGAACATGGTGCATCAATTAAGATTTTATCAAAATAAGAGATTAGATTTGGATTAATATCAAATAAACTAGTAGCATCAGCTTTCAAAGTTTTAACACTTTTTATATTTAATCTTTCTAAATTTGATTGAAGTATTTTCAATCTTTTTTCTGATCTATCAACAGCTAGTATTTCAGCCTCGTCATTAGCTAACTGAGCTAAATGAGTTGTTTTACTTCCAGGGGCAGAGCAAGCATCTAGAATTTTTTCCCCTTTCATTGGATTTAAAAGAGGAGAGACCCATTGAGAAGATCTATCTTGAACTACCCAAAGGCCATCGGTGTAACCTGGGAGTTTTTTAATAGACCTAGGATTAGAATTTAAAGCGATCCCATTTTTTAATTGACTGATTGCCGTAGCATTAATATTACATTCGGAAAGTTCATTCAAAAATTTATTTAAATCAGTTTTAAGAGAATTGATTCGTAAATCAATTGAAGGTTTTTTATTAAATGCCTTAGCGATATTTTTAGCTTCTTTTATTCCTACCCAATTAACAATTTCTTTTACAAGCCATATTGGTAATGACTCAAGAGAAGACAATCTCTCTATTTCATCTGAGGATATTTTTGGGAGATTTTCTTTTTCTATATGCCTAACGGTATTTCGTAATATAGCGTTTACAGTTCCAGCCAAACCTTTTAAATCAGTTTTCTTGGCAACTTCTACAGTTGAAGAAATAGCGGCAGAAAAAGGTATTTTATCCATTTTTAATAATTGATATAAACCTATATGTAAAAGCCATCTTAGTTTTGGTGGTTGCTTTGCATGAGAAAGTTTTGATATATGATCTATCCAAAGGTCAAGAAATTTTCTATACCTAATACATCCAAAAGATAATTCGGTTATGAATGCTATATCTAATGAATTGAACTCATAATTTTTTAGTACCTTTTCTAGAGCATGATCTGAATAAATGCCAGAACTTACTTTTAATAGAATTTCCCAAGATGCTTTTCTCTGAAGATAACCTTTTATCAATGTATAAAATTTATTTAGTTATATATGCTAAATATACTATTAATTATGAGTGTTTTTCTTAGCTATTAATTGAAGTATTAAACCAAATAAATCCAAGAACACTAACCAAGGTTAAATTGAATCCCAAAAATATATAGATATTAAGAGAATGAACTTTTTCTCTTGAAAATATTTTATTTTTTTTATTTTTTTTCATTTATAAGGATGAGATAAAATTTAAAGCCTTTAAACTCGAGACAATATTTACAGTTACTAAATCATTAATTGTTGTAGCCTTGAAAGAAGTTAAATCTTTAAGAGGACTGCATTTTATATATAAATTTATAATCCAATCTAACTTCTTAAAAAGTAAAGAAAGGAGTAGAAATAGCACCTGAATAAATTTTTAAAATTAATTAATAACCTATTATTCTATTAATCTAACACTTGTTTTTAATATTTCTTAATATCATAAGATTCTCTTAAGTTTTAAAAATTGGTTGTAAATTAAGTTTTATATTTTAATAAAGATTACTAATAAATCCCTCTGCTATTCTTAAATGACCATATAACTTTTCGTCACTCATTTTATCTAAATTTCTCGTTAGCATTGCAAGTCTATATTGTTTTCTAAAATAAGTTTCATTATCTTTTATAAATTTCCAAAATAAACCATCCCAGATTGAACACCAAGGACCACTTTTATAATCAGACATTTTTTTCACATAATTTGAGCTAGAAATATAAGGTTTTGTTGAAAAGATCCCTCCATCGCTAAACTGACTCATTCCATAAACATTAGGGACCATTACCCAATCGTAAGAATCTATAAACATTTCCATAAACCATTTGTAAACATGATCAGGATGTATCCGACATAAAAGCATAAAGTTACCTATTATCATAAGTCTCTCAATATGATGGCAATAACCGTATTTAATAATATTGTTTATGACGATATCTACTGGTTCGATTCCTGTGGTTCCCTTATAGAAACACTCAGGCATAGGCTTATTATCAAAATTCCAATAATTAGTAGTACGCATTTTGGTCCCATATTTTTCATAAACTAAGCAAATAAATTCTCTCCATCCAACTATTTGACGAATAAAACCTTCTAAAGAGTTAATAGGAACTTTATTTTTTTCACCATAAGTTAATGCCTTATTTATAACTTCTTTGGCAGTCAATAAACCGCTATTTAAGAGAGGGGAAAGTAAACTATGCCATAAAAAAACTTTATCCTTACTAATTGCATCTTCATAATCGCCAAATAAAGAAAATCTATTTTCGAAAAAATCATTAAGCCAACTATCCGTTTCTTCGAAAGAAGTTGGATAAATAAAATAATTACTTTCACCTATAAACTCTATCTGTAAATTAGAAATTATCTTTTCAGCCTGAATTACAAACTGATTCTTTGGTAATTTTGGGATTTCAGGAATATTTATGTTCTTGGGTAATTTTTTTCTATTTAATTCATCAAAACTCCATTTACCTCCTTGAGGTGTGCCATCAGGATTCAATAATATATTTTGACTTCTTCTTTGATTCTCATAAAATCTACCCATCAAGGGTTTTTTGGGATTAGATTTAAAAGACTCTCGTAAGTCTTCATTAGTAATAAACATTGGGGATTGTAAAACTTTTAATTTAAGATTATTGGCTTCAACAAATCTATTTATCCTCTTCATAATTAAGAAATCATGAGGATTTATAATGTTTATTTTTTGATATTTTCCTTGCAAATATTTTGATAAATAATCAACAGTGGAAAGATTATTTTTATTCTCAATATAAAGAATTTTGCGACCTAAATTTTCCAGATATTTTTTATATGCAAGCATTGAGGCTTTATGGAAAATTAATTTGTTTTTATGATTAATTAACTTTTGAAATTTATCATTACCAAAAAATAATGAATCTTCTATCATCAAAATTTCACAACTTAATTTCAAGAGTGGACTTTCTCTAAAAAGTTGATTTGGAAATATGATTGATATCTGATTCATACTAATGACTTCCTATTTCTGCATCTATTAGAACAGTATTTAACTTCCGTCCAACAATCTTTCCATTTTTTGCGCCAATTAAATGGTCTATTGCAAACAGGACATATTTTGCTTGGTAAGATTTTCAAAATTTATAATTTTCTTTTATGAGTAGATTTAAATCTAGACGAATCCTTAAGTTCCATATGTTTTGTTTTTCTTCCAGAAACTCTTTTTCTCCAAACTTTAAATGATTTTGGCTTAAGATTATTTCTCATTATTTTAATAGCATCTTCTTCTTTCAAACCAAATTGATACTCAATCGCTTCGAAAGGAGTTCTATCTTCCCAACACATCTCGATTAATCTATCTATATCAATATTTTCCATAATTTATTGCTTACATTCAGAGGTACAGAGTTTTTCAATATTTGATCTACCAGTAATTTTAAGTCTATATTTTGCCCAATATTTGTAAAATAACCTCAAAACTGGTGCTATAAATTCAATTTTTAAAGGATAGTAAACCCAACCTAGACCTATCAATTCATATGAATATGCTAATACGTCTAACCCTTTAATAATATTTCCATTTTCTAAAATCCCATGAAGATTAGACATTGCTTCTGCATATGAAATGTCCTTAAAGAGAAGAGGATTATAGTTAACATTATTGATGTCAACAAAATCAATTTTATTTAGCTTGTCTTTACTTTTTAAGAATTTCGTTTCCCTAAGACATAATGGACAGCCACCATCGAATAGAAAAATTAATTTATTTTGCATCTTATCTTTTACTTAAATATAAAATTTAAATAACTTTTTTGTGGACAATTAAAAATTAAAAGCTTTCTAAAGAATTTTTTATGAAAACTACTTTATAGATTTTCAAAAGAAGCTTTATAAAGCCTTAATAATTTCATTCTCTAATTCAATCAAAATTCTCTTACCATGATTGTTAATAACCATTGATCAAGGGATACATCAATGGTTTAAATTTTTAATCGTCCAAGAGATGTACTCCTTCTCCTATATCTGGCGCAAATTTACAATATTTTTCAAACACAATTCCAACTCCTCTCATCCTTTCTCCAAGTTCATCGTTAAATTGTACCCACTCTTTTGAATCATGTTCAGGTAACGTCCAGCCCTGAGCTTCCACCATACTGGTTATAACTGTGTAATCCCATTCAATGTAGGCCATCTAATCTTATCTTAATTACTTAAATATTATAAACGAAATAACGTATTTAATATTCCCTTGATCGAATTTGAATTAATATAAAAGTAATCACTTAAAACTAAAAATTTATTTTTTAAATTATATTTTTTTGAACGAATATAATCTAATTAACTTTAAACATTTTTAAAATGTCGATTTTGCCACGAAGATTTGAGCGAATAAAAAATGTTTTAAATTGCCGAATGAAAAACTTATCGGTTTTAGTAGAGGCAGTAAATAAGCCACACAATTTATCTGCGATATTAAGAACATGTGATGCGGCAGGAGTTTTTGAAGCGAATTTTATTTGTGAAAAAGATAAAGTTAAAACTTTTAACAGTACAGCTCAAGGGAGTCAAAAATGGGTCAAATTAAATAATCATGAAACAATAATTTCTGCAGTATCTGAACTTAAAAAAAAAGGTTTTAAATTATATGGAACAACACTAAATGAGAGATCGACCGATTACAGAAATTTTGACTATTCAGAGAATACTTGTTTTGTTTTAGGAGCAGAAAAATGGGGATTAAGTGATCAACTAATTTCAAAAGTTGATGAATCAATCTTCATTCCAATGTCAGGAATGGTCCAATCTTTGAATGTTTCAGTAGCAGCTTCCATATTACTTTTTGAAGCTATTAGACAAAGAGAAAGTAAAGATTTACTTCCTCTTAATGGAGAAGGTTTAAGTGCCGAAGAGTACGAAAAGACATTATTTGAATGGAGTTATCCTGAGTTAGGTTCTATATATAGAAAGTCTGGAAATAAATATCCAATGCTAAATCAGTATGGAGAAATTATTGAAGTTGTTAAAAACTAAAAAATATTAAAATTAACTTTTAGTTCTCAAAAATATTTTCTAATTCTTCTCCTATAAAAGAAAGACCTAAGACTAAAAAAAACATTGCTAATCCAGGGAATAAAGCAGTCCACCAAATTCCAGTAGGTATAGCCGCTAGCGCAAGATTAAGATCACTTCCCCATTCTGGAACATTTGCAGGAACTCCTAACCCTAAAAAGCCTAAACTTCCTAATACCAAAACAGCATCCGCAGCATTTAAGGTAAGTAGAATAGGCAAAGGAGTTATTACATTTGGAAGTATATATTTAAAAATTATAGTTTTAACATCAGCTCCCGAAACTTTTGCAGCTTCAACATATGTCTCTGATTTTATTAACATTGTTTGATTTCTGATCAATCTAAAATATTGGGGAGAATAAACTATGCACAAGGCTATAGAGGCATTAATAATTCCTTTACCAAGAACAAAAGCTACTACAACTGAGAGTAAAATAACAGGAATTGAAAAAATAGTATCCATTACAAGTGATAAGCCTTTATCAAGGATCCCTCCAAAATATCCACTCAACAAGCCTAATGGAAGGCCTAAGATTAAAGCAAAGAAAATTGCAAGAAATACGACTTCAATAGCTATCGATGATCCTTGTAAAGTTCTTAAACAAACATCCCTTCCTAATCTATCCGTACCACATAAATGTTTTAAGGAAGGTGGAGCAAAAATATCATTACTAAATGATGATAAAGAATAACCAAAAAAGTTATTCGCCTCTAATACTTTCATAATCAATACTATTAAAAGATATAAAAGTACAATTAAAAATCCAATCCTTCTAATGTTCTGAGCAACTTGATTTGATGAGTTTGAATTCACAAATTTATGATTATTTCAATCTACTAAAATATACCTGTTGTTTTAAAGATAAAGTAGCTTTTAGTTTTTAATTTGAAATTAATTACTGATTTAATTTCAGAACTGCCATAAAAGCTTCTTGAGGTACGTCAACTTTACCCATAGCCTTCATCCTCTTTTTACCTTTAGCTTGCTTCTTCAAAAGTTTCTTTTTTCTAGAAATATCTCCCCCATAGCACTTGGAAAGGACATCTTTTCTTAATGCACTAATACTTTCGCTTGCAATAATACGGCTACCTATTGAAGCCTGAATTGGTATTTTAAATTGTTGCTTTGGTATTAGCTCCTTTAATTTTTCTACTAAACCCCTCCCAATCCCATAGGCCTTATCTTTATGAACAATTGAAGTTAAAGGATCAGCTCTTTCAGAATTTATAAGAACATCTAACCTAACGAGATCATTTTTTCTATATCCAATCAAATGGTATTCCATTGATGCATATCCTTGAGTTCTACTTTTCATTTGATCAAAAAAGTCAGTAACGACCTCTGCTAATGGTATTTCGTAAATCAAGGTCACTCTATCTGTTGTGATATATTTCATATCAATAAAAACGCCTCGTCTTTCTTGGCATAAACCCATTAGTGTCCCGTTAAATTCATTCGGAGAATAAATTTCCATTTTTACATATGGCTCTTCTATTGATTCTCTTGATTGAGGATCTGGGATTGTCGAAGGATTATCAATAAATATCTGTTCCTGATCGTTTAGATTAACTTTATATATCACTGAAGGCGCCGTTACAATCAAATCCAAATCATATTCCCTCTCCAATCTTTCCTGAACAATTTCCATATGAAGAAGTCCTAAAAAACCACATCTAAAGCCAAATCCCATAGCACTACTTGTCTCGGGTTCGTACTTAAGCGCTGCATCAGATAATTGTAGTTTTTCTAAAGACTCTCTTAGATCTGGATATTGATCTGCATCAGTTGGAAACAATCCACAAAACACCATAGGATTGGCTGTTTTATATCCTGGAAGAGGATCTTTAGCAGGGGAATTAAATAATGTAATTGTATCTCCAACTCTTGCATCAGCGACTGACTTTATAGATGCAGCCAGATAACCAACTTCTCCTGCATGAAGTTCATTTACTTGCTTCTCCTCAGGAGCCATTATTCCAATTTCATCTAACTCATAGTTTTTCTTGCTTGCCATGAGTAAGATCTTGTCCTTTTTATTGATTGACCCAGATATTACTCTGAAGTAAACAATTACACCTCTATAGGGATCATAATAAGAGTCAAAAATGAGAGCCCTAGTAAGAGATTTGACTTCATCTTGGGGATGAGGAATTCTATTGACAACTGCTTCTAATATATCCTCTATACCTTCTCCAGTTTTAGCAGAACAATTTATAGCATTTGATGTGTCTAATCCAATTATCTCTTCAATTTCTTTCTTTATTTTTTCAGCATCTGCCCCAGGCAAATCAACCTTATTTAAAACAGGAATTATTTCTAAATTATTTTCAAGAGCAAGGTAAACATTGGCTAAAGTTTGCGCTTCTACGCCTTGACTTGCATCAACAACTAATAAAGCACCTTCACAAGCCTGCAAAGATCTACTTACTTCATAAGAAAAGTCAACATGTCCTGGAGTGTCAATTAAATTTAAAATATATTCTTGAGAATCTTCTGCTTGATATTTCATTCTCGCAGCCTGTAATTTGATTGTTATGCCCCTTTCTCTTTCAAGATCCATACTATCCAAAAACTGATCTTGCATATCTCTTTGCTTCACAGTACCAGTATCTTGAAGTAACCTATCTGCGAGTGTAGATTTACCATGATCAATATGAGCTATGATACAAAAATTTCTTATTTTTGAAACAGATATATCAGTCATATAAATTAGAGAACAGTTCCTATATTTTCTTCATTAATTAATAATAGCTAATAAAGATTATGGATGGAAACCTAAAATAGAATTATTTCTTTTTTTAATAATTTCTAAAAAATTATTATCACTTTCATTTTTTAATTCAGATTCATAAAGAAGATTACTTAATTTCTTTTCAAGATCAAATTTATCAGCCTTAAAAAGGCAAGATTTTTTTAAAACCTCAATCATTATTGAAACTGCTGTACTAGCTCCAGGAGAAGCACCTAATAAAGCAGAAAGTGAGCCGTCTTCCGAGTTTACAATTTCCGTGCCAAATTGCAAAGAACCTCCATCTTTAGTTTTTTTGATTATTTGAACTCTTTGTCCAGCATTCTCTAAATACCAATTCGAAGGCTCAGCTGATGGCATCATATTCCTTAAGTTTTCAACTCTTGAATTATGACTCTTAAGAGATTGTGAAAAAAGATAATTAATTAATTCGTTATTCTTAATCCCAACATCAAGCATAGAAAATAAATTATTTTTTTTAATTGAACTAAATAAATCAAAATAAGAGCCTTTTTTTAAGAATTTAGTCGTGAAACCAGCAAAAGGACCGTAGAGAAGAAATTTTTTGCCTTCAATCCATCTTGTATCTAAATGCGGCACTGACATTGGAGGTGATCCTATATCTGCTTTTCCATAAACTTTTGCATTATGTTTTTCCGTTATAGACTTTTCCTCACAAATAAGCCATTTTCCACTAACAGGAAAACCACCGTATATTTTAGCTTCTGGAATTTTAGATTTCTGAAGAAAATTTATTGTTTTACCCCCAGCCCCGAGGAAAACATATGAAGTCCTTAAAGAAACTTTTCTACCTTCTGAACGAAAATTTAATTCCCAATTGTTTTTATTAGTTTTCTTTAAATCTATTAATTCAGTTTTATAACTAATTTCAACATTTTTATTCTTAGAAATATAAGTTAGATATTCTCTTGTTAAAGCCTCAAAATTGATATCTGTTCCTCTTTTTATTCGAGTAGCTGCAACTTTATCTAATGGATTTCTACTATTAGTAATAAGTGGTGCCCAAGATTTTATTTGATTAAAAGATGATGAAAATTCCATGTCTGCAAACTCTGGATATTCAGACATTGCTTTAAATCTTTTTTTTAAAAAAGAAATATTTTCAGTACCTGTGACAAAGCTTATATGAGGAATAAATTTTAAAAATTTTCTAATATCTATCTTTCCAGTTGCATACAATGAGGCCCATAATGACATTGAATTTTCAAAGGAACGATTTATAGAAAGGGCTTTATCTATTTGTAAATCTCCATTCTCATCTAAGGGGGTGTAATTTAATTCGCAATTTGCAGCATGACCAGTTCCTGCATTATTAAATGCACCAGTACTTTCACTACCTGGTTTATTTAACTTTTCTATAATTAATATTTTTATTGCAGGTAAAATCTCTGTAATTAATAAAGCAAGTGTTCCGCTCATTATTCCTGCCCCTACCAATATCGCATCATAACTATCATTTTGATTTAAGATGTTTTTAGAAGTCACAACAGAAAATTTATTTTTTTTGCAATTAATCGCATTTCTTTCTAGGCTTATTATAAAGTTAATTCAAAATTATGAGTACTGAAACATTACCACTTACAAATGAAAATGTAGAAACGGTTTTAGATGAACTAAGACCTTTCTTAATATCAGATGGAGGTAATGTAGAAATAGCAGAAATTGATGGTCCAATTGTTAAAGTAAGACTTCAAGGAGCTTGTGGAAGCTGCCCAAGCAGTACCATGACATTAAAAATGGGAATAGAAAGAAAGCTAAAAGAAATGATTCCTGAAATCAGCGAAGTAGTTCAAGTTTTGTGAGCTATTTTTTTAAAATCTTTTTTACGACTCTTTGCTTAATTCTTTAGTTAATGAAGATTTAAAATCTAAGCAATTTACAGGAAGACCTTGACCTATAGCAATTAAAAGAGGAGCTAAAATTCCTAATGTAAATACTAAATTTGACTGATTAACTTCATTTTTACTTAATGTAAAAGTTATCAAATAAATAATAGTGAAGTACGCATGTAAAGAAAAAAATTCTTTTGGTTTTAAAGCGGGCCATCTCAAAGTATTTCCCAAAAAATATAAAAACCCTGTCATAAATTTAAATTAATTAGTAAAGCGGAAATTAAATATAAACCTAATCCCTTTTAGATATAAATCACATCAAAATTTACTTAAGATAATAATTAAAAAAAAATTAAAAAATTATTTCTATACGTAATATCTGGACAACAACACAAAAATACGCTTATAATTAATGAGTAGCTGATGCTACATTTCGTTCACCTTCATTAGAGGGCGCAGTTCGAGTCATACCAAGGAACGGGGGATGGCCGTTTTGTCACATCGAAACATGACTACTTTAACTTACAGAGGTAAAAACTACGTTCAAAACAAAAAGGCTGCTAACAAGCAACCTGTTGAACTTACCTACAGAAGAAACGTATACACCAATAGAATGGATGACGCTTCTTCAAGTAATGAAAAGGCAGAATTAAATTACAGAGGTGCTAACTACACTAAATAATTTAATTCCAAAAGAAAGAACCCCTTCTAAGGGGTTTTTTTTTTAGCTATATTTATCAAAATCAGAATTATTTTAATGTCTAGCGATTGCTGCAATACTGATGAGTCAAATAAAACTTTGAAAGGTCTTGATCATAAAAATTCTATTCAAGAAAGGTATGGTTCTGCTGCATTAGTAAAAGAAAGTTGTCTTTGCACACCTGTTGGTTTTAATCCTGTTTTACTTGAGGCAATTCCTGAAGAAGTTATTGAAAGGGATTATGGATGTGGTGATCCAACGAAATATGTACGGAAGAATGATATTGTTTTAGATCTTGGTAGTGGGAGCGGCAAAAATGCCTTTATTTGTTCTCAAATTGTTGGCGGAGAGGGGAAAGTAATTGGGGTTGATCAAAATCCTGATATGCTTACATTATCAAGATCTGCTTCCAAAAAATTTTCAGAAAAGATTGGTTTTATCAATACAGAATTTCTTGAAGGCTCAATTGAAAATCTCGATGAATTAGATAAAGATTTAAATCCGTTAATCGCAGACAAATCAGTTGATATTATTTTAAGTAATTGTGTTTTAAATTTAGTAAATCCTGAATCTAGAAATAATCTTTTAAGAAATATAAAAAGAGTTCTTAAAGATAATGGAAGAATAGCCATTAGCGATATTGTCTCAAGTAAAAAAGTTCCTTTAAGATTACAAAATGATCATGATCTATGGACAGGATGTATTAGTGGAGCCTGGTATGAGCCAGAATTCCTAAATGATTTTAAAGATCTAGGTTTTAAAAACTTAGAATTCGCGGAAAGAAGTAATGAACCTTGGAAAGTTATTGAAGATATTGAATTTAGAACAGTTACTTTAGTAGGCAATATTTAGCCCTTCTTAAGAAATTTAATTTTAAAATTTAAATGACAATTAATTTAAGAGATCAAATACCCGCATTAAAAAACAAATATTACTTTAATTATGGAGGTCAAGGACCATTACCAAAATCTTCTCTAGAAGCAATAGTTAAAACTTGGGAAATCATTCAAGATTTAGGACCATTTACAAATGATATGTGGCCTTTTATTCATAAAGAAATATTGACTACAAAAGGAATTATTGCACAAAAATTAGGTGTTAATTCAAAAAATGTAGCTTTAACTGAGAATATCTCTTCTGGAATGATTTTGCCTTTTTGGGGTATAAAAGTAGAAGAGGGAGAAGAATTGTTAATAAGTGACTGTGAACATCCTGGAGTAGTAGCTGCGAGCAGAGAATTTTGTAGAAGAAATAAATTAATATTTAAAATTTTACCAATCCAAAAAATTAAAAATCTAAACGACGAAAATATAATTTTAGAGATTTCAAAAAATCTAAATAGTAAGACTAAGATCCTAATTATTTCTCATATTTTGTGGAACTTTGGATATAAAATCCCTTTAAAACAAATTTCTATCGAATTAAAAAATAATCGAGAAAATTCTTATCTACTTGTTGATGGTGCTCAAACCTTTGGTCATATAAAAATTGAAGAAGAAGTTTTTTATTCTGATTTATATTCTATAACTTCTCATAAATGGGCATGTGGTCCTGAAGGACTTGGAGCTATTTATGTCTCAGATAGATTTATTCATGAAACAGATCCAACAATAATTGGTTGGAAATCATTAAAAAAAGAACAAGGTATTTATGAGCCGTCAGATAACCTTTTTCATGAAGATGCAAGGAAGTTTGAAGTAGCTACCTCTTGTATCCCTTTACTTGCAGGTCTCCGGACTTCTTTAGATCTTTTGGATAAAGACTGCCCTGAAAAAGAAAAAAGCAACAACATCAAAAGATTAAGTGAAAAACTTTGGGATAATTTACATCAATTTAACGAAATTGATTTAGTTTTAGAAAAAAAATACTTAAATGGGATAGTTAGTTTTAATATCGAAAATATTGAAAATAAGGACAAATTTGTGAAGAAACTTGGAGAAAAGAAAATTTGGATTAGAGTTTTAGAAGACCCAAAATGGTTCAGAGCATGCGTGCATCAGATGACAACAGATGATGAAATTAATTTACTTTCTGAAGAAATAAAAAAATTACCAAGGAATTTCTGAGCTATCCCATGCAATAAATTTTCCGGTAGATGCTGGTGATTGATTTTTAATAATATTGATCATTAATTGGGATGATTTTTCAGTACTAAATAATTTATGTTCTGGAACAAATTTATGAAAAGGTCTAGATAAATCAGTATCTACTGTCCCTGGATGAAGCAATGTAATAGTAGCTTTTGGAAAACGTCTAGCCCACTCAATACTTAAAGATTTAAAAAACTGATTTTGTGCAGATTTTGCGGCTCTATATGAATACCAACCTCCAGACTGATTATCTCCAATACTACCAACTCTTGCACTTATACTCGCAAAATTAAAATCATTATCTTTTGGTATAAATTCTTCAATAGCTTTAGCTAATAAAATAGGAGAAAAGGCATTTATTGAAAAACTTTCCATCATATTTTTTTTATCAAGATGTTGTAATCTTTTTTCTGGCTTAAGAGTTTCACTATGAAGTCTTCCAGTAGCGTTAACTACTAATCTTAATTCTGAAGAATGATTCGAAATTTTAGTTTTAAACTGCAAAAGTGATTGAGAATCCTCTATGTCTAATTCCCAAAAAGAATTAAATTGACTTTTTCTTCCACACAAAACAACATCCAATTCTTTTTCACTTTTGCTCAAATCTGTAGCTAGTTGGGTACCAATTCCACCAGAGCCTACAACCAAGGCTAAACCTTTCATTTTTGAAGAATAATTTTTTTTGATTCTAAGAAACTTTTCTTATTATTTGTGCAAATATCTCTCTTATTTACTTAATAAATTTTATTTAGATTTACTTTTTTCTTCTAAAAATTTGTAAGCAATTTTTCTATCATCAAAATCAATTATTTTATCATTTAGAATTTGATAGTCCTCATGTCCTTTACCTGCGATTAAAACAATATCTTCTTTTTTTGCAAATTCAATAGATTCTTTTATTGCTATAAATCTGTCAATTTCAATTTTTATTTGATCTCTTTTTTCAATACCCTTTAAAATCTCACTTACTATTTTTTCAGGGTCTTCTGACCTTGGATTATCTGATGTTATGAAAACGTAATCAGAAAACTCTTCAGCTATTGATCCCATTAAAGGTCTTTTTCCACTATCTCTATCTCCACCACATCCAAAAACAGTTATGATTTTTCCTTCACAAAGTTTTTTAATTGATTCCAAAACTTTCTTTAATCCATCAGGAGTATGGGCATAATCAACGATTACAGTTGGTAGTAATGCTGAAACATCATTATTATCAATATCAATTTTCTCCATTCTCCCAGGAGTACCTGGAAAAGATTTTATTGATCTTGATAAATCTTTTAGAGAGAAATTAAGTTTATACAAAATTGTTATTGCTTGAATTGCATTCATTAAATTAAACTCTCCAACTAGTGGAACAAAAAGATTAATTTTTTCTTCAGGGGTATGAAAGATGCATGAGGAACCTTTTTCAGTGAAATTTTTATCTGTTACGTAAAATAATTCTTCATTTTTAAATTCGCTCTTAATCTTTTTTGTAGAAACTACAGACGATCTTTTTTTTAGATGAGTTGGCAATTTAGAGATCCAAAGATCATCGCAATTTAAAACAGCTGTCCCATTTTTTTCTGATAAGTAAGGCGGGAAAAATAATCTTTGTTTTGTCTTAAAATACGATTCCATATCGGAATGATAATCAAGATGATCTTGAGATAAATTTGTAAAAATAGCTGCCTTAAATTCACAACCTGATATCCTATTTTGAGCAATAGCATGGGAACTTACTTCTAATATTGCAAACTCAGAGTCGGCTTCAACTGCAGCATTTAATTTCTTTTGAAGTTTATCCGCAAAATCAGTTGTATGTGAAGATACCTCTGAATATCCTGGCCACCTATTAAATAATGTTCCAAATAAAGCTGTCTTTTTTCCTAATTTATTAAGAAGATATTCTAATAAAAAAGTTATTGTTGTTTTCCCATTAGTACCTGTTACACCAATAAGTTTAAGTTTACTTGAAGGTCTATTCCAAAACTCAGATACTATTTGACCACAAAAAAGATCCCCTAAAGGCTCTTTTATAACAAGAACTTTTTTATGATCAATAGTTTCAGTTAATTCTTTGGCTTTGAAACCAATAATGGCTGCCTCTGCACCATTTTCAATAGCCTCTCTCCAATATTTCCCTCCATCGACATTTAATCCTGGTAATCCCAAAAACAAAGTTCCTTTTTCAACTTCTTTGGAATTAAAAGATATATTAGTTATTTCTGGATTTATCAACCCAGATGTTGGAACAATTTCTACTAAAGATAGGAGTTTATGTAATTTTATTGATCTCATCTTCCAATTAATTGTTATTCAAAGCAATATTTATATTTTTTTCTAGCCATTTTTTTAGTTGATCATCCTTCAATCTTGGAGAGATCCTAGGTAACTCAATAATTTTTTGAGACGTACTTTCTTTAATAGCGACAACAGGAACTTCATTATCAAATATTTTATATTTATCTTGGTACAAATCAAACCTATCTATGTCAATTTCATTAATTTCTAATTTAGGTTTTATTTCTTTAAGATTTATTTTTGTTAGTTTATTTTTTAATGTCTCACAAAGGCAACAACCTTTCCTAACAAAAATGAGTATTTTCATTCACTTAATCAGGAACAGGATCACAACCGCATGGAGTTAACGGATGACATTTGCTTAATCTTCTTAGGGTCAACCATCCACCTCTCCAAGGGCCGTGCCTTTTAATAGCCTCGTATCCATAAGAACTACAACTTGGTATAAATCTGCATCTTGGTCCAAAAAAAGGGGAGAACCACTTTTGATAGAAGGAAATCATCAAAAGAAGTATAGATGTAAGTAGTTTGTTGACGCTTTTAATCACTTTAATGATGTAAAATAAGAATCTAGTAGTAATTAGTTTAGTTGAATTTAATCAATTATCCAATTTATTGCAAATCTCAATTTTAATTTAAAATTATGTCAAGATACCGCGGCCCAAGATTAAGGGTTACGCGTCGCTTGGGAGAACTACCAGGTCTCACTAGGAAAGCTTCAAAGAAGTCAAATCCTCCAGGTCAGCACGGCCAAGCCCGTCGCAAGCGATCAGAATACGCAATTCGTCTAGAAGAAAAGCAGAAACTTAGATTCAACTATGGAGTTTCTGAAAGACAACTTGTTCGTTACGTTAAAAAAGCTAGGGCTCAAGAAGGCTCTACAGGAACCAATCTCCTTAGACTTTTAGAAAACAGATTAGATAATGTTTGTTTTAGATTAGGTTTTGGTGGAACGATCCCAGGTTCAAGACAATTAGTAAATCACGGGCATGTAACCATTAACGGAAAAGTTCTTGATATTGCTGGTTACCAATGTAAACCAGGAGATGTAATTAGCATTAAAGAAAACAAAGCGAGTAAAAAACTTGTAGAAGGAAATATTGAATTTCCTGGTTTAGCTAATGTTCCACCTCATATAGAGTTAGACAAACCTAAATTAACAGGCAAAATCAACGGAAAGTGCGATAGAGAATGGGTCGCGCTTGAAATAAACGAGTTATTAGTTGTTGAATACTATTCAAGAAAAGTATAAAAATCCTTTTCTTCAAATTATTAAACCACTCACCTTATTGGTGAGGGGTTTAATTAATTCTTATTTTGAAAATAATGGGAAATAAGAAAAATATTATCAAAAAGCCAGGTGTTAAAACCTTATCAATTCATCATGGAGAGACATTTTCTGAAGAAACTGGATGTGTCATGCCACCAATTTTTTCTACCTCAACTTTTAAACATGGTAATAAGGGCAATTTCGATTACACCAGATCAGGTAATCCAAACTTTAAAATCCTAGAAAATATACTTAAATCCATAGAAGAATCCAAATATTGTACAATCTTTGGATCTGGCATAAGTGCAGTAACTGCAATTACATCTTCATTAAAATCAGGAGATAAAATACTCTGCGAGTCAAATCTATATGGTTGTACAGTAAGAATGTTCGATAAAGTTTTCAAAAAATTTGGAATAGAAGTTTTATGTACAGATTTTACAAATAAAGAAAATTTTAAAGAAATTAAAGACTTTCAGCCAACTTTAATATGGCTCGAAAGTCCAACAAATCCGCTTTTAAAAGTACTTGATATTAAACTTATTTGTGATGAAGCTAATAAATACAAAATACCTGTTGTTCTAGATAACACCTTTTCTACAGCTATCATTCAAAAACCTCTAGAACTAGGCGCAACACTTTCTCTTATAAGTACAACAAAATTTATAAATGGCCATAGTGATGCACTTGGTGGAGCAGTCCTAACAAATAATGAGGAATGGAATAGTAAGATGCTTTTCTCTCAAAAAGCTTTAGGACTTCAACCCTCTCCTTTTGATTCATGGTTAATTACAAGAGGAGTAAAAACTCTACCTCTAAGAATCGAACAACAAACAAAAAGTGCAGAGATAATTTCTAAGGAAATTGAAAATCACAGAATCGTTGGTAAAGTTTTTTACCCCTTTAATCGAAAACATCCACAATTTGATTTGGCAAAATCACAAATGAAATCTGGGGGTTCAATGATCACCCTAAAATTAAATTTAAATAAAGCTGACACTTTTAAATTTTGTAAATGTCTTAGATATTTCTCATTAGCAGAGAGTCTTGGAGGCGTTGAAAGTTTAATTTGCCACCCTGCAACAATGACTCATGCATCTGTTGATGATAAAACAAAAAATCTCCTAGGTATTGATGATTCTCTTATAAGATTGTCGGTAGGTTGTGAAGATACAAATGATCTAATTTCAGATATATTATTTGCCTTTAATAAATTCTAAAAATTGAGAAATTTACTTAAAAATCCAATATGGAGAAATATAGAATTGGGGCATTCGATTCCTGATAATGAACATGCTGTTTCTGTAGCTTTACCAACTTGGAATGATGTAATTAATTATGAGGAAAAAAATCCAAAATGCATGGAATTATTAAGGTCAATCTATCCTCGATTTGGACTTAATCCTTTAGTAAAAAGATTATGTGAAAAGGTAAAAAAAGAAAGTCACTTAAATGATCAAAGTGTCTGGCCCTATCCAGACGAAAGCATAGCTATAAAAGCAAAAAAATACTGCGATAAAAATACTTCTGTAGAATCTTCATATATCGAAAGAAGACATAATTTATTTTTTTTAATTACTAAAGAATCAGCAAGCAAATATGCAAAATCTTTTTGGCAACATACAGGTCTCGGTATATCTTCAAGAGCGGCTGCAATTGAATTAGGCTGTGAGGATTGCCCTTCAAAATCTTTAGCCAATGAAAGTTACCAAAAAATAAAAGATAGAATTTCCAATTTTACAAAATCAAGCTACAACGATGTCCACTTAACTTCATCTGGCATGTCAGCACTATACACATCATTAGAAATAATATATAAATTGTTTCCAGATAGACCTACACTTCAAATTGGTTTCCCATATGTAGATGTACTTAAATTACCAATGCATATCTTTCATGGAGCAAAGTTAGTTACAGAAGAAAATTGTAAGGATATTGAATTAGAAATAAAAAAAATAAATCCAGCAGCCTTGATTATTGAATTACCAAGTAACCCAATGCTCAAATGTGTGAACATAAAAAAAATTTCAGAAATAGCAAATAAAATAAAAATACCTGTGATAGTTGACGATACTATTGGTTCAAATATAAATATAAATTCTCTAGAGCATGCAGATATCGTTTTCACTTCACTAACAAAAATCTTTTCCGGTAGCGGTGATATTCTTGCTGGCTCACTAATACTAAATCCAAAAAGCAGATGGATTGATCAGTTTAGAAATACTTTAAATGAAATAAACCTTCCAAAGCTTTCAGATAGCGATATAGTCTCTCTAGAAAAAGTTAGTAGAGATGTAAAACAAAGAGTTTTTGACCAAAATAATGCATGTTTGGAATTAAAAAAAAGATTAGAAACCCATAAAGAGATCAAAAATATTTTCCATCCCGAAGATTGTCCTAATTTCAATTCCATACTTACTTCTGATGGTGGATATGGTTGCTTATTATCGTTTGAATTAAAAGGAGGTCTAGAGAAAGCAAAAAAATTTTATGATTATCTTCAAATATCAAAAGGACCTAGTTTAGGTACAAAATTTACCCTTGTATGTCCTTATGTTTTATTAGCTCATTATGACGAATTAGATTGGGCTGAAAGTTTTGGCATTCCTTCGCACCTTATTAGAGTATCCGTCGGACTAGAAGATAAAGATCACTTATGGAGAACCTTTTCTGAAGCATTAAATAATTTTTAAATTCCTAGTATTTACCGTATAAAAACCTATGTACTCTTTTTATTAAATAATAGTTATTATTAATATATATTTTCTCAACGTATAAATGGCAAAAATTTATGAGGACAACAGTTTTGCTATTGGAAACACTCCATTAGTAAAATTAAAATCAGTTACTAAAAACTCTAAAGCTACTGTATTAGCAAAAATTGAAGGTAGAAATCCTGCCTACAGTGTTAAATGCAGGATTGGTGCAAACATGATATGGGACGCGGAGAAAAGCGGAAAACTTACAAAAGACAAAACCATTGTTGAACCTACATCTGGGAATACTGGAATTGCCTTAGCTTTTACAGCTTCAGCAAGAGGTTACAAACTAATCCTTACAATGCCAGAATCTATGTCTATTGAAAGGAGAAGAGTGATGGCAGTATTGGGCGCCGAAATTGTATTAACAGAGGCTGCCAAAGGTATGCCAGGAGCTATTGCTAAAGCTAAAGAGATAGCAGAAAGTAATCCATCTCAATACTTCATGCCAGGTCAGTTTGATAATCCAGCAAACCCAGAAATTCATTTCAAAACAACTGGGCCTGAAATTTGGGATGATTGCGATGGTGAGATTGATGTTTTTGTTGCAGGGGTTGGAACAGGTGGAACAATTACAGGAGTCTCAAGATACATCAAACAAGAGAAGGGCAAGAATATTGTTTCTGTAGCAGTAGAACCATCACACAGCCCTGTTATTACACAGACAATGAATGGTGAAGAAGTTAAATCTGGACCACACAAAATACAAGGCATAGGCGCAGGATTTATTCCTAAAAACCTTGATTTATCAATTGTTGACAAAGTTGAACAGGTTACGAATGATGAATCAATCGAGATGGCTCTTAGATTGGCAAAAGAAGAAGGGCTTCTCGTGGGAATATCTTGTGGAGCTGCTGCTGCCGCAGCTGTTAGATTAGCTGAGCAAGATGAATATGCAGGGAAAACTATAGTGGTTGTTTTACCAGATTTAGCTGAGAGGTATTTATCATCAATTATGTTTACTGAAGTTCCAAGTGGAATAATTGAGGAGCCAGTTAAAGCTTAAATTTATTTTTTCACCAGAAATGAATCTGGTGAAATGTACATAGCATCGCCATAAGAGAAGAATCTAAATTTTTCTCTTATGGCTTTTTTATAAAGATTTAGTAATCTTTCTCTACCAATCATTGCGCTTACTAGGAGTAATAATGAACTCTTTGGAAGATGAAAATTAGTTAATAATCCATCAACTGCTTTGAATTTATAGCCTGGCTTAATTACTAAATCAACATACTTATCTATAGGAATTAGCTCTTCCATTTCATACGAATAGCAACTTTCAAGAGCTCTTACGCTAGTAGTTCCAATAGCTATTACTCTACTGTCAGTTTTTTTAACCTTTTTTATTTCTTCTACCACTTTCCTACTAACGCTGACCCACTCTTTATGAAGTTTTAAATTAGATAAATCTTCTTGATCAATTGGCTTAAATGTTCCATAACCTACATGTAAAGTAATAGGCATGACTCTTATACCTTTGTTTTTTAAATTTGAAATAAGGTTTTTACTTAAATGTAATCCTGCTGTTGGCGCAGCAACTGCTCCAGGATTACTTGCATACTCAGTTTGATAACTATTTTCATGAAAAGATTTTTCTTCGCCACTTTTTATATATGGAGGGAGGGGGATTTCTCCATATATATCAAGGAGTTTATTCATTGATATTAGATCATTTATATTTCCTGGAAACTTGATAAATCTTCCTCCAGTTTCTTTATCAATCCCAGAAATATGCAATTTTATATCTTTTGCCAAGGATGATTTTAAATTTAATTGTCTATTTATTTTTAACTTTTTAGCAGGCCTTGCTAAACATAGCCAAGTAGATTCATCTGCCTTCTCCAAAACTAATAATTCAACAAGTTTTCCATTTTCTAATTCAACCTTTAACCTTGCTTTCATCACCTTCGTATCATTAACAATTACCAAATCCCCATCTCTGAGTTCGTCCAAGAGATTCTTTGTATATTTATTTGTTGAAAAGTCTTCTTTTAATGAACTATCTTTAACTATCATTAATCTAGATTCATGCCTTACTTTAGAAGGTTTATTAGCAATTAATGTTTCATCTAGAATATAATCATAAGCTTCTAGCTTATGATCTATTTCTTCATTATGAATTTCAAAATTCAATTAAAATTAGGCTACAAGTGTTTCTGGCTCGTTTTCAATGAGAGAAGACAAGTCTTTTAAGAATGATGCACCATCAGCACCATAAATCACTCTATGATCAGCGGTTAAATTTACTTGCATTATTTTTTTAACAGATATTGACCCATCATTATTAGCAACAACTGTTGGCTTTGAAGATGCTATGGCTAAAATCGCACCTGTACCTGGTGGAAGTATTGCATCAAATCTATCAACACCAAACATTCCTAAGTTAGACAAAGTAAATGTTCCTGTTGAGTATTCATCTGGTTCTAATTGTTTTGCTCTAGATCTTTTCACAAGATCTTTCCACTCTCTAGATAATTCAAATAAATCAGTGTTACAAGGTTCTTTTAATACTGGAGTTATCAACCCTCCATCTTCCATAGCAACAGCTACCGCAATGTTTATATTTTCTGGATAAGAAATTCCGTTTTCTGAAAAGCTTGAATTAACTTGTGGATGTTTTTTAAGTGTCTTAGCAACTGCCTTAACTAATAACGCAGTCATAGTGACCCCATTTTGCTTTACTTTCTTATAAAAGCTATCCAATTTATCAGTATTTATTGAATAACCAACTCTAAAACATGGAACATTTAAACTAGATTCCATATTCTTATTTACAGCTTTTTGAAGAGTATTAAATTGAACAGTTTCTCCAGGTTTACCAAAACTATTGCCTAATGTCTTTGACTTTCTTTCAGCTTGAACAGAGAAACTGCCAATAGTAGCCGGAGAACTCCCTTCTCCTATCCATGGAATAGACACAGGTTGTCCATTTGCCTTCAATACATCATCAGCCTGAATCCTTCCATGAGGTCCTGATCCATGAACTTTTGCCAAGTCAACTCCCATTGTAGAAGCAAGTTTTTTTGCCCTTGGAGATGCTATTAACCTTGAAGAATTATTAATAGTAGAGGCGTTAAATTGAATCTCATTAGAAGTAGCTAGCACTTTTTCCCTTTTAATTTCGACTTCCTGCTCATTAATTTTAGGCACCTCTTTTTGCTTCTCTTCTGTTATTTCAGGTTTTTTATTTGGCAATTCGAGTTGGCCATCACTGGATACTTCAGTCTTTTTATCTTTATTTTGTTCTTGTATGGAAGCTATCTCATCCTGATTCTCTACAATAAGTCCGATGGTTTCACCTACTGGAGCAGTGCTACCAGCTGGCATAAGAACTGCCGCAAGATATCCATCTTGAAAAGATTCGACATCCATATCAGCTTTATCTGATTCAACAACTAAAACAGATTCTCCTCTTTCAACTTTATCTCCAGGATTCTTTAACCATTCAACAATTTTGCCTTCAGTCATAGTAGAACTTAGAGCCGGCATAAATATTTCGTGAGTCATCAGATAGATTTTTAAAGATTTACTAGCTTTAAGAACTTACAAAACTCTTAAAGATTGATATGTTTATATTTTACAAAAAAATAGCCCCAAAGAAACTATGATTTACATTCAAAAAGGAATTTAAACCTTTTAATTTATTCGTTATTATTGATAGATTGAATTATCCCATCTTTAACTGTTATTGAAACTTGCATCTTCTTAATAAGATTATCTCCAACGGAAACATCACAAAAGCTATCAACCTGTCCTTGATCAACAATCTCATCCATTTTTAAATCGCGAACTTGGCTTTGTTGTTGCAATAGATTTCTTTTTTGCTCTTCTAGTTCGTTCCTTTTTGCACCAACTTGTTGCTGAACTTGGCCAACTTGCTCTTGAACTCTAGGATCTAATGGATTTACTGACTGCGATCTTATATTACTAACTATTTGTTGACCTTCTTGTTCAAGTTGTGATAGCTGTTGATCAACTGCAGAAATCGCATTACTTAACTCTTTCTCAGCGTCTTCTTTCCAAGTAGGAGTAACAATAGCTTTTATTGCTATTGAACGTTTGATGGATATTGAGTTTTTTGTTTCCATAAAAAATTAAATCACCCTTTTAATATAGAGATCTCAAAAAGAATTTTCTTTTTTTAATTTATTTTTTATACATTTCTTCTATGTTTGATGAATACAAATCAACTATTTCTCTTCTTTTCTGCTTAAGAGTTTGAGTTAACAAACCATTTTCTAAAGTGAAATTATCAACAAAGTAGCAATCGAATACCTGCTCCTCAAATCTTGCTCCTAATCTGTTTTTTAACAAATTGTTTATCTGCGACTTAAAAAATAAACTTATATTTTTATTCGAATTTAGTTTTGAAAGATCATTTTCAAGGAATTTTCTTTCTACTAATTCTATATTTGGAGCTACCAGTGCTGTTAAACATTTTTTATCTTGACCAACTAATTGAACTTGATTAATAAATTCAGAACTAAGAATTTCAGTTTCTAGAGGGTTTGGCTCTATATTCTCTCCACTAGAAAGAACAATCGTATCCTTAGCTCTCCCTGTTATAACCAAAGATCCATTTGGAATAAGAAAACCTAAATCTCCAGTATCAAACCAACCATCTTTTGATAAAACATCTTTAGTAGCTGAAATATTATTCAAATAACCTTTCATAACTTGAGGTCCTTTAACAAGAATCTTACCTATCTCCCTATATTTCAAAATCTTCTCCTTCTCTTCATTCATTATTTTAATTTCAGTAAATGCTAAAGGCTGTCCAGAAGATCCCCTTACATTAAGTTCTCTTCTTCTACAAGTTAGTACTGGGCTGGTTTCTGTTAATCCATAACCAACGAGAACATCTATACCTAAAGATTCAAAAAACAAATCTACGTGCTCAGGTAAAGCACCTCCACCATTTATTGGAAATTTAAGTTTTTCTCCACATAATTGTTTCAAAATACTTGGCCATAAAAAAGTAGAAGATAGCTTATGTATAAAAAATCTTCCTATTACAGATATTGTCAAAGATATTTTTTCTAAGGAACTCACTTGATTAATTTCTAAATTTCTGATCTTCCTGAAATTTCTTTTAAAAATAGAACTATTTTTTATCAAAATCTTTATGATTTTCTGTTTTTTTGAAGGCATTTTTTTTAAAGCCAAGAAAAAGCCATCATGAATGGCTTCCCATAGCCTAGGAACAGTAGCCATAACAACTGGCTTAACTTGTTTGATATCATCTTTCAGAAATTTCGGATTTGTATAATATTGAGTACACCCGCATGAAAAAAAGAAATATTCTGCACTTCTTTCATACGAATGCCAGATAGGTAATACACTCAAGACAGAAGTTCCGGGTTCTGGATCAGCGATGTAGGCCAGATTTATAATTTGATGTAAAAAGTTTGCATGAGTTAAGGGAACTCCTTTTGGTTTGCCTGTTGTCCCTGATGTATAGAGAATGCTGGCAATATCATTAATCTTATGATTATCTTTTTCAAAACTATTATTTTTTAAAATATCTTTTTCTCCTGCTTTAATAAATTCAGGCCAATTTATTAAATCTTCAAATTGTTCATCTTCCAAATTAATTATAAATTTAAATCTTTTTTTTAATTCATTTTTCTTATTTAACTTTAACCAAACTTCCTTAGATTGAACAATTAGACCAACAGAATTAGAGTGTTTTATTATGTACTCTAATTCTAATGAAGGTGAATTAATCCCTCTTACAGCATTAATAGCTCCTAATCTCATTAATCCTTGATCCGCTATTAACCATCTTGGGGAGTTTTCAGAGATTAATGTGACAACATCTCCCTTAACTAATCCATAATTTTTAAAAGATTTAGAGACTTTAGTGATTAAATTAGCTAACTCAGAATAGGAAAATTTTTCTTTATTTTTTCCTCTCAAATCATTTATAGCTATAGTATTTCCACATTTAAATTTTAAGTATTCCCAAATTTGATCAACATGATCAAGATTATTTATGTCTTTTCTTTTACTGGTAAATTTTTCATTTTTTGTAAGAGATTTTACTGCGGGCCAATATGCTAACTCTTTCATATTGATGAACTTTCCAAATCTTTTTAGTTTCTATTCTTATACAAAATTAAACTTAAACTCTTCATGAATGATGTTTTTAACAATTTTCTTAACTTCTTTTATATCTATATTTTTACTGTAATCAGACATATTTACCATTTGACAACCCTCAATACCGCAAGGAACAATCTTATTAAAATTTTCTAATTTGCAGTTAACATTTATTGAAAAGCCATGGATTGTTACCCACCTTTTGCATCCAATACCGATTGAAGCAATTTTCCTTTCTCCTATCCACACACCTGTAAATCCATCTTTAGTAGAGCAATCAATATTAAAACTTCTTAGAGTTTTAATAATTATTTTTTCAAGTCTTCTTAAATACCAATTTAAATCTTTTTTAAAATTACTCAGATCTAAAACTAAATAAGTAACTAACTGTCCTGGCATATGGCATGTAACCTCGCCACCTCTATCAATTTTAAATACATCTTGTTCATCTGCTGAGAAAAGCAAGTTACTCATATTCGAACCTCTTCCGATGGTATAACAAAGTTGATGCTCCCCTAACCAAATGAAATTCATATTTGATCTACCTGATATTAATGAGTCTTGATATTTTTTTTGTAATTTGTATACATCATCAAAAAATGAAATTTTATCAGGTTGGTTAATTATTGATGTTCTATTAATCATAGTTATGTAGATTTAGGAAGTATGAAAATATTTTTAGATTTATTATGAAAATTTTAATCCATGGCAAGAATCTCGAACTTACAGGAGCATTAAAGGAATATACTGAGGCAAAAATAGAAAAAGCAACGCATCACTATAAGGATATCGTTAAAGAAGTAGATATACATCTTTCAATCGAAAAAAATCCAAGAGTTTCATTCCAAACAGCTGAAGTTACAATTTTTGCTAATGGAACTATTATCAGAGCTGAAGAAAAAACAGAGAATCTATATTCAAGTATTGATTTGGTTTCAAATAAACTTTGTAGAAAACTACGGAAATATAAAGAGAGGCATAATAAAAAATTACATAATAATCTTGTAAAGAATAAAAATACTTATTCCAATGAAATTGAAGAATCAAATTCTATAGATAAAGATATATTCAACGAGGGAAGAGAGGCAAGATTACCTGAACCATCAATTAAAAATAAATACTTTGAAATGATTCCTATCTCTTTGGAAGAGGCTAGAAAACAATTGGATTTTATTGATCATGATTTTTATGTATTTAGAAATAAAGTAAATAATGAACTGCAAGTTATTTATAAAAGGAATCATGGTGGTTATGGATTAATCCAGTCTAAATAATAATAAAAATGTTTAATATCGATTATGAATTAAATGAAAAGATACATGCAATAATAATTAACCCTTATTTATCTTTGGAAGAATTAAATGCGAACTGCGATTTAATTCAAAAATATAATATTAGAAATGTTTCTACATCTCTTAACTTTTTAAGTCCTATAAAAGATGCATTAAACAATCATAAAGTAAATATAAATACTCTGATTTCTTACCCATTTGCTGATTTACCCGTTGATTTTATTGATGAATTTGTTTGCTATGCAAAAGATAATGGTGCAAGAGGAATAGAATACACACCTAATTTTCTAAAACTATCTAAAAATGATTTAAATAGTTTTGCCAGCGAAATTGAGAGTATTAATGCCTCAGAATTACCAGTAACTATAATCGTAAACAAAACAAAATTAGATAAAGAACTTTTTGAAAAAGCCATAGAAATTTCTCTTGAATTAGGAATAACAAATTTTCAATTTGGAGATGGTTTTGGACCTGCTATTTCTAAAGTTGATATAGTTGAAATATTAAAATTTATTGGCAACAAGAATTCTATAAAAGTTGTAGGAAGCATAAAAACACTATCACAAGTTGTTGATTTATTTGATTCAGGTATAGATTCTATTGGAACTTCAAATTTTAATGAGATTTTCAAAGAAATTAGACTTATTTAAATGTCCGGAGAATTTAGAATAAAAGGTCTCTGTATTAAAGCTAGTCCGCTAGGTGAGAGTGGAAGATTAATAACTGTTTTAACAGATGAACAAGGTATTATTAGGCTTGCAGCTCCAGGCGCTAGGCGCCCAAAAAGTAGTCTTGCGGCAGCTACTCCGTTAACATATTTAAGTTTTCAGATCTTTGGGAAAAGAAGTCTTAAGTCTGTTCGTCAAATTAAAATACTCAAAAGCTATAACGGGTTGGGGAAAAATATTGAATGTCTTGCTGCAGCCCAAGCAATAACTGAATTAACCTTTTTATTAGTTGGAAACAACGACAAACAAAAAGATTACTTATCTAGCGTACTTATTCATTTAGATCGAATTTACGAATATAACCTTGAAAGTGAAGAGGACTTCAAAATGCTTTCAATGAGTCTTCAATCTTTAATTCATTTATTAGCAATTGGAGGTATAAATATTCCTGTAAATTTTTGCTGCAAAACCGGTGAGGCTATCATTCCACCCTTAGGTAACTGGGATTGGCAATGTTCCTATTTACCAAATGAGGGATTTTCTACAGTAGAAGATGTAGAGAGTGTTTTAAAAGTGAATGCTTCTGAAGTTGCTCTTTTACAAAGACTTCTTTTCGCAGAATTACCAATTAAATCAAATGGAGAATTATTAGGACCTAAAAACGTTTGGCTTAAAATATTATCAATTGTCGAAAGTTGGATCTCTACTCAATTAGAAAAAGAATTATCATCACTAAAAATGTTAAGAGAATTTTATAGATAATTAAGGGTTAAATTGTTATTAAATTAAAAGATCGCGATGATTGTAACTTTGACTGTTAACTTTATAAATAGTTGATCAATTTCATGTGGTTCATGTTGCCTGGTTAGGTAAAAAATCTCCCTTTTGCGGAAATGTAAGTTATGGAAATTTAACTACCGAACAATTAAAAGTGAGAGGCCATAAAGTAAGTTTTATACATTTTGATAATCCCTCTAATGCAAAAGAATCTAAACCCTTATTTTTAGCCAATGATCCTGAGGTCAGTCTTCCTTACTTAATTAAATCACAAGTTTACACGATCCCTTCTCCAAGAGCAGAAAAAGAATTAAGACATTCATTAGAGAGATTAAAGCCAGATATAGTTCATGCAAGTCTAACTTTATCTCCACTCGACTTTAGATTGCCTGAACTTTGCAAACAAATAAACCTCCCACTTGTAGGAACATTTCATCCTGCATTTGATAAGAATAATAGAAACTTAACTGCAAGTACTCAACAATTAACTTATCAACTTTATGCGCCCTCTCTCGCTAAATTTCATAAAATAATTATTTTTTCAGAACCTCAAAAAACACTTTTAGAAAACCTAGGAGTTAGTAAAGAAAAGCAAATAATTATTCCAAATGGAGTTGATGAAAATATTTGGCAACCTATGACAGTTAAAAGTAAAAAATATAATTTAGTTAAAAGTAAGTTAGGAGAAGGCAGAATTTTTATATATATGGGAAGGATTGCCAACGAAAAAAATATCGAGGCTCTTTTAAAAGCATGGCGTCAAACAAAAACTAATAATTGCAAACTAGTAATTGTTGGAGACGGCCCAATGAAGCCTACACTGGAAAATAGTTTTTCTAACCTAGGAAAAGATAAATTAATTTGGTGGGGATCAGAAACTGATTTAGAAATCAGAGTAGCAATTATGCAAATCGCAGAGGTGTTTTTTTTACCAAGTTTAATAGAGGGACTATCTTTATCACTTTTAGAAGCAATGTCCACTGGGACGGCGTGTGTAGCAACTGATGCTGGAGCTGATGGTGAAGTTTTAGATAATGGAGCAGGTATCGTGATCTCTACTGATAATGTTGTCACTCAATTAAAAACTATAATTCCAATTTTGGTAGATCATCCCTCATTCACAGAGGCTTTGGGTGCAAAGGGACGTGAAAGAGTAATTGAAAGATATACAATAAAAAGAAATATTGAAGCTCTAGAAAAACTCTACTTAGACACAATAAAAATATCTAACCCTTAACGAAATTCCTTACTACGATTACTTGCAGAAACTACTGCTTCAATTAAAGCTGACCTTAAACCCCTATTTTCTAAAACCCTTAGTGCTGAAATCGTGGTACCCCCAGGGGAAGTTACCATATTCTTTAGCTCAGCAGTTGTTAAATTAGTTTCTCTTATTAAATTAACAGTCCCTAATAACATCTCCATAACAAGTTCTTCAGAAAGTTTTTTTTGTAATCCGCCGCTTAAACCTCCGTCACTTAAAGCTTCAATAATTAAGGCAATTATAGCTGGTCCCGAAGATGTTAATGCTAAAAATATATCGAGTAAATCTTCGGGAAATTCATAAATTTTACTAGAGTTTTCAAACAATCTTCTTATTAATTTCTTCTGATCTTCCGTTATTTCATCCCCCCATGAAATTCCAGTTAAACCTTTACCAATTGTTATTGGAATATTAGTCACAACCCTAATGCATTTATGATTGGGGAATCTTTTGATAAGTTTTTCTAAAGAAACACCAGCTAAAATAGAAACCAATAAATTATCATTATTATTATCTAATTCAATTATATTTTTAAGTTGCTGAGGCTTTACAGAGAGAAGTTTAACTTTGCAATCCCATATAATTTCTGAACCTTTAGAGTTTGACTGAAAAATATTAATATCATATTTATAGCTTTTTCTAATATTTTCTAAACTTTTTTTTGTATTTACTAAACAATAAACATCCTTAGGATTTAGTAAATTTTTATCGAATAGAGGAGTTATTATAGCTTTTGCAATATTTCCAAAACCAATGACTGCAATTTTACTAATCACAGATCAATTAAGAGTAAGCAGATAATTTAGATTCTCCCCAAGCTGGTTCTGGAGTTGTATTAGTATCAAAATTATATTGAGACGTCTTTTTGCTTGAAACATTTGAGGGAGAAGCCTCCTCTGGGAAAGAACTAGTTACGTTTACACAACTAGGAGCAAAAAGGAAAATACTTTCCCCAACTCTTTCTTGATGGCCATCTATTGCATATGTACCTCCTGCAACAAAATCAACAGCTCTTTGTGCTTGATCAGGATCCATCATAGTCAAATTTAGGATTACAGTCTTTCTCTCTCTTAATGCCTGTATTGCTTGAGGCATTTCATCAAAACTTCTTGGCTCCATCAAGCTTACTTCAGAAGATGAATTGGAGATACCAGGCATTCCAACCACATTTGATGATCTATTATTCATAAATTGAAATGGATTTGAATTTGAAAGAGCATTCGAGTTTTTTTGATTTTGTTTAAAATCATTAACACCATTAAATTCATCCTCTGATGCATAATCCAACTCATCAAAATCATCATCCAGATAATCATCACCTGCAACAACTGCTTTTAATCGAGAAATAAGCGACACCTTTTAAATCCTCTTGAAATTGATAACAAAGGCCAAAAAACCTTTAGTAAGGTATCCATCTTTTATGAATGAATAAACTACCTATACTTAAATAACGTTACTTATAGTTTACTGCAAGTTTAAAAACAAGATTTTTATAAAATATAATTAATTAACGACTAATATGTTCTATTCCCAAAGATTATTGATCCTAACCTTAACCAAGTAGAGCCTGCTTCAACAGCTTCCTCCCAGTCTCCTGACATTCCCATTGAACAATCCTGAAGTTTGAGTGAATCTGCAAGGTATCGACATTTTTTAAATAGTTTAATATTCTCTATTGAACTTAAACCTTTTGGATTAATAGTCATTAGGCCTTTAATTTTGATACTTTTAAATTCCTTAATCTGGTCCCATTTTTCTAACAATCCTTCGGGATTAAAACCTCCTTTATTTGGATCATCACTTAATTTGACTTGCAACATTACCATTGGATTTCTCTTCTCTTCAAATGAAACATTAGAAATCTTTAATAATTTTTCAAATGAGTCAACCGAATGAATATATTCAAAATTTTGAACTATTTTTCTTATTTTATTAGTCTGTACTCTTCCAATGAAATGCCATTTTATATTTTTAAAATCATCTAATAAGAGTTTCTTCTCAATAGCTTCTTGAAACCTACTTTCCCCAAAATCGTTTTGTCCTAGATTATTTATAATTTTAATTTCTTTACTACTAAACCCCTTACTAACAGCAAGTAAATTTACATTAAGAGGTAATTGTTTTTTAATTTGTAAGTAATTTGAAATTTCCAAATTTTATAAAAAAGTTTGTCTAAATAAATTCTCCCATTTTGGAAAATCTTCTGATCCTTGTCTTCTTGCTCTTTGCAAGTTTAATTCAGACTGATTTCGAGCATCTAAATAGGGTATAACTTCAAAAAAAACTTCTCGTTGTTTAACCTCGACTAAGAAAAACATTTTTTGTGCATACAAAGTCGCATAAATATCCTTTCCCTCAATCCCAAGAGAGACTTGGTACAACATTCCAAATGTTGGATGATTTAAATAACGCTCTGAACTCAAACTAAAATTTATTTATTTATTTATAATGCACCATACTGTTTTCTAAGAAAAATTGCTATGCATATAAAACATATCGATAATGAATTAAAAATAAAAGTTAGAGAGTTTTTTTTATCAAAAGCTCTATATCTTTGGGTTTTTATGGATATTTTCTTTTTAGAAAGTAATGAATCTGCCCCTTGATCGATTCTTAAGAATATATTCAAAAAAAGTCTTTCAACCATTGTTAATAAAACATTTATAGATTTCTTCAAACCCAAACTTCTAAGATTTATTGATCTAACTGATACTGCTTTGATTATATTTTGTAATTCTTCCTGAACTAAAGGAATAAAGCGTAAAGCTAACAGTAATTGAAATAGCCATTTATCAATAGGTAACCCAACTTTTCCTAAAGGTTTCATAAACCAACTTAAGGCCCAGACAATATCTTCTTGTAATGTTGTTAGGAGCATCAAATTCACACTATGAATAACAGTAAATATTAAAGTTGAAGTTTTTATTCCTAACTCAAAAGCTTTCCTAGATAAGTTGTGGGGGCCAAAAGTTATAAATCCTATTTTCTTGGATGGAATTTCTAAAATATTCCAATTTTCCTGACTTTCTAAAATCAAATTCAATTCATTAGGATCTCTTATAGAGCTATCAAGAGATTGAATATCAGAAGATGCTATTAAAGATAATAATCCAATAAATAATGATAATCCTAAAAGTAAGAGGAGTGATCGCCACCAAACTCTTGGTGGTATCAAACTTATAGAAGTAATAACTAACAAACAAATAACTAAACTCAGTCTCCACAATGGGCCTGCCCAAATTGGAGTAATTAGAAAAATCGATACTGCAATTATCTTTAATCTACTATCGATAATTCTTAACCAACTACTATTACCATCAACATATTGTCCAATAGGAAATTTAGTAAGAATATTCATTAATCTTTTTGAATAATATTAATATTCTTTTTTGATGTCTCCTTTTCTAGGTCTCTTTGCTGTTTCCCTCTCCAAAGTAAAATTATTGGAGATCCTTCAAACCCAAGATTTAATCTTATTTGTTTTTCAATATATCTTCTATATGTAATTCCAAATAATTTGGGGTCATTTACAAAAAGTGTAAAAGTGGGAGGTTGGTTTTTTACTTGAGTCCCATAGTAAAGTCTTCCCTGTTTTCCGCTTCTCTTTGTTGGTGGACTTTTCCATCCAAGAGCCTCTTTGAGAACTTCATTAACGACTGAAGTTGTAACTCTCCTTCTATGTTGAGTTACAGCACTAAGAGCATGCTCAAAAATATTTTCAACTCTTTGACCTGTCAAAGCTGAAATGAAAATCATTTTTGACCAATGTAAAAAATATAATTTTGATCTAAGTTCTTTTTCTACTTGATAGATTGTGGAATTATTTTTCTCAACAAGATCCCATTTATTCACTACTATCACACATGCTCTACCTTGCTCTTCTATTCGCCCTGCCAATTTCTGATCTTGATCAGTCACACCATCTATAGCATCTATAACTAAGATGCAAACATCACTTCTATCAATAGATTTAAAAGCTCTATTAATACCAAAAAATTCAGTCCCATATTTTACATTTTTTTTTCTTCTTATTCCTGCAGTATCGACTATTTTCCATAGATGTGAATCTTTCTTAATAAGAGTATCTATTGAATCAGTTGTGGTCCCACTTATATCACTAACTATTGCTCTTTTTTCTCCGCAAATTGCATTTAACAAACTAGATTTACCAACATTTGGTCTCCCAATAATTGACATCATTATGTTTTCTTCTTTATCTTCAAAATTTAAATCTTCAGGAAATCCTTCAATAACAAGGTCCAACAGATCTCCCGTTCCAGAGCCATGAATAGCAGAGACTGGATAAGGTTCACCTAAACCCAATTTCCAGAATTCAGAGGCCAAAGAAATACCTAAGGAGGTAGATTCACATTTATTTACTGCAACAATTGTCTTACAAGCTGAATTCCTCAGCCATTTTGCTATAGATAAATCTCCGTCAGTTACACCTTGATTTCCATCAACTACAAATAAAGCAAGAGATGCCTCTTCTAATGCTAAAAATACTTGAGTACGAATCTCAGGAAGGAATTCACTATCATCTTCAAAAACTAGTCCTCCGGTATCAACAACTTGAAATTCCCTCCCGCCCCAAGAAGTATTTTGATAAGTTCTATCTCTAGTAACTCCAGGTTTGTCAAATACAATTGCATCATTACTTTGGCATAACCTATTAACCAAAGTAGACTTCCCAACATTAGGTCTTCCGATTATTGCTATTGATGGAAGAGTCAATTATTCCCCACAGAAATTAGATCTATTACAACTATACCCTCAATAAGATCTTTTACTCTATACAAGAATATTTATTTTATTTCAGGATCTCCATAATGACCTTCTGTTGGATTAGGAGATGGGGAAGATAATTTAGGTAATTTACAAAAACCATCTAAAGGAGTACTCAAGTCAATAGACCAATAGATCAACCAATTCACAGCAGTTGCTCTTCTTGTTCTTCTAGGATAGAGTTCGTTAACTTTATAACCTTTAAAATTAAGAATTTTTTTTAAATTTTGTTTTTGATCTTTCGGTATAGATCGTGTCAAGTGAACTGAAGCTGATCGTTCTGAAATAATTTGAGGAGCTTTTATAAATTTTTCTGACCAATATAAGGGAGTTAAAGAACTTGATATCCACTCATCCGAAGAAGGTTGATTAATATAAAAAAGTCTTTCCCATATCAGTTCGCATACAAAAATATCACTTACTTTATCTTCAAGTATTAGAAACAATATTTCTCTACTTATCGGCCATTTAAATTCATTCTTTAGAAAATTATCCTTATTCATTAATTAGGTCTTATCAAAATCAAAGAGAAATAAGGCATAGCATCCATATTATATTTCGAAGCATATTGGATAATTTGATCAGGCATACCTACATTTAAGGCGATTAAAGCTTTATTAATGATTTTCTCTTTTTCTAAAATTTCTTTAACTAAACTCCATCTTTTCCCAACTTTCATTAATGCTAAAACTGTTTTATTTAATTTAGTCTGAATTATTAGAGCTGTTAATTCGGATTGGGTAGAAGGACATTCTTTTATTATCAAAGTCTCCCCTTTCTTAACTAAATCAAAATTACTAAACGCTGCGGCTGCTGAGATAGATGATATCCCTGGGATCGTCCTTGTGATTATTTCAGGATAATTATTATTTATTATTCTTAGAATATTAGAGGAACTTGCATACAGTGAAGGATCTCCAAGACAAAGTAAAGCAACAGACTCGTTATTTCTAATAGATTTTACAATTATATCCACAGCACTAGACCAGATTTGATCTGGATCAAATTCTTGCCTTGCCATTGGAAAAATAATGGGTACTTTTTTCTTGAATTTGATATATTTTTTGACTATTTCCGCAGATGAACTCTTTCTATCATCACTTGAAATTGGGAAAACTATAAGTTTTGCTTTTTTTATTGCCTGAACTGCAGCAATAGTTATTAAAGAACTATCTCCAGGTCCAACACCAACTACTGTTAATGATGCAAGATCACTTTTAAAGCTAAACAACTTTTTTAGAGTTTTTTTAATTCCCATAAATCAATAATAAAATTTACTTAACTATGAATTCTTGGCAAAGCAAAAGTTTGGGATAAGATTTCCGATTCAATATCAGATAATTCCTCTAATCTTTTGTTAGTTTCATTTTTGGAGAATTTAGTTTGTGCTAGTTTCCAATAAATTCCAAAATGTCTTGCTTCACTTTCAAGCAAAGACTCATAAAGTATTTTGAAAGATTGGTTCTCAGAATTCAATGCTAGTAAACTTAATCTTTCATGACTTCTTGCTTCAATAAGTCCTGCTATTAAGAAACTGTCTAACATCCTATAAGGTTCCTCTTTCCTGACACGTTTAGCCAATTCGGCTCCATATGGGGGAGGCTTTAGAGCTTTAAGCGAATGACCAAGATCCTTTAATAAAAATAGTATTTTTTCAAAATGCTCTAACTCTTCCCTTGCTATAGGGCTCAAAACTTCTGCCAGATCTGGTTCAGATGGATATCTAAACATTAACTGAATTGCAACTCCAGCAGCTTTTCTTTCACAATGAGCATGATCAATAAGTATCTCTATTGGATTTGATAAAGCTAGCTCCAGCCAATTTTCTGAGGATAATGAGGATAAATATTTAATATTAGAAGAGGGCCTTTTAAAATCTACTGGCATTTACTTCTTACTACTTAAAAATTCAATTATTCCATCAAGAGCAAGAAAATAACTTGTAATTCCAAATCCGCTAATTATTCCTATTGCTTTGTCTGTAAGAAAAGATTCTTTTCGAAATTCTTCCCTACTAAATATATTTGAGATATGGAGTTCTACAAATGGAATTTTTGACCCAATTAAAGCATCTCTTATAGAAATTGAAGTATGAGTGAAAGCTCCAGCATTTATTAATATTCCTTGAATACTTTTAACCGAATTTTGAATTTTATCTACTAATTCACCTTCATGGTTACTTTGAAAACATTCAAGATTAATACTTTTTTCTTTAGCAACTTTGGTTAAATCTTTTTCAATAACATTCAAAGTTTTATTTCCATATATTTCAGGTTCTCTAGTGCCCAACAGATTAAGGTTTGGCCCATTTATCAATAAAATATTCATCAGCAATTAAGTCTTTTCTTTTAAATGCTATCTAGAAAGAAACAAAAAAACCAAAACATTTTCACACAAAGTGACCATTAACTGATAAGTTCAAATAGTGGGGGTCGGTGCCCGAGTGGTTAAAGGGGGCGGACTGTAAATCCGCTGGCTCTGCCTACGTTGGTTCAAATCCAACCCGGCCCACTTTTTTTCAGCCCTTGTAGCTCAGCGGTAGAGCACTCCCTTGGTAAGGGAGAGGTCTCGGGTTCAAGTCCCGACGAGGGCATAAAAACCCTCTACCGCAAGCAACCATTAGACGCCAAGAGGCGTCTTTTTTAGTTTTCAGTTCTGTTACTTACTGGAATCTGCAAAAAACATTTTTCAGGAGGCTTCAGTATAAGCCAATTTCAAAAATATAAAAGTTCCCGAAAAGTTCCCGAAAAGTTCCCGAAAAATGTATTTTTTACGCTGAAATAACCTCCAAAAGTAGTCATAAGGGGGTCATAACCAATCAGTAAAATGCCCGACGAGGGTAAGCAGCTGGGGATCTTATGACACTTCTACTATCAAAAAAGATATTACTGCTGTAATGGGAGTAACTTTCGCTGTTAAGTGATTAATTTAGGACTTCTTCTTTTTGCCTTTGAGGATCATCAGTAAAGGTAATCCAATAAGCATTAGACTCCCATCTATTAATAAAAAAATATTGAGATTCACTGATCTATTCCTTCGGGGGTATCCCAATTAAGGGGTATCCCTTTTTTTATTGGGTCTTTTTTCATGTCATCCATTTCTTTTCTAATTTTGTTGTAATAAGCTAACTCGTCAAAATCATCAGAACCAAGACCATAGCCCATGGTCGCAGCAAGATAAATTCTATGCATTCTGTAAGAACTTAACGTCATACTGAAATCATAAACCAATAATATTCCAACTATTGAATCTTGATGCAGAGCAATATTTAATTATTCTATTGGTGAAAATTGTCAGAGGAACCAATGGTTAAATTCAAAGTTGACATGCTATAGAACTTCTCATGAACTGAATCACTAAATTCATTTTCATTTGAATAATCCAACAGGTCCCGTGGGTCAATATTCTCATCGAACCATTCGTCGTATTCAATATAATTAGGATCAGCAAAATAAGTCATATCAAATTAATAGCTACTAAAAAATATCTAAACGGTACATGTAATACAAAATCAAAGATTGATTTCTAGAAAGAAACTCTAAAAAATTTAAATTCAGAGACAAATTAAAGGCTTCCTGAATTATTGGTTTTAAATTAATGGTTAGATAATTATTTTTTTATATGGCTTACTATCACGTTCATGGATTGATTCCGGATGGAATCTCTCAGGCTGAGGGTTACAAAATGTTTAAGCAATATATTGATTCCGGTGCACCTATGGATAAATTTGAAGGGTTTGAATTAATTACCAGATTCCATGCTCCTGAAACCGGGGAGGTTTTTGTGACTCTCAAAGCTGATAATCACCTGGCAATATCTGAACATTTCGGAGTATGGAGAGCAAAATTCGGCCTTGAGTGGAATATCACTGCTGTTTTGAATGATGAAGAAGTCATTCAAAGAAATAAGCAGGTTGCGGATGCTGTCGCTGCGATGGGATAATTTGATTGATTGACAGTCGATCTATATTAAAGGGATAAAACCCTCTTTTTTTTATGACTAATAAATTTTATCAATGGTGGAAAACCCATCGAAGAGTAGTTACTCTTGGAGGCTTTTTAATCTTGTTAGGTTGGTATGTGTCACCGGTGATTAAAGAAGCAAAATTTAAAAACACATGCATAAGTCTCTCGGAGAAAGCTGCTTTAAATAAATTCGAGGGGGATAATATCGGAGAAACACTTTTAAAGGAAACTGGTTTAAGTATTACGGAATTAGCAAAAATAGAAGGTTATAAGAATTGCGTAAAATAAAACGCTTGCCACTTCCAAAAATGCTTTAATCACCCACCTGTTTTCAGCAATTAAGTTAAAACCAGAACTATTATCACCAGTAACATAAGCACGTTTAATGCAACTGCTATCCGAAATAAAACCCTCCGATCTTTTGCCATTAAACCTTTCAAGTTATTGATTAACTTTTAGCTCTTTTCTTTTTAACCATCTGCAACTTGCGATACCTTATTACAAGGTGTAATTATTGACAGTCAATATAAAATAAGGGGTAATCAGCTCCTTTTTTTATGCAAAAATTTAGAAATCTTTTAATCTCAGCAATAACAATTTCATCAGTTCTTCTACCTCTGGAAATTGCTAAAGCTCAAGAAAAGATTGAAGTAATACCTCTTATTCAAAGTACAAAGGGGCTGGGAGGTGAAAAGATTTCTTACCCTAGGTGGAAGCAGGCCGAGCTTAGATTCTTCAAGGTAATTATCCCTGTTGGTGTAAAGACTCCAATTCACATACATCCAGCACCAATGGTTGTACTTCTTGCCAAGGGAGAATTGAAGCATACAAGGGGAGATGTTATAAATTACTTTTCATCAAAGCAATCTTTTATAGAGAGCAATAATGGCGATGAACATTTCGTTGAAAATATAGGAAATGAACCTGCAATTCTTTATGTAGTTGCGGCATCTGCTGTCGGACTTCCTACAACTGTTAATAAGTAAAGTCTCAATACTTTTGTGATTGAAAGTCGATCTACACTAAGGAGCAACTAGCTCCTTTTTTAATGGAAAAGTTATTTATAGTTTGTACCTTCGATTGCTCTTTTCAGTATTATGAGTAGACAATTAATCAATGGGTAAAAGAACAGGGAGAAGGAATCGTAATAGATTATGAGTTAGTCAAAATTAATGATCATAGGTCTCATTCTTTTTATACAGTTAAAAGTTTAGAAGAGTTTTCAGGGATGTTAGATACTGAATGGGCAAGGGAGTGGGATAAGGCTAATAATTGCAAAGATATTATTTATAAACTTGAGCTGGTTGAATAACTCATATATGCCATAGAAATATTTTAAATTTCGCAGCCGCGGTACGAAGGGTTCTCTTCGCACTTAAGTTTCCAATAAATCACTTTGATATTTGCCCCATTATCTATATCGTTAACAGTCTTGAAGTATTTAGGAATAATTGTATAAGGAACTCTTTTATCCATGATTTCCTCCTATTTACTACATCTATGTTCTAACTACTGACACATAGCATTTGTGTGTATCAGTATGTACGGTTAAAGGAAGAATAAGGTACGGGAAGAGGACTGAGTTTCGAGGCTTTTATTTAATTGCCAGTCCTAGGATTGATTAATGGTTGTCATGAGGCAGATGCTGGGATTCAACTGAAAACAACCATTAATTATTAAAGATAAAGTTAGGTTATTAAACACACTCATTAAAGTAAACAGATTATTGACAATCGATCTAAAATAAAGGGAGTTTAGTAGCTTTTTTTAATGAATAAAAGATTTATAGCTGAAAAGATAATGACTCTACTCATTTAATTAATCGGCTAATGAATATTTCTCCTCATTTATTAATAGATGCTGGAATACTAAGTACTGCTCTGACTATAATTTTAGTACTAAGAGCTAAAGGAAACTCAGCCAGAAAAGGGCGAGAAAGTAAATGATTACTAAAAAAGAAGAAACAGAATACGAAAAACCAAAATTATTTAGGATTTGGAATTTTCTAATATATGGAAGCTTTTTTGCTATTGGCGCTTTCTTGGTTTATTTATATTCCGCTTATATATTTATAAATAAATAATGGAACATTGGCTAATAAATTCCAATAGATCACAAGTTAAAAGATTCATAAAGAACGATAAGAGTATTGAGGAAGTTTTCGAGTATATGTTTATTGACTCCGGAAAAATAGTTGGAGTCTTAGGGAAAGAACCTCCCGTAATGACAACAACAGTTTCTGTAGAAATAGATTTAGCTAGAGAGATCTATGAAAGATTACTTTCTCAAGGTTGGCGTAAAACAAAAGTGGTTTGGTAATAAATAATCATTTACTACTTATAATGATCGTTTCGTTTTTTTAGAGTTTTTAGATTTGTGATATGAACTTTGTACGGGTTAAGGAACGAGGAGGTTCGGGATTAGGTATGTATAAATACTTAGTAAATAATTAAGACTTCCTAGAGTAATTGCATGGTTGTCATGAGACTGCCGCGGAAGCTGTAGAAATCAACCATACTTTTTAAACAAGGAACAAATATGACCGACCCAATTCTCTATCTTTCAATGATATTAGGACTCACTGGAGTCTACGTTTTAATCTCATCTTTTGGCGATGATGACGATGATAGTAATGATGATGGTGAAAGATATATGTACAACCTTGAATACGTAAAAGTGGGTAAGTAGTAAGGAAGCATTAATAACATAATTGATTCACTAATAAAGCCTTCACTTATTGAAAATTGATCAGACTTAAATTCCTTTAAAAAGTTGATTATATTTAGGGATTTCTACTCTCACGGCTAGAAAGAGCCGATGTTAATATTGATATACGTTCATCCTAGTAATATCTGGACGCATGACATGGAAATAGGGAACGGGATTTCCATTAACTGCAAAGGCCATGAATAACCTCGTATTCATTAGAGAGAAAATCAAAAGAGCAGAAAGGCTAAATAAAGCCCAGCTTCTTGCTACAAAAAATGGAGAGATTACTCCTTATAATCCTTCTGTTTTTGAGCTAAGACAAAAGCAGGCTCTTTTAGATATGGAAGCATTAAATTCTTAATTTGAATTTATTACTTACATCCGAATAAAAGGGGTTTTATAACCCCTTTTTTATTAGGAAAGTTTTTGGATAAAAAAGCAAATATTGAAACACTTACTACCTGTACCGCTTATTTAAAAAATAAATTCTAGAAAATTACAATTACTAATAGAAAGTCTTATGAGGTGTATCCTTATTGGCAGATGTTAATTAAGTATTAGTTATGGCACTTCCAGAATTACATGAAAACACAATTGATCAAATAAGAACTCTTCTTAGATATTTGAGTGAAACAGATCTATTAAATAATAAAGATATTCTTAGGTGTTTAGATGTAATAGCGAGAGAGCATGGAGGAGAAGTGGTAGATAAAAATTAAATATTAATATCCGATTTTATTTTTTGGATCAGTTATAAAAATTATAAGATTAAGAACTAGATTGGCAGGAAAATTAAGTGGTTTTAGAAGAAGTAAAACCATTCCCTGAGTTACATTAAAATCCATATCTTTCTAGACATATTCGTAATAATTCACAGGACTATAGATTGCATCTAGCTTTTCTCATTAAAACTATAGATTTATATTATTTTTCTATTACATAGTGCAATAAAGTATTAGTTATATTCCTTGCCGATATAGCTCAGCGGTAGAGCAACTGTCTCGTAAACAGTAGGTCATCGGTTCAATTCCGATTATCGGCATTTAGATTTTAGGTATTAGTTAGTAATTGACAGTCGATATAAAATAAGAGGCAATTAGCTCCTTTTTTATGTCTTCTTCAATGAAAGATTTCACGGATAAATTTTTTGATTTATGTAGAGAATATCAGGAAGAAATTCCACCTCAAAAGATGGCTGAAGTTTTAAGAGATTATGCAGATAGGTTAGATGGATAATGTTAAATACAGATGAAGCAAATGGTTTAGCCAATTGGATACAAAACTGGAAAAAAACTTATAAAGAAAATCCAAAGCTAAATGAATGTATTACCTGGTTTGAATGGAAATATAAAGATAGAGAACTTTCCTCAAGCGACAAGAGTTCAATAGCAACTATTCTGAGATATAACTCAGAAGATTAATTATTTAATGATTTCAAGCAGCTTCAGGCGCAAATATCATCACATCTTTCTTCCAAAATCTGCAGCCCTTTTTTAAGTGCTCATCTCCATGAATTAATCTTTGATGAAGCGGACAGGTCTGAATAATTACACAAGAATCTGTCGTGCTGTATCTGAAGTGACTGCACGATGCGCAAACTTTTGTCCTCTTTGGTTTCAGTTCTGAGAGGTACTCGAAGTAAGCCCATGACTGCGGATCTTCCATTAGTCATATACGTATTCTTCATCAAGCTCAATTACAACACCATTG
>QCVS01000012.1 GCA_003210285.1 Prochlorococcus sp. AG-686-J21
TGATTTCTTTGACTTTCTTCCAATTAATAAGTTTTGTCTAGATCTATATTCATACCAATCATTACTAAGTGTACTTACATGTACTAAACCTTCAACATTTAAATCTGGAATCTCAACAAAAAACCCATAACTTTGAACTGTCATTATTAACCCACTATACTTATTCCCTATAAATTTTTCAGCTTTTCTTACTTGTTTTATATTAATCATATTAGATTTAAACTGTCTAACTTTATTCTTATATTCATTAATTTTATCAATTATTAGCTTATTAAATATTAAATCCAAATTTTTTAATGTTGATGAATTATATAGATTCCAATTAAACTTATTCCAAGAGTCTTTTTCCATAATATTTATAAAACTTCCGCTACTATTTTTGTTTCTTTTTCCATTAATTATCATATTATAAATATTATATTGATTAATTAAATTAGTAAAATCAAACGAGGGTAATGTCCAAGGTGAAATAATTTTTTCAGATTCATTTATAGAATGATCTTTAGGAATTAATGTTACTTCATTGTCCTTTACCACATTAATTAGAATTTTATTCAAAATTCTTTTTTTATTATCATCACTGCATAACTGAACTAATTCCTTAAACGATAGACTTCCATTTTCATTAAGTTCGATTTTACTATCAATTAATTCTGAATTTTTGATAATTTCGGCGACATTTATATAATCTAATTTTTGAGAAATATATGATGCATTATTTAAACCATAATTTTTTGAATGGTTGTACCATATTGAATTCCCCTCGTACAACAAAGGAGAAAGATATGTTTGTATGTCATTTTTATTTAATGGATCTAAATATTCCTTTGAAAAGTCACCTGGGTTGTGAACTAATAGTTCTTTTAAAGACTCAATTTTATTATTCGACTTAGGTAATTCTATTTTTCCCATTAATAATTGTTTTTTTCTAAATTCTTTTGAAATCTCTATTATTTTCTCTAAATCTTCTATGTAGTCTTTAATTGGTTTAAGTATTCTTGAAGTGATTCGAGCATTACTTTTTCTAGATAGAAGTGCTTCTATATGTTGATTTTCAACTAAAAGAGAACATTTCACTTTTGTTAAATGGAATGACCAATTAATAATTTCATTTTCACTATTAATCTCTATACACAAACTAATAGCATCATTTATTTCGTTGGTATTAAATTTTGCTGCGCTACATATTTCATCACTAAGGTAGTTTTGCCATTTATCTAGTAAGGGAAATGACTCAAATCTATCAAAAAACATTTGTATGGATTTCTTATTGCTTAGATCTACTCTTTCTGCAATTGCATTTGTGTGTAACCAAAGTTTATAGGTGTTGTTTTTATTTTTATCTATTTGAAAAATTGGTAGTATTGGCGAATTTTCATCATTCCAATTTTTGAACATATAAGAATTTTTTGTTGAAAGATCTAGTCTTTGGTGTTGATTGGCAACAGTAATTTTTGGACTTTGAATGTTATCGATTTTATTTATATTGCTTTTAGATAATACGAAATCTGTATCTAACTTTTCGTTGTTATTTAATTTTAATTCCTTTATTACATGACCAATACCTTCTTGTTGGCCAATTGGGAATAAGTCAATTTCAATTTTTACTATATTTTTATTATCAATAATATATTTATATTTTTCATCTTTTTTGGGAAGCTTTATTTTAGATAGGATTCTGTCATCAATAGGTATTCCGTATACTTCGTCCTTAATTATTTCAACTTTTGCCAACAGTATTTGATTTGTTCTTTCAAGTATGCAATCTACCACTCCTTCTGGTGATCTTCTTCTTACACCTTCTTTGATTATTCTTACTAAGACTTTATCTCCATTCCAGGCATGGTTAAGTAAATTCTCCTTTATATAAATATCTTCATTGTTATTTTCTCTAACCGCAAAACAATAACCTTTGCTGCTGCATCTAATTTTAGCAACCAAATGATTATTCTCTTTGACGCTGAAATATTCATTATCTTTATTTTTGTTTATTATTTCGAGATCTTCTAAAGCTCGCAATGCTATATCTAATTTGGCCTTGTCTGTTTTTTTTGATAATTTCAATAATCTGCATAATTTCTTATATTCCAAGCCTTCTTCTTGGTTTAAATTTTCAATTATTGAAGAAGTTGAAAACATAATAATTTTAATCTAATCTATAAAAATATATTTATATTATATCTTTCTTTCTAATCAAAAAACTATTTAACATATCATTCATTATTATCATTTTCATTTGAAATAAATGAATTTATGAAAAGTCTCATACCAAGAATAAAAAAGGTTACAGATGCTATCGATTTTAAAATAATTTCAGGCACGAAATTGGAGATTGAACCACCCGCTAATGCTCCTACTAAACTTGCTAATACAAGTGCGGTTGAGGAACCTAAAAATACCGCTAAAGGCTTATTGGATGTTCCACTCATTGTTAATGTGGCTAACTGAGTTTTGTCACCTAGTTCGGCAATGAATATTGTAATGAATGTCGATAGTAGTAAACTTAAAATCATTTATATGAAGGGCTTTAAAATGTCATAAGCTAAAAATATACTTATGATAATCATTAATAAACCAGTAAAAAGTGCAAATTTGTTTGGAGATATTTTATTTGATAACCACTTACCAATTAATACGCCTACAAGGCTAGAACTTATTAATGCTATTGAACTTCCAATAAAAACAATAATTGGTTTTCCCGATTCTGCAGATAACATTAGAGTCGCAATTTGAGTTTTATCTCCAAGTTCAGCGATGAATATAGTAGTAAAAGTTGTTATAAAAATAGATGAAAAATTCTTTTCAATATTTTTGCTCTCCTTTTTTAAATTGATATTCATTATTTTGAAACAGCCGATTTAAAGGCCTTCATTTGTTCACTTTTTCTACCATAGATAGAAGATATATGTTGTGTACAACAATCAATTAAGAATTTATCACCATTTTTTAAATACCCTTTAAATGATGAAGAAAATTCATTTACGCGACAAAAATGTGGTCTTGATTCATAAATAGTGCATTTTTTGTTTGATTTATCTAGATATTTGCACCATCCGTCTTTGCTTTTCATTGAATTTATTAATGCTATATCCTTTTTACTTAGTACCTCTGATAAATTATCTCTATCAGCTAAATCTAATCGACAACATGCCCCACAATTTTCTATACAACTCCATGATTTCATAATTTAATTCAATCTTGTAACGTATTGGTACAGTTGAAAGGTTTATTTGTAAAAATAGTATCACATCATTCAATTAATCACATGGCAACTCTTATACCTTTAGCAGTCGTTGCATTAGCTGGACCAGCAATTATAGCGCTTGTGTTTTTTCGTAAATAAAAAATATTTTTTGACCATTGGCTACTTACCTAGAGGGGGTTTATTGGGACTTAGATGGAACAATTGCGAATACTGAATTAGAAGCTCATTTGCCAGCTTTCAATTATGCATTTAATGATTTTAATCTTAATTGGAATTGGGATAGATCTGCATATTTAGATCTATTAAAAATAAATGGAGGTAAAAATAGAATTTCTTATTATTCAAAATTAATAAAAGAATCATTGAATAATCAAGAAGTAAAAAAAATTCACGAACGAAAACAATATCACTATATTAATTATGTAAAAAAAAATAATGTCATTACACTTAAACCTGGTGTTTATAGACTTATTAAAGAATTACAGAAAAATAAAGTAAGACAATTTATAGTAACTTCCAGCTCTAAGAAACAAGCCAAATTAATAACTAAACTACTGTTTAAAGAATTTAATCCATTTGAATTTATTATTTCAAGTGATGATGTTCAATTTCATAAACCAAACCCTTTACCTTATCTAAAAGCGATTAAATTAAGCGGTATAAAATTAAACAAATCAATAGTTTTTGAAGATTCTATTCCTGGGCTTAGATCATCTTTAGCAGCTAAACTTCCTACTATTTATGTTCCTTCAAATATACCCGCGATTATTGAAAAGGATATGAATTTAGACTGTTTTATAGATAGTTTGGGTAATGAAGGTTGTATGGCTAATGTTGTAAAAGGTCCTCAACTTGTTAGTAATTATGTTGATTATGCTTATTTGGAAAAATATTTGATGACTTTTTAAAATGCAAAAAACAAAATTTTCAAAAATTAATGATCAATTTAATAAATTATTGTTTGGTTTCTTAAGTTCTTCTTGGAAATCAAAATCTATTAATATTATCTCTGTATTGACAGGTTATTTTTTATTTGCAAATTTTGCTACTAAATTTATATCTGAAGGTAGAAACGAATTAATAATGGTTCCAGTAATAATATTAATTATTGAACTTATAATTAGAATAAGACCACCATCAAGTTCTAGTTTATTTGACTTGTGGTCAATAATTGATAAAGCTAGAATTGGAGCAACTTATGCTGTGATACTCGAAGCTTTTAAACTAGGTTCATAACCAATTTATTCTTCACTTTCTTCTTCTTCGTCAATCGGATATACAAACCCTTGTGCTTTACCGGTTAAAACAGATTTCCCTAGTGACATCGCTTTTTTAGCCGCTAATGCTGCTTTACCTTTCCAAACCGCATGTCGATGATTTCTCTTGCTCTTTGATTTTTTCTTCTTTGGAACAGCCATACTAATTTCTTATATCCTTCTATTAATATAACCTTTCAGTGGTTATCTCTCAAATATTTGATTATATTTGTTTTAAACAATGCAATTCTTAATCTCAGCTTTTAAGATTTACTTATTATATTTAATTGAAGATTAGTGTTCTTTAAATCAAAATTCTCATATTCAGATTCTAATAAAAGCTATTCTGATCTCTTATTAGAATTAGATTCAGGAAACATACAATCTATATATTTCTATCCTAGAAAAAGGGAAATAGACGTTCTATATAAGAATGGAAATAAAGAAAAAGTACCTATTCTTTACAATGATCAATTAATTCTTGAAAAAGCATCTGAAAATAATGTTGACCTAACAATAAATAACAGTCGTAAGGAATCTTCAGCAGCAAATTCGTTTGCATCAGTTGGACTTTTCTTGATTTTTATAATCGCGATAGTTTTAATATTGAGAAGTACTTCTAAACTTGCCTCAAGAGCTTTAGGTTTTGGTAAAAATAAATCTAAATTTGTCACCATCGATGATGTAGATACACGTTTTGATGATGTTGCTGGTGTTCCTGAAGCTGCGGAGGAATTAAAAGAAGTTATAAAATTTCTCAATGAACCAAAAAAATTTACAGATCTTGGAGCAAAAGTACCTAAGGGGGTCTTATTAATTGGTCCTCCAGGAACTGGTAAAACATTATTAGCTAAAGCAATTGCAGGAGAGTCAGGTGTTCCTTTTCTCTCCATTGCCGCATCAGAATTCGTTGAACTATTTGTAGGTGTTGGTGCAAGTAGAGTTAGAGACTTATTTGAAAAAGCAAAAGAAAAGTCTCCTTGCATAATATTTATTGATGAAATTGATTCTATAGGAAGACAAAGAGGTTCTGGGATCGGAGGAGGTAATGATGAAAGAGAACAAACTCTTAATCAGCTTTTAACAGAATTAGACGGTTTTGCAGATAATTCTGGAATAATTGTTATTGCCGCAACTAACAGACCAGATATCCTAGATTCAGCTCTTCTAAGACCCGGACGATTCGACAGGAAAATTGTAGTCATGTTGCCTGATTTAGATGGGAGAAAAAAAATACTTTCAGTTCATTCATTATCGAAACCTCTTTCAAAAAATGTAGATTTAGCATATTGGGCTACAAGAACAGTAGGTTTTTCTGGAGCTGACTTAGCTAATTTAATGAATGAAAGTGCTATACATTGTGCTAGAGAAAAATCCAAATTAATCAATGATATTCATATAGAAAATGCTTTAGATAAAATTACTCTTGGTCTGCGTACTTCTATTATTTCTTCTCAAAATATGAAAAAAATTATTGCATATAACGAAGTTGGACGTGCAATTGTGTCGGCGGTTAGAAATGGTATTGATTCAGTAGATAAAATAACAATTCTTCCGAGATCTGGATACTTAGGAGGATATACAAAAATCAATCCAGATGAAGATATCGTATCAAGTGGATTAATTTCAAAGAAATTATTGTTATCTAAAATTGAAATAGCATTGGCAGGGAGAGCTGCAGAAACAATTGTATACGGTAAAAATGAAATTACTCAATGTTCAATTAATGATATATCTTATGCAACGAGGATTGTTAGAGAGATGGTAACTAAATATGGATTTTCTATAATAGGTCCTCTATCTCTTGAAAGTAGTGGTGAAATTTCAATCGGAGATGGTTTTGTTAGGAATAAATCAATAATAGCTGATAACACCTACTCAAGAATTGATAATGAAATTATCAATATTTCTAAAATTTCTCTAAATAATGCCATAAATATCCTCAATAATAATCGAATTTTATTAGAAAAATTAGTTGAACTTTTATTAATTACTGAAACGGTAGAGAATAATATTTTTAAAAAAATAACTTTTGATTTATTAAAAGTGTGATTAAATACATTTAATTTATATAAAAACCTTTCCTTGATAATAAAATTTAGCCTAATAAGGCTATCCATAATTTTTTTATTAGTAATACTTTTTCCATTAGTTCAAAATCAATGGTTAAATTTATATCTGTTTAATATTAATAATTTTACTATTTACAAAGGTTTATATTATTTGAGTGGCTTAATTGTACCGATTTTTGTAATTATAAATTCTTTAAAAAATTTTACTTATTATAAATTTAATTATAATAATAAAAATAGAAATAATTATATTAGTGGTAAATTATTACTATTAATAGCCGCAATTATACTAAGTTCACTCTCAATTCTTATATCTCAATATATATTTATAAATTCTAATATAATTTTTAATTTCTTTATAAGTAATAATGAATATTTAGAACAATTTGATATTGATAAACAAATATTATTTGTAATGATTTTTTCGATTTTTTTAATATTTAATAAAACTAAATTTATTATAAAAAAAATTGTTTTAGCAAATTTTCTTCTATTTTCTATTATTATTTGGTTTTCACAAATTAATAATTCTTTTTTCAACGATTTAATCCCACCTTATATTTCTAAATTCGGAAATATAAACTTTATCAATATAGCCTTCCTTTTAGCCATTGAAACAGTCTTTTATTTATGGTCATATATTTCATATGGCTCTTACTTAAGTGACTGGAACGTGCCAAAAATAAGTAAAAATGATTTTTCACCAATTTTAAATATTGTTATGGTTTACTTATCAATTTTCTTATATTATTCAATACTTTTTAAGTAGATAAAAAGTATTGAATAAATTATATCTAATTCTTAAAGGGCAGAAAAATATTCTTTACTTCCTTTAGGATCTTCTAGCATTGTTTTCTCTCCTGGAGTCCAGTTCGCTGGACATACCTCATCAGGATTAGCTGCTACATACTGATAACCCTGAAGGATTCTTAGTGTTTCATCAACATTTCTTCCTACAGGTGCTTTATTAACTGTTGTGTGCATTACAATTCCTTCTGGATTAATAAGAAATAAACCTCTATCGGCTTCTCCATCATCATTAAGAACGTTGTAGGCTGTGCAAATTTCTCTTTTAAGATCAGATACCAAAGGATAATTAATTTCACCAATACCACCTTCATTTCTAGGTGTTTGTATCCAAGCTAAGTGGCAATGTTTGCTATCTACAGATACTCCAAGGATTTCAGTATTTAAGTCCGAGAATTTATTAAATTCATCACTGAAAGCGGTAATTTCAGTTGGACAAACAAAAGTAAAGTCTAATGGATAGAAAAACAACACTACCCATTTCCCTTTATAACTTGAAAGGGTAATATCTTTAAATTCTTGATCATAAACTGCAGTTGCAGTGAAATCTGGTGCTTCTTGACCAACTCTTAAACTCATGAAATTTGTAGTCCTTTTTTGAAAAAATTAAGGCCCATATAACACCTTAATCTCATTATAAATTTACCGTCTATAATATAGCAAGTAATTCTTTAATGTGAATCTATGAAATGGCATCAATCCTTAACAAGGAAATTCACAATTATGAATTATTCTAAATTAATAAAAAATCTCAAAAGAGAATTGATTAAATACCCAATTAATAGAGATAGTGATAAGAAGAATAATCAGTAATTACGTTGTTCTCTTTGTTAAACATAAATAAATCTAAAGTATTTATTTAAAACATTTTTACAAAAATTTTTTTAGAAATTTTATCTAATATGACTAATTACATAGAAAGACTTAAAGCAAAACTAAAAATTAAAAAATTTGATGCTAATCAACCAATCAATGCCTGGTTATTTGTCTTGATATTAAATATTGTCGGTTTTGCTGGTTACTTTTATTTAAAAATAAATGATATTCATTTAGGAGACTAACTTCTTTATTTAATCTCTTTTTTAATTGATCTACAAAAATTTTTATATCTCTCTATTCTTGTTAAGTCAGGTAATGTCCAAATCAATTCTTTATTAAATAAGGGATCATTCCATTCCTTAAACTCTTCACTAATTGAACTACTATTTAATTTGGAAAGTTTTTTTATTCTTTTTCTTAGATGTGTTTGAATTACATTTACGTTTGCACTAATATACTCTCTCATAAAAACTACATTACTTATATAAATTTAACATTAAAAATGTCAATTAAACTTCTTTGTAACCGTTAAACGTTATTAACTGCTTGAAATAATCCGAATGAATAACCTCCTATTAAAATCCAACCCAAAACACTAGATATTATAGTTGATCTTCTATTATGCCTTCGTAAAGCATTCTCAATCATTTCGTTGACTTCATCTTTACTTATGAATTCAGAGTTGGATTTTTTATTCATTACTTTTTATTTTGCATATTAAACGAAATATACTTTAAATGAGTTTTTGACTTTGTTTTTTGATTCTAAATTTTAGCTAATGGACTTTAATAGTGTTTTGTAAGATTTATTACTAGATTTATTATTAATCATTTTATTAATATTTTTATTGAATATTTAATTTTAAATGTTCATGCCCATTAATATGCGACTAAAATTAAGTTTCAATGATTTAATTTAAATAGGTTCTTAGATATGAATGTTAATGATGAATCTGTTCTTGAAATGATTAATAGACTCATTGCTACTGATAGATTAAATAAAAATCAAATTCTTCAATTAGTAAACCTCGCTTCAATATCTAATAGTATTTATGAATTAGAGGATAATATGAAATGGGAAACTTTTAAATCTAAATATTAAATGAATATAAAGAATAATATAATTTCTGGTCAACATAAATATTATTTATATAAGTATTAAAGTTAATGATGAACTCAGAAAATATTCAAAATAAAGTATCATCAAATGAATCTTTTGAACCTTTGAAAGGAGTTGATCTTTGCAAAGCAAGCGAGGCTAGCGTGGAAATTATGCTAGAACGTTTTTGTAAGGATAACGAAATTGATTTTCCTTTTTCTCAATAATTAGGATTTTTTAGCAGTCAAAATTTCCATCGGAGCAGTTTCAAAATAAGTTTGTTTATCACTGTCTTTGAATTTATTAATAATAAGAACTGTTGAAATTACAAAAACTAAAATTAGCAATAAATCTCCTACCGTTACGCCTCTCTCCTTTAAATTCATGAAATTTTTATACTTTTTATTTACTATAACTGAATAATTTAGATAATTTTATTTAAATCAATGATATTTTACCTTTTATAAATATTCTTCATAAGTTATGTGATAACTATTTAACTTTTTATTCTGTTTAATATTTAACTGAACCTATTAAGAAAATAAATATCGAAGCTACTTAATTTTGAATTAAAATTTCAGACACAATTTGTAGTTTAAATAATTTCTATTATTAGTAAATAATACGTTTAAAAACTCTCTTTCAGAATATTTAATAACTTTGTCCTTTTAACATAATTCTCTTTTTCCCATAAACATGTCGCTTCATCATTATTAATTGGTTTCGCTTCATAAGCAAAATACCAAAGAATAAAACCAAGTGGAATTATAAATAATTGCATTTAATTTATGTTGACTTGAGTTTAATATAGTGCAACACTAATAATATGCAAGTGTTACAATAAAATCTTTTTTATGCCCACACAAAGAAGAAGAATTGGTTTTTTACCAAGATCAGAAGTTCAAAATATAATAGATAAAATTTGCTTTCATAATAAATTAAGTCAATCAAAAGTAACTGGGATTTTAGTTGAAGAAGCACTCAGTTCTAGAGGTGTATTAAATACATCTCTTAATAAGCTATCATTTGATTTTAATAGTAATAAAAACGCATCATTATTGATTACTAATAAAACAATTAACAGTGAAATGCCTATTGATGAAGATAATATTAATTTAGATGATGGTTCTATAAAAGATGAAGTTCAAATGATTAACGACTTTATTGAATTTAAATTTTTTAAAAATATAATGAATAGAAATAAAAAAAAGAATAAGTAATAGTGTCACACTTTAAAAAAATGTCTCGAGCGTGACTTGAACACGCGACCTGCGGGCTATGAATCCGCCGCTCTAACCAGCTGAGCTACCGAGACATATTCTTATTTTAAATCATGACTTGTCTTATTACCATTTATAAAATTTATTTGTTTATAAGCCTCATATATAGCAATGCCACAGGCTACTGATAAATTCAGACTCCTTACACCTTTTGGATCATTATTAGATAACGCTACGTTCGGCATAAATATTGATATTAATGAATCACTCGCACTAATAATATTATTAGGTAACCCAGTATCCTCTCTACCAAATAATAATATATCGTCTTCGTGAAATCTAAAGTCTTTCAAATAAACCCCATTTTTTTTGCTAAAGGCAATTATTCTTTTATTTATTTTTGAATCTTTGAAATTATTAAAGTTAGGATAATTTTTTAATTTTACTAAAGGCCAATAATCTAAACCAGCTCTTTTTAAATATTTATCCTCTAATTTAAAACCTAAAGGCTCAATTAAATTTAATGTGATATCAAAAGCAGCACAAGTCCTCGCTATACTTCCTGTATTTTGAGGAATCCTTGGTTCAAAAAGTGAAATTTCCAATTTCTAAGCGGGTATTTCAATACTTATATTATCTAGTTTTATTGCTCTGCCATTCAATGTAAGCCAATTCTCTAGAGAAATCTTCGTAATTCTCTTTTGAAGATCTCCAAGCCTCTCAATATATTTGTTCCCAATTTCATATTCCGAGACTAAACTCCAACCTACTTGCTCTCCTACAATTAATGTTGTATTTGCCCTCAATACTAAAAGATCTAAAAGTGAATCAATCATTATTTTCCATTCTTCATCATTTTTATTAATGCTCTCCATGATAAAACCGCCAATCGAATCAATCAGTATTGGACCGTTTTCTTTTTTTAATGTATGAATTAGATTATTGGTCTCAACTAATCCCCACTCCGAGGGTCTTCGTTTACGATGCTGAATGATTTTTTTTTGCCAATTAAAATCTTCTGGTCTTGAATCTGATAATGCTATATAAGTTAATTTTTTAATCTTTTTTCCTAAATATTCTGCAAATTCGCTCTTTCCACTCTTTGTTCCCCCGGTTATAAATATGATATTTGAAGAATTATTATCCTTGATTTCCATAAATAAATGTTATTTAGAGAAATACCACCATGTTGCAAGTGGAATTATTGTAGCTGCTAGTAATAATCCAATAACAATGTAAGTTGATGTTGAAGAACTTTCAGCATCTTCATCCCTCATAGCATTAAAATTTGGATCCACTACTGGGTTATCAATGGATGAAGGCTGACTTTTTTCGTAATTAATAATTGTTTTTTGCTGGCCAACTAGAAACAGATTACCGATGTTATTAACACTTTCTGCATAAGTACTAATTGGTAGTGCAATGAAAAGAAAACCAATGATTACAAGTGAGAATAAAGATTTATAAATAGAGTTTTTCATTTTTGTTTTAGGTCGATTATATAATAATAAACTATAAGTCTGAGCTTCTTTGATATATAAATCAAATATAATTATGAAAAGTAATTTTAAATTTAATATATGATACTGATATGAATTTTAATGGTAAAACGTTAATCATTATTGGTTCTATACTTTTTTTCTGTCAATTAGGAAATTTTTTTTCAATAGATTCAATTTCTCCAGCATTAGAGAGAGCACAAGTATTATCAGCTATATCATCTGTAATTATTGTATTAATAGGTTTTTTATTTAAACAATTTAATCCAAACTCAGGAGATAAAGTAGAACTAAAAGGAGAAAATAAATTTATATTTCAACCGGATATACCTACGGACATTTTAGAAGAATTGGCATGGGGTTCAGAGGCAATATTAACCTCCACAGCTGCCGCTACAGTATTAATTCATAATGATGGCAAAAATATCTTAAGAAGAGGTATCACAACGAATGAAGTTTTTAAACCTGGCGAAACATGTTTAAGATCAACAAGAGATATGAAATTAATTTCATTAGTAAACACAAAATTTTATCCAGGAAGAGATGAATTTATCAGCTTTTGTCCAAACGTACCTTCCATATTAATAATTCCAATAAATAGTAAATCATTCATTTTAATAGGTGGATGGAGTTATAGATGTTTTACAAAGTCAGATGAAGAATGGATTAATAATTGGTCCAAAAAAGTAAATAATATATTTATTAAAAATAGTTTTTAAAAATATATTTTAGAACGAACTCTTGCTTTCTTTGATATAAATTTTATAGATTTATTATCAATATTATAATATGCATTTTCAGAGTTAATTTCATATCCATTATCCTTAATACTATTATTATATTTATATTTTACAGGATTAAAAAATTCAATTATATTTGTACTGTTTTTTAAAATTGCTTTATTTGAACTTAATGTAACTAAACTATTTTCTAATTTAACATTTCCTAATAATAAAAACTCAGAATTTTGTATGTTCCAAGTAAAACTATTTGCTGTTAATTTATCATCTTGTTGATTAATTGTTTTAACTATTACATTACCATTTAATATTATTATTTTATTATTATTAGATAATTTTGATTTGTCTGAATTTATTATATATTCAAGTTTTTCATCTTTGAATAAATTTATTGTTGTTTCTTTAAGATTAAATGTATTACTCTCTTTATCATAGGTGGAATTAGGGCTTTTAATTGAAAGCAATTTTATGCCTTTATTAGAAAAAATATTCATATTTAAAGTATTAATACTTTGACTTAAATATTTTTTGTCTATTTCTTTATTTTTACATCCAAAAATTATTAATGGAATTAAGAATAAAAGTTTATACAAACTAATCATACTCTAGCTTTTCTATTATTGGATTTGGAGATGGTAAAATTGATTTATGTTTTAATTTACCCCATTCTAATTGTTTTATCCAAGATTCTTTTTCTTTATATAGTAAACCAAGTTGTAGATCAATTTTTGAAGATAAATCAGGCAATATTGGTAATAATAATAAGCCCACTATCCGAGTACTTTCTAAAACGTTATAAATAATATTGCTTACAATAGGTATATTTTTTTCGTCTTTAATTAATGTCCAAGGTTGTTTTTCATTTAAATATAAATTTGTGTTTATTGCAAGGCTAAGTATTACATTGGCTGCTAGATCTATTTCGTAGGAATTAAAATGTTTAATATAATCATCAATTAACTTTTTTGCATATAATTCCAGTGTTCTATCTTTACTTTTCATTTCATTACTTGGAACCCTATTATCAAACCATTTCCTAGACATCGAAGAGGTTCTATTTAATAAATTACCAATCGTATTTGCCAAATCGTTATTGATGATATCCACAAATCTTTTATTTTGAAAATCTCCATCATTTCCCAATGTAATATCTTTAAGTAGATACCACCTAACAGCTTCTTTACCGTATTTAGATAATAAAATATCTGGATCTAATACATTTCCTAGGCTTTTACCCATTTTTTGACCTTCTCTAGTAAGAAAACCATGACCGAATACCTTTTTAGGCACTTCCATACCAGCGGAAATAAGCATTGCAGGCCAATAGACCGCATGAAATCTTAGAATATCTTTACCAATTAAATGAATGTCAGCAGGCCAACTATTATTAATTGATTCCTCTAATGAAGGATTCTTCGTATCAAGGCTTAACGCACTTACATAGCCAAGTAAAGCATCAAACCAAACATAAAAAGTATGGTTATCAGTATCTGGAACTGATATACCCCAAGATACGTTTGTTCTAGATATTGAAAAATCATTTAAACCTTTAGATACAAAATTGATAATTTCATTTCTTCTTTCTTTTGGCTGAATAAATGAAGGCTCATTAATAAGTTCTTCAATATTTGATTGGTATTTTGACAATTTAAAAAATAGATTCTCCTCATTTTTCCATTCCAAATTTTTTTGATGAATAGGACATTTACGAGTTGGTGAATTATCTGGGTTATCTTTAAATTCTTCACAACCGACGCAATACCAGCCTTTTTGGACTCCCATGTAAATATCATCAGATTTTTTAACTCTGTTGTAAAATTCATTAACTATGTATTCATGTTGTTGCGAACTTGTTCTTACAAATTTGTTATTCGTTATGTTCCAATCTTTCCAGTTTTTCATAAAGATATCTGAAATCTCATCGCAATGAGATTGAGGCTCTACACCTTTATTAATTGCTGTTCTTTGAATCTTTAGACCATGTTCATCAACTCCAGTAATAAATATGACATCTTCACCAGAGAGCCTCTTATATCTCGCTATTGAATCACAAATCAACGTAGTATAGATACTTCCCAAATGAGGCTTATCGTTTACATAATATAATGGTGTAGTAATTACAAAACTCATATTATTGTTTTTCTTATATTAACAGCTTTAAATTGTACAATAGGCCGGTAAAATTATTTTATCTAGTGAATAAACTCTAATAAATTATTATTACTTATATTATATTTTACTTTATATATTTTATTAGTATATGTTTCTATAGAAATAAAAAATACAATTAAAAGTTCTAATGAATATTCTGGAAAGTAAACTAAGGCTATACTTCTCTTTTTATTTATCCATTTAATAAATATTATTTTATAAGATGTTTTTTTTTCTTTCGTAAAGAATATATTTAAATATTTTAATTTATCATTTTTGTAAATATTGCTATTTTCTGATTGTTTGATTTTTGTTATATCTATTAATTCATTTATCTTATTAGAACTCAATCTCTCAATATTATTAATATTATTAAAGACTTGTCTTTGAACAATTAAATCTAAATATCTTCTTAGAGGTGAAGTACATTGAGTATACTTAACGAGACCTAATGATTCATGTTTATTAGACTTAGTAGTGATATAACTTTTACCCATATATTGCTTTAATATTGAATACTTAATATCACTATCTTTGTATCTATCTAATATCTCTTCTGCATCACAATTAATTTTATGTGTTCGGTAGGGAGTAGCTATATTATTTTTAAATAAATATAAACTAGTGACATAACCCATTAGTATCATTGATTCAGATACAATTGATTGAGCAATACTTTTTTGTATTTTATTAATTTCTACAATTCCATTTATAATATCTATTTTATAACCTGGTGTATCAAAAATAATTGCTCCTTGCTTTTTACGATAATTAATACTTTTAAGTAATAAATTCTTAATTTCAACTATTTCTAATTCTTCTTTAGGTTCTAGTTCAATAATTTCTTCTGCATCTTCATATATTAATTGATATTTTGGTTTTATTTTTGCCTCTACTATTTCATATTTATTTACTGAACCATCATCATTAAATATAATTGACGCACTTATTGTATCTGAGACTTTATTTTGATTTAAATTTGCTTTTTCTATAATTTCAGCTGGTAACATGGGAATATATTGATTAATTAAGTAGAGGCTGCTACTTTTACCTCTTGCATCAATATCAATCTTTGAATCTGTTAAAAATAATTTGCATGGATTACTTATATGTATCCATAATTTTTTTATGTTTCCCTCTATTAATTCCAATGAAAAAGCATCATCAACTTCCTTGGGATCTTTGGAATCAATTATAAAAGTTTTTAAATTAGTTAAATCTCTCAAATATTTATAATATTATTTAATTAACTATTATTTATAGAACTATCCCTCAGGGTTAACAAAAGGCAAAAAAGCAATAATTCTTGCTCTTTTTACTGCCAATGTTAGATCTCTTTGTTGTTTGGAGGTCAATCCAGTCATTCTTCTTGGTAATATTTTACCTCTTTCAGTTATGAATTTTTTAAGAAGCTCAACGTCTTTATAATCAATTGGGTCTCCAGGTCTAATTGGAGATAGTTGTTTTTTAAAAATGGAATTTGGCATTGTTTTTTTGTTTTTTTTATTTGATTTCTTTGTGAATTGTCATTTTGTTTAGATGCGGATTGAATTTTTTAAGTTCTAATCTCTCAGTAGTATTCCTTTTGTTCTTTTCAGTTGTATATCTGGAAACACCATTAGATCTCCTTGGTTCTGAACTTGTTCTCGCTTCAGTACATTCCAAGGTTACGACAATTCTTGTACCCTTTTTCGCCATTTTAATTAATACGTTGATGTATAATTATCTATTGTACAACTTCAGGAAACTATTTTGCATATATTCACTTTTCTTTTAGTATCATTAGACAAAAATAATAAATGAAGGTCTCTCAGAATTGGTTGAAAACCCTTGTAGAAATAAATACTACACCAGACGATTTATCTGAAAAACTATCAATAGGTGGTTTCGAAGTTGAATCACTTGTTGATTGTTCAGCAAATGTTAAGGGTATAATTCTTGGGAGAGTTTTATCAGTAGTTAGACATGAGAATTCAGATAAATTATCTATATGCAGTGTAGATATAGGAAGACCTAATCCTTTACAAATAATTTGTGGAGCAAAAAATGTAAAGCAAAATATATATGTTTATGTAGCAACCATTGGTACGCATTTAAGTGCAATAAATTTAACTATTAAAAAGAGTGAAATAAGAGGGGTTTTTAGTGAAGGAATGATATGTTCGCTAGAAGAATTAGGAATTGAAGAATCTAGTGAAGGTATCGCTATTATTGATGAAGATATAGCTTTAAAACATAAATTAGGTACAAAAGGAGCTGATTTACTTAATCTCAACGATTATATCTATGATTTAGCGATTACTGCTAATAGACCTGATGGAATGTCTGTAGTTGGCATCGCAAGAGAAATATCTGCTCTCTTGGAAACAAAGTTAAACTTTCCAGATTTAGAAACTAAGTATAAAATCAATGTTTATAAAAATTTTGATCTCTGCTCTAAGGCGATTACAACAAATTGTCTTTATTCAATTTGCAATATTGATTCTGTCAATGGCAAGGAATTATCTCCAGCATGGCTCAAAGATCGTTTAGATAAATCAGGAATTAAATCTATTAATCTCATAGTAGATATAACTAACTACATTCTTTTAGAACAAGGACAACCATTACATGCATTTGATAAAGACAAATTATCTAAATTAATTGGGCGTAAGGTTTCATTTGAAGATTTTTCTGTGAGAAAGGCAAATAATAATGAAAGCCTTTTGTGTTTGAATGGTGAGAATTATAAACTAAATGAAAATATAACTATTATTGCTTGTGATGATAAACCGGTAGCTATAGCTGGTGTAATAGGTGGTTTGGAAACAGCTGTAAATGAGAACACTTCTTCAATTTATCTTGAAGGAGCAGTTTTTAATCCAGCTACCATAAGAAAATCATCAAAAGAAATAGGAATTAGAACAGAATCTAGTAGCAGATATGAAAAAGGAATTTCTTTTAAAAATACATTAGATTCAGTTACCCGCGCTGTTAACATTCTAGAAAAATACTTTAATATTTCTCATCCAATAATTAATACTTCCATAGAGTTGGATTCCACAAAAATACAAATACCGTTGAGAAGAGAAAGAATTCATAAAATACTTGGTCCAATTGTAATAAGAAATGAGAATTACGATACTAATGGTAAATTTGAAAAAAGATGTTTATTAGATACAGAAATAACAGACAAATTAAAGCTTATAGGTTGTACTTTAAATATTAAGGAATATGGATGGGATGTGGAAATTATTTCCAATAGGTCACAGGATTTATTACGAGAAATTGATTTAATAGAGGAAATTGCAAGATTAATTGGTTACGACATGTTTGATTTGAATTTACCAAATCCTATTAATCCAGGAAAGCTTTCTTCCTCTCAAATAGCTTTAAGGAAGTTAAAAACTGGATTAATGGTTAGTGGATTCAACGAGGTATTGTCTTATTCACTTGTGCCAGAAAGTAATAATGATTTAATCAAGATTTCTAATCCATTGCTATTGGAGACAAGTTGTTTAAGAGATAATATTTGGCAAGAACACATTAAAATATGTAATCAAAATATTAAGTCAGGACATGACTATTGCTGGATCTTTGAAGTAGGAAATATATTTCATAAAGAACCTGATTTCTCACAAGAGGAAATCTTAAATGGAGCAATTTATGGAAATAATAAATTTGAAAAGTGGTCAGGCTCAAATAAAGATAATAATTTGAACTATTTCGAGGCAAGAGGAAAGTTGAAAGAAGCATTAGCAATATTAAATTTAAAAATAGAAGATAAACCAACTGATTCTTTAAATTTTCTTCATCCAGGCAGATCATCTAGATTATTTACTGAAGGTAATGAGATCGGATATTTTGGTGAAATTCATCCAAAATTAATTTCTAATAAAAAGGCATTGAAAAAAATGTATTTATTCAGTATCAAAATAAACAATATCTTAAAAGCTAGCACCAGAAAACATAAGTGGATAACAGTTTACAAACAATTTCCAACTGTTCCAAAAATGCAACGTGATATTAATTTTATATTCAATAAAAAATATTTAGTAAGTGAAATAATCTCGCAAATAAAAAAATCTGGTAAAAAATTATTGGAAGATGTTAATTTAATTGATATTTACGACGATAGTAGTTTTGATAATGAATTAATAAGTTACACATTTAGATTATCGTATAGAGATTCTGAAAAAACATTATTGGATTCTGACATTGCAGTTCTTCACGATAACATTGTTGAAGTAATAGAAAATAAATTCTCTACAAAATTGAGAGATTAATTGTATTACTATTCTTATATAAGACTTAGCAATAGTCTAGATATAAGACTTAGCTGATACAAGTAACATTCGTGTAAATCTAAGTAATCATATATAATAATACTCATGTTAAATTTTCTCTCATTTTTATTATCCTCGGTTCTTTGGGTGCAAGTACCTCAATGGTCTGACGATTGGTCTAAATGTTCAGTGGATGTACCAGATTCTTCATGTCATTGGTACATAACAGCTCCAGACAATACCTTCGGAGAAGGGTTTGATTGGGCAAGTGCCCCTTGGTTTGACGCTAACGGATTGAGTGATGTACCTAGTATTGGTAAAGAAACCGCTCTACAAAAGCTTCAAATTCAGTAGTACTGTCTTTAAGGCAGTACCACTTAATTTAAACAGTTGTCATTTCAACCCTTTTATTTCTGTAATTCTAATTTGGACGTGTAAAGGACAACCATCAACATGAATATCATTTATACTTTTATTTATCTTCTTATATAAGAACCATTAGTAGACTATCATTAAGTCTAGAATGAGACTAGTAATACTAATTTGCTCTATAAATACAATTTACTCTTCTACTTAGGGCGGGGTTGTTATTAGTCTTCAATTTTTCATATGTAAGAATTGTAATACAGGTTTATTTGTATTTACTTTATAAATTTAAATATCTAGTATGCATTATTTAGGTTTAAATACTTTGTGAATTTAAAAGCTACTTTTATGGACTATTTATTATTTACTCTTCTATTAAGTCTTATATAAGACTATTATATAGACTATAAACAAGTCTCAGATAAGATTAGTAATATCATATGTTTTGAATATTTATAGGAAATTGTTATGCATCATTTAATTTAGTCATTATTCAAAGTAAACAACTACTTTTATAACTCTCCATAGTTCTTATTAATTCTCTTAAGTCTAATATGAGACTATAAAACAGACTAGTTATAAGTCTCAGTTAAGATTAATAGTATTACTTTCTATACATATTTTTAAGCAATTGATATGCATCATTTAGTTTTCTCATCTCATCAGTTGATCCACCTGAATCTGGATGAGTTTCTAAAGCTTTTATTTTATAAGCTTCTCTTATTTTATTTAATGTATGGGCTGATCCTGCGGCTGTTGATAGCCTTAATAATTTTAGAGCTCCATGAACAGACATTGTTGAATCAAGGGCTTCGAATGAATTTCCTTTATTTTTTCTTTTAAACCTACTTATAAATCTTCTTACTAACGTTGGTACTCTATTTAATAAATCGGATGTTGCAAAAGGATCTTCTAATACCCCTATCATTAATATTACTAATTCTAAGGAAGGAGTTTGTTTTATCCAAAATGGGCATAAATCCGACATTAATTTATTAGCGGCACTCCAAGTAAATGGTAAGTGCTCGGTTCCATCAATATTTGGCCAAATATCTATACAAAACCAATCAATAGATGCTTCTATTACTTGTTGATTTGGAATTGATCCATACAGAATTTTCCAATGGCTTATTATTTCTATTCGACACTTTATTAAATCATTTTCCTTAATCGTATTGATTTGAATATCATTAATTTTTTGTTTTGTCTTTTCAATATTTATACTTCTTCTTAGATTTTTAACTTTTTTTCCAACAAAATTAGGTAGGTTTATATTTAAGTTTGGTTTTTCAATAACTTCTTTCTTATTTAAAACTAGTTTTTCATCAGATTCTATACTAGTATTCTCATTCTTATCAGATTTAATTAGAACTAAAGCACTGTTTTCATCAAAATTAGAATATTCACTTATGTTGCCCTTTTCATTATAGTCAATAGTCTGTTGTTGATTTTTAGGTAATAATTCATCTTCTTGAAGAATTTCTGTAAGCAACTTTTCTATTACAGGACCTCTTGCTCTAAAACCCCATTCTTTTCGCAATTGATCAAACCGAGTAATTAACTCTTCTGGCAAATCAATAGAAATCCTCTTTGTATTTGAATTCTCAGAATTACTCAATTGATCATTTTTTTTTTATAATAGAACAAAAATATTAATTGTATTAATAATATGAAAGTCTAATTAAATATATTGTCTTTAAATCAAAATCTTGCTTTTTGTAAGTCACATCTCAATAAAATAAATTTTTATAATAAAAATAAAAATGTTCTACTGCAACTTTAAATCTTCAGAAGAGAAAAAGTCTTTTTATCAAAGAAAAAAATTAGAAATGCTTAATTACATCAAGGATTCTCTTGAAAGAAAAATTGCTTCTGTGAGTGCTTCAATTGAAGTTCTTGAAAATCAGATTTCTAGAGATAAAGTTGAAATTAATAATTAATCTTCAAACGAAATTTTCAAGAAGTTTCTCCGGCCCATTTTTTTTTAAATAATTAATATTAGATTTTTTTGTTAATAGTAAATATCCAGCAAAACCCAATCCATTAACACTAAAGCCATAAACATGATCATATTTTCTTTTAATTATTGCTATCCAATTATTTGTGATTAAAATGTTGTATGGAAATCTTGGTTTCTTATCAATACTTGGATTACCTAACCCTATTTTTTTTGATAGTTTTAAGTATAAATTATAAATTTTAGTTGAATCCTCTAAAAAGTTAAATTCTGAGACAACAACATTTTTTTTAAGCTTGCTATCGTGATCATTATTAATTTCTAAATCTAAAAACCACTTCTCTCTCGGACAAGTAATTTCACCATTAGCTCTTCTCAAAAGCTGAATATGTCTATGAGGTTGACTTGCACCAGCTATAGGAGAACTATTAAAAAACCATAGGCCACTTGTATCATTATTTACCATTTGAATAGCTAACCAATCATTAATATCTAACCATCCATCTTGAGGTCTCCAAGTATTTGTTATTAATAATATGTGCCCCTTTTGTACAGGATATTTATTAAGTATTAATTGATGATTAGTTCCAATTTTATCAATTTCAAGTATCTGATCCCAGGGGTTAAATGGATTATGTTTTGGACCATAACTATTTTGTTTTTTAAATCTTGAAGTATCAAGTTCTCTAATTATAAAGTCATTTTTATTGTAATATTCTCCCGTTACAACAGTAGTATTTAGTGGAAATAAGCCATTTTTATAAATAGATAAATGAGTTTGATCTAAGGCTTTATGCCAATATTTTTCACTTCTCATTTAGAAAATAGATATAAATTCTCATAATCATTTTAAAAAAAATAAGTAATTTAGAATTACTTTTTATTAAATTGATATTCTTTTAATTTTTCTAACGATACAGATTCTAAAACTATAATATTTGTTGCTTCTAAAATAACCATAGGTGCTAAGCCATCAAGCATTGCCTGTTTCCACCTATCTAAACAAACACACCAATGATCTCCATCTTTTAAACCTGGGAAAGAATACATAGGCATAGGCGTTATTAAATCATTACCTTGTGATTTACTATATTTAAGGAAATTATCATCCATTACACAGCAAATTGAATGATTTCCTCCATCATTAGAATCGTATTTGCAAAATCCATCTCTAAACCAACCTGTAAGAGGACTGCAGCTACATACCTCAAGCTTTTGTCCTAAGACATTTAAATGTTCATTATTTTTTTGATCTTCTTTATTCATTGTTAGTTAATTTATTTAAATAATTATAAATACTCGTACATTTCTTAAAAAAGGATTAACGAATATGGGAGATGAAGAGGTAATAATTTTAATAAAGTTTCTTTAATGTGGATTAGGACTTTAATGAAAACATAGCATTTAAATCATTAATTGAGGGTTATATAGAATGTGATGAAACATCAGCAATTAAATTCTTGTAAAGTGATTGGGCATCATATTGTTTTGAATTAATTCAAGATGTTGCCGGTGAATCCATCGATATAATTGATTCTGAAATTATGGAAGATCTTCAAGAAGAATTGATATACTATATTGAAAATAATTTTAATTTATAGTTTATTTACGCACTAAAATATTTTGCTTTTGAATGAAGTGAAATTATGGCAGTAGTACTTTGTTCAGGATGTAATTGCTCTGATTCATCCATTGTTAAATTAATCCTTTTCGTATCTAATAATGATAACTGTATATTTGAATCAGATACTTTAGGACAAGCTGGATAACCAAATGAATATCTAGCGCCTCTATATTTTTGAGCTAATATATCACGATTATCGGTTGGCTCATATGATTTAAATCCACATTCAATTCTTACTAATGAATGAACATATTCAGCTAGAGCCTCTGCTAATTGAACGGTTAAACCATGAAATATTAAATAATCACTATATTTATCAGCTTTAAATAATTCTTGAGAATATTCGCTAGCTATTTCGCCCATTGTTACTGCTTGCATTGGAAATATATCTGCTGGTTCATTATTTTTAAGATCACAGTAGAAATCTGCAATACAAAGATTATTTCCTGATTTTTGTCTAGGAAAATTAAATTCAGAAATTTTCTTATGTGATTTATTATCAAAGAGGTAAATACTATTATCTTTCCTCCCGCAACTAAAGTACCCATATACTGCTTTTGGTGAAATTAGGCTTTTATCTAAAATAATATCAATCCATTTTTCAAGTAAAGGATTTGCATATGAATCTAAATAGCTATTATATTCTTCTACTGATTGACCTTTATTTTTTTTAATTTGCCATTGACCACTAAATAATGCCTTTTTATCCAGATAGAAAATAAGTTTGTCAAAGTCTATTTCTATATCATGAAGTACTTTAGTTCCCAAAAATGGAGCCTTAATAGGTTCCTCTTCATCAACAAAATTTGATCTATTAAAATTTTCAATTAATTTAATATTTTTAGTTTTTTTGATATTTTTATTAAAATTTTTATCTTTACCAGAAGACCTTGGGGAGGCTAATTTAATTTGGATGTCCTCGGTATTAGTAAATCCATTTTCATTAGACCAATTTCCCTTCTTTTTACTATCCATAAATTCATTCATGAATTGTAAATCTGTAAAAGCATCTTTACCGTATAAAATTTTCCCTTTATATATCTGACTACAATCTTCGTTCACAAATTTTGGAGTTAATGCTGCACCTCCAAGAATAACAGGAACATTAATTTCAGCGTTGTTAAATGCCTCTAAATTATCCTTCATAAATGCTGTGGATTTAACAAGTAAACCACTCATAGCTATGCAGTCTGCATTGTGTTTCTTTTGTGCATCAATAATTGCTGTAACATCCTGCTTAATTCCAAGATTGATTACATCAAATCCATTATTTGAAAGAATTATATCAACTAAATTTTTACCTATATCATGAACATCTCCTTTTACTGTTGCTATTAGTAATTTTCCGTTAGATATTTTTTCATCTGTTGTTTCCATATGTGGTTCTAGTACTGAAACAGCAAATTTCATTGTTTCTGCTGATTGCAATACAAAAGGTAATTGCATTTGACCGGATCCAAATAATTCACCGACTACTTTCATTCCATCTAATAAATAGGTATTAATAATTTCAAGTGGTTTGTATTTTTTTAACGCATTATTCAATTGTTCTTCTAAACCAATTTTTTCCCCATCTACAATATGGTTTTTAAGTTTTTCTTCTAAGGTTAAGTTTTTATTTGAAGTAGATGCCTTTTTAAAGTCACTGATTGTTAAATCTTGGAATGCTTTTGTTAGTTCAACTAATGGATCATATATACATATTTCATTTTCGAATTTTCTTCTGTCATAAATTAAATCCAAACATAATTTTTTTGTTTCCGCAGATATTTTAGAAAGAGGTAATATTTTATTTGGTGCAATAATAGCTGAATCTAATCCTGACTTTATACATTCATCGAGAAAAATTGAATTTAGATTAATTCTTGATAATGGTGAAAGCCCGAAACTTATATTAGATATTCCTAAAATAATATGAACATCTGGGAAACTTTTTCTTATATTTGATATAGCTTCAATAGTTGATTTGGCATTTAACCTGTCTTCTTCAATTCCAGTAGATATTGGCAATGCTAGAGGGTCAAAAAATATCTCATAATCAGCGAGGCTACATGATCTGGTTTTAATTAATGCTCTTTTTGCAATTCTATATTTTTTCTCTGATGTTCTTGCCATTCCATCTTCATCAATAGTTCCAATAACGATTCCAGCACCATAATCTAATGCAAGATTTAAGACCTGATTAAATCTGTCATCTCCATCTTCGTAGTTTGTTGAATTTATAATGCATTTTCCTCCTACAGTTTTTAATCCGCTCTCCATTTTATCTGCTTCTGTTGAATCTATCATTAAAGGAAGGTTTATATTAGTAACTAATCTTGAGGTAATTTCCTTCATATCTTTAACTCCATCTCTTCCTACATAATCAACATTGACATCTAGTATGTGAGCATTTTCTTTTTGCTGTTGCTTAGCAATTGATACCAATCCATCCCAATCATCTTCATTTAGTAATTCCCTTACTTTTTTAGATCCACTAGCATTTAGACGCTCTCCAACAATTAATATTGAATTATCTTGTTTATAAGGAACCGCGTTATATATAGATGCTGCTGATGGAATAAAATTTGTTTTTACAGTAGAGAGTTTTTTATTTATTATTTTTTTATCAACTATTTCATCAATGATTGATGATAAATGTTTGATATGTTCAGGAGTAGTACCACAACATCCGCCGATAAGCTGAACGTTAAAATCATATATAAAGTTCATCAACTGCATTTTTAACTCAAGCGGAGTTAATTTATAGTGAGCTACACCTCCAATATTTTCAGGTAATCCTGCATTAGGTATACAACTAATAGCAAAGGGTGAATTTTCAGCTAAATATTTAATATGTTCTTTCATGTGAACTGGACCAGTTGCACAATTCAGTCCCAAAATATCTATATTATATGGTTCTAGTATTGTTAATGCAGAGGCTATATCCGAACCTACAAGCATAGTGCCTGTTGTTTCCATAGTTATGGAAATCATTATTGGTAATTCAATATTCTTATTTTTGATAACTTCTTGAGAAGCAAATAATGCTGATTTTATCTGTAATACATCTTGGCATGTTTCTATTAATAGAAGGTCAATACCTCCGTCTATTAGACCATTAATCTGTTCTTCATATGAATCTTTTAGTTTATCAAAATTTATATGACCTAATGTTGGTAATTTTGTTGTTGGTCCAATTGAACCAGCGACAAATCTAGGAGTATTAGTAGAAGAATATAAATTTGCACATTTTTTAGCTAATTGAGCCGCTTTTTTATTGATTTCATATGCTTTGTTTGAAATATTATATTCATCTAAAACAATAGATGAAGCTCCAAATGTATTGGTTTCAATTACATGACAACCTGCTTCAAGAAATGAGTTATGTACTTTTTCAACAATATTAGGAGATGTTAAAACTAAGTTTTCATTACAACCCTCTAATTCATCTCCACCAAAATGATGTGATGATAAGTTTAAATTTTGAAAAGAAGTACCTGTCCCACCATCAAAAATAATAATTGGTTTATCATCTCTATTTAAATAATTTCTAAATGTAACCATACCTTTAAAAGAAAATTTAAATTAATTAATTTCAATACGTGTTATCCAATTATAATAGTCTTGAGAACGGCCTTCCGTTATTTCTATAAGCTTATTTTTCAATTTACTCATTATGGGACGATCATTATTAATATTGGTTGATTCTATTTGTTTTACAGGTGTGATTTTAGCTGCCGTACCAGTTAGAAATACTTCATCTGCAATAAATAGTTCTGTTTTATCAACAGGTCTTTCTATGACATTAATATCGAACGATTTAGCTAATTCAATAACGCTAGCTCTTGTAATTCCTTCTAGAATGTCCTGATCAACTCCTGGTGTAATCAATTCACCATTTCTTACTATAAATAAGTTCATTCCACTAGCTTCACTTACTTTACCACTTGAATTCAATAGCAAGGCTTCGTCAAATCCTGATAAACTAGCCTCTGTTTTAGCTAATGAACTTGTAATATAAGCACCACTAATTTTTCCTCTTAAAGGTAGAGATCTATCTTCTTGTCTTGTCCAACTACTCATCCTGCAAGACACACCATCTGGAGATAAATAGTCTCCAAGTTCAATACAATAAATAAAGAAATCCGTTTCTATATTATGTAATCTTGGAGCTATACCTAAATCACTGGTATAAACAAAAGGCCTTATATAGATCGGTTTTGTGGGCTTATTTTTTTTTAAAATTGTTTTTATTGCATTGAAAATATAATCTTCAGATATTTCTGTTAAAAGCAATCTTGCACTTTGAGATAACCTTTTAATATGTTTATCTGTTCTAAATAAAAGAAATTCATCTTTATTAGCTGGATTTGGAATAGCTCTCATTCCCCCAAAGGCTGCTGTTCCATAATGAAGTGCATGAGTTGCTATTGACACTTTTGCATCTTTAAAGGGTATACACTTACCTTCAAACCATGCATATGGAAGAAATTCTTGCATATTTAATTTTAGAAATGAGTTAAAATTGTTCTAACTTACTTAAGTATTCTAAACCTAATTGTTATATTTAAATGCATAGGATATTAAATATTGCTGGAAATGAAAATAATAACGTTGATTTAATAGAACATCCAAAAGCTGATTTCATATTTATCACTAGCGTAAAAGCTGATATTAATATAATTTCAGATTTAATTGATGATAAGGAATTTAATTTATTCAAAGATAATTTTAGAGCGTTAGAAATTTCTAACCTAAACACATTCGCACAAATAGATAACTATATTCTAAAAACAATAAATTATGCCAAAATTGTTGTTTTAAGATTGTTTGGTGATAAGGGGACATGGAGTTATGGAGTTGAACAATTAATAAAATGGCAAGATTTAAATATTAATAAAACTCTTTTAATTCTTTCTGGGACGGACGAAGAAGATTTATCACTAAATGAATTAAGTAGCGTTGATTTAGATATATCATTACAAATTAGTAAACTTCTTAGATCAGGAGGCAAGGAAAACTATCGAAGATTTCTTCATTGTTTGACTTACCTAGCATCTAATGAAACTAATATTCCACAAAAATATACATCTAACGTTTGTTATCCAGATCCTTATCAATATGATTGGAAAAATGAAGAAGGAATGAAAGTTGGAATCATTTCTTATAAATCATTGTTTTTAGCAAACGAAATCCAATTATCAAATGAATTAATATCTCAACTAAGGTGTAATGGTTTGTCACCTAAAACAGTATTTATTTCAACTTTAAAAAATTATGATGTTCAGAAGGCATTGATTGATCTTTTTAAAAAAGAAAATATAAAATTACTAATAACTACCACCTCTTTTTCTTCCTCGCTTAACAGTTGTAATGGAAATATAGATAATAATTTAAACATCTTTAAATCATTAAATCTTCCAATCCTTCAAATACTCTCTTCTAATAAATCCAGAAAGGATTGGTTGTATTCATCAACTGGAATGAATTCAACAGATTTATTAATGCAAATAATAATTCCAGAATTTGATGGTCGAATTACGACAAAACCTTGTGCTTTTAAAGAGGTTAAATCTATAAATAAAACCTTATGTAGCAAAATTACAAGTTACAAAGTTGATATTGGAAATATTAAATGGATAACAAAACTTACTTCTAATTATGTAAAATTAAAAAATTTAAATAATTTCGATAAAAAGATATCATTAATAATTGCAAATTATCCTGTAAAAAATGGAAGAATTGGAAATGGCGTAGGTTTAAATACTCCTCAGTCTGTTCTTAATATTCTTTATTGGTTAAAAGAGGAAGGTTATGATCTTGGTTCTGGAGAATTACCTAAAAATTCTTCAGAACTTATGTCGTTACTTATAAAAACTAGAACAAATGATATTGAATCACAAAATAATGAACCTCTGGATTTTTTATCATTAAACGAATACTTAAAATATTGGAACCAATTATCTCTTCATCCAAAAAATCTTATCGTTGATAGATGGGGTATTCCATCTGAATCTATAGATTTAGAAAAAAAAGGGTTTTCGATAAATGGTCTTTTATTTGGAAAAATATGTTTATTAATTCAACCTCAAAGAGGTTACGATATTGAATCTAATAAAGATATACATTCTCCAGATCTTCCACCTCCTCATCGATATATAGCTCAATATCATTGGCTTGAATGTAAATTTGACTCAAATGCTATTTGTCATGTAGGTAAACATGGCACCGTTGAATGGTTACCAGGAAAATCTATAGGACTTAGTGATGAATGTTTCCCGAGTATTATTTGTCCACCGATTCCAAATATATATCCATTTATTGTTAATGACCCAGGAGAAGGATCACAAGCAAAAAGAAGAACTCATGCAACTATAATTGATCATCTTACGCCTCCTTTAGATAAATCTGATTTATATGGAAAACTTTCTATTTTAGAACAATGTTTAGACGAATACTATGAAGCTAAGTTATTAAATTCAAAGCGAATAAACATAATTGAAAAATCTATTTTAGAAATTATAAAAAATGATTTTAAAGATATTATATTTATTGACGAATTAAATAAAATTGAAAAAATTGACTCATATTTATGCGAACTAAAAGAATCACAAATAAGAACTGGTCTTCACATTTTTGGAAGCAGACAAAAATTAATAAATGAAATAAATTTAATCTTAAGCATTGCAAGAGTTCCGACCTCCAAACGTTGTGGGATAGTCCAATACATCTCTTCAAATCTTAATTTAGATTTAGATCCATGGACTAGTAATTATGAACAAGTTCTTAGTGATAATGATAGGGAAATTATTAGTAATTATTCAAAAGATAATATTAATAACTTTAGAAGAGCAATAGAATTTATAGAAAATCAAGCAAAATATTTAATTTATCATTATTTTTACAAAAATTATTTAACTATAAATGAATTAAAAACACTAGAAAATAAAAAAATATTATTATTTTTTAAATTGGATAAAAAACATAAAGATTATTTTTATCTAATTCATAAAGAGATATTAGAACCTATAGTTAAATCTTCCATTAATGAAAAGGCTTCATTTATAAATGCCTTAAATGGAATATATGTAAATAGCGGACCCTCTGGAGCTCCAACAAGAGGGAAAACTGAGGTTCTTCCTACTGGTAAAAATTTTTTTTCAGTGGACTCCAGAGGCTTACCTACAGAATCAGCATGGATTGTTGGATGTCAATCAGCTTCTCAAATAATCGATTTATATAAACAAGATCATGGACAAGATCTTAAAAATATAGCTATTTCTGTATGGGCTACATCTACTATGAGAAACGGAGGGGAGGATATTTGTCAAATATTGTATTTACTAGGCGTAAAACCAATTTGGGATGGCCCTTCTAGAAGAGTCATCGATATAGAAATAATTCCTTTAAGTATTCTTAATAGGCCAAGAGTTGATGTTACTTTAAGAATTTCTGGAATGTTTAGAGATGCATTTCCTCAATTAATATCTTTAGTTTATAAAGCTATTAAAATAATTTCTCAACTTGACGAAGATATAAAATTAAATCCAATTTCTGCATCTTATAAAAACCAAGGTTCTGTAAATCGAATATTTGGTTCTGCACCTGGATCTTATGGCGCTGGTTTACAAGAACTAATATCTAATTCTAATTGGGATAATATTAATGATTTTGCAAATTCATATTTAAACTGGAGTAAGTGGATATATTCTGACGGAAATGAACCTATAGAAAACAAAAAAGAATTAGAACATGCACTTAAAAATGTTCAAGTAGTTATTCATAATCAAGATAACAGAGAACATGATATTTTAGATTCTGATGATTATTATCAATTTCAAGGAGGATTATCATCAGCAATAAAAAAATTACAAGGCAAATTTCCCGAAATATATCATGGTGATTTATCTAAATATCGTTTATCTAAAATAAATAAATTAAGCCATGAAATAAATAAGGTTGTTAGGACAAGAGTGCTTAATCCAAAATGGATTGATGGTATGAAGGAAAATGGATATAAAGGTGCTTTTGAGTTTTCTGCAACCCTTGATTATTTATATGCTTATGATGCAACAACAGAGCTTGTATCTGATTGGTGTTATACCCAAATCTATGACTCATGGATATGTGATGAGACCCTTAAAAAGTTTTTTATCGAGAATAATCCATGGGCTTTAAGAGATTTATCCCAAAGATTTATTGAGATTATTAATAGACAAATGTGGAATGATCATACTCCAGAAATATTAGAAAATTTAAAAAATATTGTTAATATTGCTGATGCCAAAATTGAGAAAAATGAATACTAGTTTATCGGCCCAATAATGAATATCCATGACTATCTGTTCCACAAGTTTTTAGCATATCAAGGCTTTCTGTTAGTTTATTTATCTCTGAACATACAAAATCACTTGCTTGCCATCTTTCCTTTAAATCATAATCGTACCAAACTTCAATCCCATCAACTCGTTGCTTATTAGCTTCAGGGATAAGTTTATAAAAAGGAATTCTGTACCTCGCTGGATGTGCAAGAAAAGATAAACCTCCTGCCAATCTGATTGCCTTTGTTACTGAATTGATATGTAAATCATTCCCAATTGGGGACTCACCTTGAATATAAGGTGTTAAATGAGTACTTTTTATATTTATTCCTAATCCAATAACATGAACTAAGCATCCTAGCAGTAAACAATTTATTTCAATTCCAGAAATCAGGTTAAAAGAATCTGTGGGATATTTTTCAAGTATATTATTACGTTCAATAAAATCATGTGCTTTAACAGTGTGATGATCTGTTATAGATATAAATTTTAGTTTATTTATAAAGGCTTGATCTAATAATTGCTCTGGATCAAAGCTACCATCGCTAAATTTCGTATGACAATGAAAATTCACTACATCTGGACAGCTTTCTCTATTTATATTTTCTGTTATTTTTATTAAATCTTGCTTATCCATTCTTAAGAGATTCTTCATGTTTTCTTCTGATCTTTGCATATAATTGAATAGATACAAGCATAAATATTATTAGTCCAAATACACTCCATGTCGCAATACTGGTAGGAAAATTATTTTTAAAAATAACTAATAGGACAATTATAAATAATAATAATGTAGGTAATTCATTTAATAATCTAAGGTTTTTTGCAGATATTTTTGAAGTGCCATTTTGTAAAGAGTTCATTATTTTATAACAATAAACATGATAAATAACTAAGCCCAAAACAAATGTAATTTTTATCTGAAGCCATTTTTCACTTAGCCATCCAGGTTGCATAATTACTAAACAGATAGCCATACTTAAAGCCAGTATCATTCCTGGTGTAGTAATTATATTTGCAAGCCTTTTTTCCATTAAGGAATATTGATCATTAAAAGCAATCTTCAGATCATCTTGCATGGTTCTTGACTCTTCATGATAGATAAAAAGCCTGACTAAATAAAAAAGGCCAGAAAACCATACAATTACACCAATGATATGAAGAGACTTAAACCATAAATATGCTTCAGATGACAAATTAATAAAATATAATTTATAAACTATTACCAATATAAATACTTATTTAATATTGACTAATTTTAAATATATAAAAATTAATCAATATTTATAACTCATTAAAATAATTATAAATATCATTTGCTGAATGTTCACCAAGACCTTTAACTTTTGAAAGTTCCTCTTTGCTTGCAATTCTAATTGCATCTATTGAATTAAAATGGTCAAGCAAATCTTTAATACGTAAAGGTCCTAAACCTGGTATTTGAGATAATTGAGATCTATTCATTCGAGAAGATCTTTTATTTCTATGAAATGATAATGCAAATCTATGTGCTTCATCTCTTACTCTGCGAAGTAATAGAAGCCCTTTTTGATTTTGATCTGTATCAAGGGAATTTGAGAAGCCAGGTATGAATATTTCTTCATTTTTTTTCGCTAAAGAACATATACTAACTTCTTCTTGTAGATCTAATTCTGTTAAGGCCTTCAATGCTGCATTTAATTGTCCTTTTCCACCATCAATCATAATCAAATCTGGCCAATCTGTTAGAAGATCATTTTCTAATGCACTTTTTTTCTTATCTTGTAAAGAACTAATTTCTCCACCATCAATTTTAAATTTTGACCATTTTTTAAATCTTCTATATATGACCTCATAAATTGAGGCATAATCATCGCTATGTCCAATAAATATATTGGGATCTTTAATCTTGTATTTTCTATAATTTTGTTTTGATGGAATACCATCTATAAAGACTACTTGTGATGCTACAGGGTCTGTTCCTTGAATATGACTAATATCATATCCTTCAATTCTTCTAGGCTGGTTAGTTAATTCAAGTATTTGAGTTAAGTCTTCTATTGCAGATTCATTATCTTGAATTCCATTTAATATCCTATCTAATTCTAATTTTGCATTTTTTAAAACCATTTCAACGGTTTCAAACTTTTTATTTCTTTTTGGGTTAATTAACTTAACCTTTTTCTTACTTAATTCACTTAACCATTCTTCAATTGTTTTATGTTTTTGAAGATTAAATTGCAATAAAATTTCTGATGGTATTTCAACTCCTTCAACATTAATGTAGTGCTCTTCTAATACTCTTTGTAATATCTCTTTCTCATCCTTATTATTAATTTTTTGTGTATATCCAATCCTTCCTATCAATTTACCAGACCTCATTTGAAAAATTTGAATACTAGAGACGTTATTTTCAGAAACAATGCCAAAAATATCTCTATTAATTGAAGAGTCTGGTATCGATATTTTTTGAGATTCGGTTAATAATTTTAAACCTAAAATTTGATCTCTTATTTTAGCAGCATTTTCAAATTCTAAATCATTAGAATACTGATTCATCTTTCGTTCTAAAAAAACTTCTAAATCATCGTTCCTTCCCTGAAAAATCATAGATACTTGCTTCATAGTTTTTTTATAATCTTCTGAGGATATTATTTCTTGACAAACACCTGGACATCTCCCAATTGAATAATTTAAGCAAGTTCTATCTTTATATACTGGACGAGGTCTTTGTCTTAATGGAAATATTTTTTTAATGATAAATAATGTTTTTCTTAATAATCCAACATCAACATAAGGTCCATAATATCTATCAAAATTATTTCTATTTCTCCTTTTTCGTGTTATAAAAATTCTTGGATATTGTTCACTCCATGTAATGCAAAGATATGGATATTTTTTATCATCTTTTAATAAAATATTAAAATATGGTTTATTAGTTTTAATTAAATTTGATTCTAAATTTAATGCTTCATACTCACTATCTGTAACTATAATTTCAATTTCAGTTATTTGTCTAACCATTAAACTTAATCTAGGTGAAAGTTCAGCATAATTATTAAAATAACTACTGACCCTGTTTCTTAGTGTTTTAGATTTGCCTATATAAAGTAAGTTATTATCTATATCTTTAAATAGATAACAACCAGAAGACTTAGGTATTTCAGATAGTCTTGATTTTAATAATTCCTTATTTTTAATAAGTTTATATTCAATTTTAAAATTATATTTTTTATCTAATACTTTAGTAGAAACATTAGTTGAAGGATTATTCATCTATAATTTCTAACCCCCATAATTCCATCCCGTGCTATTTAAATTTAATGAGTCAACATCATTATTTAAATATGCAGATAAAACCTCACCAACAAATACTGTATGATCACCATACATAACATTACCTACAACTTTACATTCGACACCACCAACACTATCAACCAATATAGGTAAACCAAATTCTCCTAAATTAAATTCTACAGATTCAAATCTTCCTCCAAGGGCTTTTTGTGGTTTAAAAAAAACGGCGGCTAAATCCTTTTGATCACTTTTCAGAACATTTAAAGAAAACTTTCCAGTGTTTTTAATTATTTCATGACTTGATCCTTCAGCTCTAACAGCCATAACAACTAGGGGAGGGGTAAAAGAACCTTGTGTAACCCAACTAGCAGTAAACCCATTAACTTCATTTTTCTCATCATCTTTTACTCCACAAATAAACAATCCATGTGGGATTTTCCTTAATAAAATTTTTTTGGCTTCAAGATTTAATGTCATAATTAATTTAACTAATACTCTTATTTTAACCAAATATACTTTCTAATCATAATTAAATTATGAAAATACTTTACCCTGGTACATTTGATCCTTTAACAAATGGACATCTAGATTTAATACAACGAGCTGAAAAATTATTTGGAAATGTTGTTGTTGCTATTTTGGAAAATACTAATAAAAAACCAACCTTTGATCTTAGTAAGAGAATAGAACAAATAAACAATTCTACATCTCATCTATTAAACATTAGTGTTATTACCTACGAGGGGCTCACAGTAGATTGTGCAAAAGACGTTAACGCAAATCTAATCTTAAGAGGACTAAGAGCTATGAGTGATTTTGAATATGAACTTCAAATAGCACATACAAATAAATCTCTTAATAGTGAAATAGAAACTATTTTCCTTTCTACTAATACAAACTTTAGTTTTTTAAGTAGTTCCTTGGTTAAAGAAGTTGCTAAATTTGGAGGTGAAATAAGCCATATGGTACCTGGTTCTGTAGAAAGAGATCTAAAGGAATATTTCCAAAAAGATTAAATACATCCTTCTAATTTATATATATTTTTTAATAGGTTAAATGTCTTATTCCTATCTATATTTTCTGAGTTCTGAATAATACTTATAACTAGTGGTTTATTATCCTTATATAAATATCCTGATAACGCAAATACGTTTGATAAAGTACCTGTTTTACCAAAAAACTTACCTTGTAATTCTGAATTTGGGAATATATTAGCCAAAGTACCTCTTACCCCAATAATTGAAAGTGATGAATGGAAGGTACTAAAGTTTTTTGAATATTTCATCTTATTCAAAAATTCTGATATTAATTTGGTTGTTACTCGATTGTTTCTTGAAAGACCACTTGCATCTGAAAAAGTTGAATTATCAACGTTTAATCCTCTATTTCTCAACCAATATTTTAACTTAATATAATTATTATCATTCCAGGAATTTGATGCATTTTTAAAAAGTGATTCTGCAGTGAAGTTATGACTTTCCGAATTAGCTAATGTTATTAATGACAGTAATGGATTAGAAGGAATTGTTTGCAATTCAATTGAAGAATTCAAATAATATTTTTCAGAGTTATCTACAATGTTTATATTTATTGAGGCGTATCGAAATTTATTGTAAATATATTTTTCTATAGTATTTTTTAAGTATTCAATATTTTCATATTTACTCTGATTACTATTTAATGCCAAAGTTGTAATAGGAGCTCCGTAATCAAATTGCTTATCACTGTATGTCCAACCTTTTGGCCAATAATAATTAGGATTTATTTCTAAGATATTTAGATTAATTTTATTATTATTAGTAACTTTAGATAGTAATTTATAAATATCAGAATAATTAAGATCTGGATCTCCTTGTCCTACTAAATAATATTTATCATTACCCTTTCTTAATATTGATGTTTTAAAACTTTTTGAGGGTTTGAATTTATTTAATACATATGCCGCAGAAAATAATTTTAAATTTGAAGCTGGAATTCTTAATACATCATCATTATATGAACTTATAAGAACACCATTTTCATTAATAATGGATACGCTAAATGTTTCATTAAGCGATTCAAATAATAATTCATCATATTTTATACATTTTTTATTATTCCTAATTATTCCTGGAGAATTAAAATATATGCTATTTATTAATTTATTTTTTTGATTAATTAATAAATACCATATTAAAAAAGGAAAACTTAATAAACTAAAAATTATAATAATGTAAAAGTAGTATTTTCTAATAACTTTCAAAACTATAAATTTACAAAAATAGTTTCATTATCAGGTCTCTCATCAAATTCTTTTTTAAATAAATATCTTTTATTAATTTCTTTAAAAAGTAACCATTTATTTGGATAAGAATGCATTAAGGCCCCATTATCAATAGGTTGAAGAAAGTATATATTAAACCAAGTATTTACAAAGTTTTTTCTTCTTTCTCTAATTACGCTTCCTATTCCAATATTAGCATCTTCGAATTTTGGATTTAACGAATAGTGCAAACCTTTAAAGTTATCGCACATTGGTTCGAAAGTATCAAAATCGTAAGGTTGAGGTAGTATCGATATCAAGATTGATTCATCTTGATCAATATAAATGGATTCATTAAAACCTTTAAATGTAAAAATATTATCTTTAATATCTGGATAATCTCTCTGAGCCAAAGCTACAGCTCCTGGATCGGAATATGTAAGGAAAACATTTTTTTTTATTTGTTTATTATTATAGTAATTCGCAAGAATCTTATAAATAGTTATACCTATTTTATTAAATCTTAATCCCTCAAAATTAAATTCAATCGTAAATCGAAAATTTGATAGTTTTAAACTAGAGATTATTGAACTTTCTAGATTTTTTAAGGCATCATTAAGATCCTTAGGCAGCACATAGATAGTATTCATTAGAATATTTTTATACAATTTTGAATTAGTTTAAATAATCTATCTATATCAGACTTATTATTCATATTTCCTAAACTAACACGAATATTTGAATAAAGTAGATTACTATCATATCCCATATTTTCAAGAGTAAGACTATGTTTACCTGAGGAGCTAGAACAAGCACTCCCACTACTTATAGCAACATTATTATCTGACATATAATTGATAACTTTATAAGCTTTTATTGGTTCTAATTTTTTATTAAATAATAGAAATGATATGTGATTTGGAAGTCTTTCAGTACTACTACCTGTCATTCTAATATTTGGAATATTATTCATTTTGTTAATAAAATATTGTCTCAGAAGGAAATTTTTGTTGTTTTTAAACTCTGCATTATACGAATTAAATTTAATTCTTCCCTTAATATTTTTTATGGATTCATACATTCCAGCAATTAACGGTAAAGGAGTTGTCCCTTGTCTTATTGAATATTCTTGAGAAAGTGAGATGTCATTATTTTTTAATAATAATCTAGATTTTGAATTCGTTAAGAGTAAACCTATTCCTTTAGGGCCTCCAAATTTATGAGCGGATAAACTTAATAGATCACAGTTAAGTTCATTCCAATTAAAAATACCGTTACTTAATATCTGTGTCCCATCGATATGAAATAAAATATCTAATTCCCTACATTTATTACCAACTAATTGTACAGGTTGTAATGTTCCTACTTCACTCTGTCCCCAAATTAGTGAGACAAGCTTAGTGTTAATTTCAATTACTTCATCAATGTCTGAAATATTTATAATGCCATATCTATTAACTGGCCATTCATAGATTTCCCAACCTTTTCTTTTTAGCTTATTTGCTGAAATAATTGTTGCTTGATGTTCAACCTTAGAGATAACAACTCGTCCACTATTATATTTATCACTCAGATTACTAAATACTAATGATGTAGATTCTGATGAACCTGATGTAAAAATAATATCTTCTGATTTAGCATTTAAAATATTTGCAATTTTTAGTCTTATTTTCTCTAGATATGTCGCACATTTAATCCCATATTTATAAGTTGAGGAAGAATTACTCCAATAGTTTTTATATGTAGAATTTATTGTATTTAATACATTCTTAGATAATGGAGTTGTAGAAGCATTATCAAGATAAATATACTTATTAGACATTTATTATAAAATATATGTTCCAGCAAAAATTTTTTTTGCATTACCAGTCATCAAAATCTCCTCTTCTGATTTAGACCAATTAATCATTAGATAACCTCCTGGTAGATTTATTCTTGTTTTTGAATTACATAAACCTAGTTTGTAAGCTGCAACATGTACAGCGCAAGCCCCAGTTCCACAAGCTAGTGTTGCACCTGCTCCTCTTTCCCAAACAAGTACATTAATATTATCTCTATTTATTATTTGGGAAAAATGAACATTTGTCTTTTCAGGAAATAATTTATGATTTTCAAAAATTGGACCTAATGATGAAAGTGATATTTGAGTGATATCTTCAAGGAAAAATATCAAATGTGGATTTCCAATACCAACTGCATATCCTTGTTGTTCAAAATTGGATTCTTTAAAGAGATATGAAGGAATTAAATTAGTTTTTGTATCAATTGTCGTTGGAATAAATTTAGTTTCTAATATTGGTTTTCCCATTTCTACTGTAATTTCACCATTATGATATTGAGCTATTTTCAACCCAGCTTTTGTTTCGATTCTATATTCCGAAATATCATTAGTCTCTTGATTGGAATTGTGTAGATATTGCACTAAACACCTAATTCCGTTTCCACACATTTGAGCTTCCGAACCATCTGAATTATAAATAATCATCTTGGCGAAATTATTTCCATCAGGTTCCAAGATGAAAATCACCCCATCACCTCCTATTCCGAATTTTCTATGACACAATTTTTTAATATCGATATTTTTTTTTGATTGATATTCTTTGAAAATATTATTTTTTCTTGAATCAATTATTATAAAATCGTTCCCAATGCCATGATATTTTTCAAATATTATATTATTCATTTAAAAAATTATATATCTAATAAATTCTAATTATAAATTAAAGCTTTTAAAAATCTATTTCTTTTTATAGAATCAATATTAAAATAATATTTTAATAAAGTTAAAATAAGTGATTACTTCTGAAAATACATATAAAAGTGGAAATAATTTATATAACCCATCTGATATAGAGGGTAAGTGGCAGAAAATTTGGGAAAATGACAATTTATATAAAACAGATGAGCAAGCAAGTAATAAAGAAAAATTTTATGCCTTATCCATGTTTCCCTACCCTTCTGGAAACCTTCATATGGGTCATGTGCGCAATTATGTAATAACAGACTTAATTGCACGATTTCAAAGATTTCAGGGCAAAGTAGTGTTACATCCGATGGGCTGGGACGCATTTGGTTTACCTGCTGAGAACGCAGCAATAGAAAGAGGAATTAATCCTGACAATTGGACTAAACAAAATATCGCTCATATGAAATCACAATTAAAATTATTAGGTCTTTCTGTTGATTGGGATAGAGAATTAGCCACTTGTGATGAAAATTATTATGTATGGACTCAATATTTATTCTTGGAATTACATAAAGCTGGTCTTGTTTATCAAAAGGAGTCTGAGGTAAATTGGGATCCGATTGATAATACTGTTTTAGCTAATGAGCAAGTTGATTCAGAAGGTAAATCATGGAGATCTGGAGCAATAGTTGAAAAGAAGCTTTTAACTCAATGGTTTTTAAAAATTACTGATTATGCAGATGAGTTATTGCAAGATTTAGAAAAATTAACTGAGTGGCCTGAAAGAGTAAAGATTATGCAGGAAAATTGGATTGGCAAATCATTAGGTACAAATATAAATTTCAAAATAGAAGAATTCAAAAAAGAAAAAATACAAGTATTCACAACAAGACCTGATACTTTATTTGGTGTAACTTACTTAGCAATATCAGTTAATCATCCTTTAATAAAAAAAATATCTGATAATGAAATTTTAAGTAAACTAGAAAATTTAAAAATATATTTAAAAGAAACTAATGATAAAGATCAAAAAAAAATTGGTATTCCAACTAATCTAATAGCTATAAACCCAATAAATTCAAAGGAAATACCTATTTGGATAGCAAGTTATGTACTTGATGGATACGGAACTGGAGCTGTAATGGGAGTTCCAGCACATGATGAAAGGGATTTTGAATTTGCCAAATTGAATTCTATTGATATTAAACAAGTAATTATTAAGGATAAAGATAAAAGTATCAGCGAATTAAACAATGCTTTTACGGATAATGGCTTTCTAATTAACTCAAATAATTTTGATGGATTACATAATAGTGATGCAATAAAACTAATTTCAGAACATGGAGAACGAAATAGATGGGCAGAAAATAAGATTCAATTTCGTCTGAGAGATTGGTTAATTTCTAGGCAAAGATATTGGGGTTGTCCAATTCCAATTATTAAATGTAATAATTGTGGTTCTGTTCCAGTAAATAAAAAAGACATTCCGGTTAAATTACCAAAAGAAATTAAAATATCCTCTAATAAAATAAATTCATTAGGTAGTAATCAAGGTTGGGTTAAAACGACATGCCCAAAATGCGGTAATTTGGCTAGTAAAGAAACAGATACCATGGACACCTTTATGTGCTCATCATGGTATTTTTTAAGATATCCTTCATCTAAATCTTTAACAAAGCCATTCGAAAAAGAAAAAATTAATAAATGGTTACCTGTTGATCAATATGTTGGAGGTGTAGAGCATGCAATTCTACATTTGCTTTATGCAAGATTTCTTACAAAAGCTCTAAGGGATAACAATCTTTTCGATATTGATGAACCATTTAAAAGGCTCTTAACACAAGGTATGGTTCAATCTGCCGCTTATAAAAATTCAATAACAGGAAAATATATCTCTCCAACTGATATTAAAGATATAACTAATCCTAAAGATCCAAAAGACAATTCAAAACTTGAAGTTCTATTTGAAAAAATGTCCAAATCTAAATATAACGGCGTAGACCCTGAATCTGTAATTAAAAAATATGGAGCAGATACAGCAAGAATGTTTATATTATTTAAAGCTCCTCCTGAAAAAGATCTTGAATGGGGTGATTCTGATGTTGAGGGGCAATATAGATTTTTATGTAGGATATGGAAACTTTTCTCAGATTACACAAATAATGATAGTTTCCATGAAGAAGATAAACTAAATCCAGAAAATGAAAATTCATTATTAAAGTCAATAAATATTGCCATAAAAGAAATTTCTAACGATATAAAAAAGAATCAATTTAACACTGCAATATCAGAATTAATGAAGTTTTATAATTCAATATCATCGAACCTAAATCATGTAAATAAAGACTTAAGAAGAGAAGCTCTTAAGAAATTTTGCATATTATTAGCACCATTTGCTCCTCATATATCAGATGAAATATGGCATTTAATAGGTAATTCAAAATCAGTTCACTTAGAAAAATGGCCAGTATTCGATGAAGATGCCCTAAAGGAAAATAGTTATGAATTAGTTATACAAATAAATGGAAAAGTTAGAGACAAAATTAATGTAGATAATGAAATTTCTGATGATCAAATTAAAGAACAAACATTAATTAGACCTAATGTAAAAAAATGGATTGATAAAAAAACAATCAGAAAAATAATAATTGTAAAAGGTAGAATTATAAATATTGTCGTCTAGATATTAACTATTTTTTTTAATTTTTATAGTACTGGGATTAGACCAATCTCCATTTATAAGATAGTCTTTATTACCAAAACACATCTGACGAATTATAAAAAATATCGGCTCAGCTGATGAATTTCCAATATGAGAAGTAATTTCTTTTATTGATAATTCATCACCATTATTCAATAACTCTGTTACTTTTTTTTGATAATCAATTATTTCTGCTGCTGCTTTTTTACCAGCTTCAACACCAGGTTGATCATAAGCATTTATATCAACTAATTCCGCGTAAAAAGAAACAGCTCGCTCAAATAAAGCAATTAATGCCCCTAGTGTTAAACAATTTAACTTATCTAAGGTGATTGTAATGCTTTGTCTATTTTCGTTGGATAGTGCGGATCTTGTACCTTGTAAAAATCCTGATAAAAATTCCTTTGGATTTTCAGAGTCAAAATAGTTATTACTATCAGGCGTATCAAGTAACTCTATAAAAATACAAAAGAAATTATCAATACCATCTCTTAACTGTTGAACATATGCATGTTGATCAGTGGATCCTTTATTCCCAAAAACAGAAATTCCTTGATGAACGATTTCTCCCTTCCTATTAAACTTTTTACCTAAAGACTCCATAACTAATTGTTGAAGATATTTACTGAATACTTGCAACCTGTCTCTATAAGGTAATACAACCATATCTCTCTTACCTATTCCATCACCAGAAAAATACCATGCTGATGATAGTAATGCAGCAGGATTGTCTTTAATATTTGGTATCCGGGTTAACTCATCCATTATTGCCGCACCTTTAATAAATTGTGATACATCTCGATTAATAAGAGCTAAAGGAAGCAGACCAACTGAGCTAGTAATACTTGTTCTGCCTCCAACCCAGTCTGGAAGATTAAATATTTTCAACCAATTCTCTAATTGTGCTTTTTTATATAATTGGCTATCTTTCATAGTTATTGCTATAGCATTTGAGCCCCACTCTAAATTTTTATTTTCTACATACTTTTTAATTATATTCATTGCTATTTTTGGCTCAGGTGTTCCTCCTGACTTACTTACAACAACAAATAATGTGGTAACCAATTTATCAGATAATTTATCTAATTTCTCACTTATCAAAAATGGATCAATATTATCAATATAAGAAAAATTCAATCCAAATGAATTCTCTTGTAATGCTTCAGTTATTAATAATGGTCCTAAACCGCTTCCTCCAATACCTATCCATAAAACGTCAGTGTAATTTTGATTTTTATTATTTGTGATTTTACCCTCTAATATATTTTCTCCAAATTCTGAAATATCTCTAATATCATTATTAATTTCATCCTTAATAAGATTATTTGGGGCTACAGATGGATTTCTTAACCAATAATGTCCAACTTGCCTATTCTCATCAATATTTGAAATCGCACCAGCTTCTAATTCCTTTAGCGCTGAAAAAACGTTTATAAATTTATTTTCTAGTGATGATATTTGATCGAGAGTAAAATTTATTTTGCTGATATCTAACCATATATTTATTTGTTTATCAAACCAGAGGTACTTACAATATTTGTCCCAAGAATTAAAATCATTATTCATTTTATATTTTGACTATTTCTTATTTTGTTTATTATATCTAGTATATTCTTCGTAAATACTAATCATTTCAATTTATTTAGTTATATTATTTTTAGATAATAATGTTTGTGAATTTTAATAAATACTATTAGGGGTTTTATTTATTTATATCTCATTTATTATTCAATAAAAATATCAGCTTTTGGATAAATCATTCAATTATTTAATTTCACCTGAAATTATTCAACTTAGAGAATTTTCACCAAAATTGAAAATAGCAATCTTAGCTTCAGGTGAGGGATCAAATTTTCAAGAATTGATTAACCTCTCTAAATCAAATAGATTTGATATTGATATTAAAATTTTAATTACAAACAAATCAGCGGCTGGATGTATATCAAGAGCTCAAAACTCTAATATTTCATATAAGGTAATTAAAGGCTCTGATTATGAAAATAAGGATTATTTTGAGGATGAAATTATTAACACAATAAAAAAACATGATATAGAACTTGTTGTTATGGCCGGTTGGATGAAAATCATGTCTTCAAAATTTGTTAATGCATTTAAGAATAAAATAATAAATATTCATCCATCATTACTTCCTTCTTTTAAAGGAAGTAATGCAATTAAAGAAGCTATAAAAAGTGATTCAAAGATCACAGGTTGTTCAGTACATTTTGTAGAAGCAGAAGTTGATAGTGGTTCCTTAATTATGCAGGCAGCATTATCTATTTCTGATAAAGACGATCTAGAAACCATAACAAAGAAAATACATTTATTGGAACATAAAATATTACCACTCTCAATTTCTCAGGCTGGATATATTATCCGGAGTAGATTTATGGGTAATGATTAATCATTTCTAAACCATTATTTATTGATAAACCAGATATTAAATTAAGGTTTTGTATGGCTTGACCTGTTTGTCCTTTAATTAAATTATCTATTACTGATAAAATAATAATTCTTCCATTTCTAGTATCAACTTTTACAGAGAGATGGATTTCATTTGTATTCTTGACCCATTTGGTAGAAGGATAAATGTCAACAGGTAAAACTCGAATATTAGAAAAGTTTCTGTAGTAATTTTCTAATATAATCTTACAATCAGATGAAGTTAAACCAGGATCCCTTAATCTTCCATAAATTGTAGAATGCATACCTCTTGTCATTGGTATTAAATGAGGAGTAAATAGTAGCTCAATATCATTACCTGAAATAAAGCTGGCAATTTGTTCTATTTCAGAAGTATGTCTATGATTTATAAGTCCATAGGCAGAAAGACCGTCTCCACATTCTGAAAATAATAATTTTTGATTTGGTTCTCTACCTCCGCCTGATGTACCACTTTTTGAATCTATTATTATACCTTCGTTATCAATAATCCCTTGCGATAAAAATGGGATAAGAGGTATCAAAGCAGAGGTAGGATAACATCCAGGGCAGGCGATTAAACTTGCTTTGGATATATCGTTGAAATTAATTTCAGGAAGACCATAAACTGCTTCTCTACACAAATCATCATCATCTCTATTATATTTTTTCGCTTCGTTGAAGTAGACACTTTTCCATTGATCAAGAGATTTGTATCTATAATCGGCTGATAGATCAATAACTTTCACACCTTTCTCTAATAAACTTCTTGTTAATGTAGAAGAAATCCCATTAGGCAAGCAAAGTAAAGCTACTTTAGCTTTGTCCGCGATCCTATCTGTTGAAATTTTTTCAATTAAATTGTCAGACTCTAGATTTATGAATGGAAAATTATCACTCCATTTTGTCCCTGCGGATTTATTACCACCTAAATATGAAATTTTATAATTTTTATTATCCTTTAATAGATTTACTGCTTGTATTCCCCCGTAACCAGTAGCACCAACTATTGCAACATTCATTTCTCTTTATTGGCAGACTTTAAGATAGGATTATAAGTGTTGAATAAAATAATAATAAAAACACTTTTTTCTATATTGATTAGTAATAATGAAAGAAACAAGTCCCAAATCAAATAATGGAACAATTGTGGATAATAGCGAAAAATTTAATATAGAATTTGATCCTATAAGCGATGCATTAGCTGCTATAAGAAATGGAGAATGCATAATTGTTGTTGATGATGAGAGAAGAGAAAATGAAGGGGATTTAATTTGTGCGGCTCAGTTTGCAACTCCTCAACAAATTAATTTTATGGCGACAGAAGGTAGAGGTCTTATCTGTTTAGCAATGCAAGGAGACAAGTTAGATGACTTAGATCTTCCTTTAATGGTTGATCGAAATACAGATAAAAATCAAACTGCATTTACTATTTCAATAGATGCAGGCCCTGAGAATAATGTAACTACTGGAATATCAGCAGAAGATAGAGCTAAAACTATCCAAGTTGCGATTAACCCATCCACGAGGCCAGAAGATTTAAGAAGACCAGGACATATATTTCCACTAAGAGCAAAAAAGGGAGGAGTATTAAAAAGAGCCGGACATACTGAAGCAGCTGTAGACATTGCATCTATGTCTGGCCTTTATCCTGCTGGTGTTATTTGCGAAATCCAAAATCCAGACGGCTCAATGTCCAGACTTCCCCAACTTCAACAATATGCGAAAGAATGGGGGATGAAGTTAGTTTCCATTGCGGACCTCATTAGTTACAGATTTCAGAACGAAAGATTTGTTTATAGAAAATCTGATGCAATCCTCCCAAGTATTTTTGGTAATTTCAAGGCATATGGATATATAAATGAACTTGACGGATCTGAACATATTGCACTAGTAAAGCAAAAGTCAAAAAAATTAAGTGAACCAGTATTAGTAAGGATGCATTCAGAATGTTTAACTGGTGATGCATTTGGATCACTACGCTGTGATTGCAGACCCCAGTTGGAGGCAGCATTAGCAAGGATTGAAAAAGAAGAAGAGGGCGTAGTTGTTTATCTAAGACAAGAAGGAAGAGGTATTGGTTTGATTAACAAATTAAAAGCATACAGTTTACAAGATGGGGGTTTGGATACTGTAGAAGCAAATGAGAAATTAGGTTTCCCTGCAGACCTAAGAAATTATGGAGTTGGAGCTCAAATATTAACTGACCTTGGGATCAAAAAGCTAAAACTACTTACAAATAATCCTAGAAAAATTGCTGGATTAGGTGGATATGGAATAGAAGTTACCGAGAGAGTCCCATTGGTTATATGTCCTGGCGAGCATAATTCTGAATATTTAAATGTTAAGAGACAAAAACTTGGACATATGTTGGACGAAGAAAAAATAAATTCTATAGATATAGATCCTTATATTGCTATTTTCCTTGACGGTGACTATAAATCAATAGATTTAGTTCCTATTAAAAATAATATAAATGAATTTTGCGAAGAAAATAAAATAAATATAATGTTAGAAAGCTCTCCTAGATTATTAGCTTTTTGGAATAGACCTAAATTAGTATGGAAAATATTGCATGACAAAAACAGAGAAGATTGCACTATTAATGATAATGAAATAAATAGGATTGAAATCTTTATTCAATTTTTAACAGAATATAATAAAAGCTTAAAAGTAGGTATTATCGTATCAAAAAATATTCAACAGGCTTTGCATCCAAAAAATAATATTAAATTGAAAAATACTAGTTTTTCAATAAAAAATGAAGAATTATACTCATCTACTAGAAAATTTAATCTCGATAAAGAAACGTTCAGTATTATTTTTGATAAAAAATTATCTTAAACTACATTGGCTTTAATAATTTTTGACCCGTTTGTAAGTTTTAAAACGATATCCATATCATCTGTTTTTCCAAAGACAGTATGTACTCCATCCAAATGAGGTTGTGACTCATATACTATAAAAAATTGACTGCCGCCTGTATTTTTACCTGCATGCGCCATTGATAATGAGCCTTTGAGATGTTTATTAGAATTTATTTCACAATTGATATTGTATCCTGGTCCTCCTGTTCCAGGCATGCCTGAAGATCCTTCACGCGTATTAGGGCAACCACCTTGAGCCATAAAACCTGGGATGACACGATGAAAAGCCAAACCATCATAAAATCCTTCACTAATTAGTTTTGTAAAATTATTAACTGTATTAGGTGCATCATTAGAAAACAATTCAATATTTATAGTGCCGGCATCAGTTTCAAATAAAGCTTTTGTCATTGTGAATTTAATTATCTTTGATTTAATATTAAACGTTAGAGAAGCTTTTCAAGATTCTCCTTAATGGAATTTAAATCTATATTTTCTTCTTTACCTTCTTCTTCGTTCCAAGTTTCCACTTCTAAATTCTTTTGAGGAGGGGAAATTAGTAATCTATCCTCTGGTGTCTTTGGAACAAAATTTTTCTCAACTAATTTACATTCATAATCTAATTTTATACAAAAATCCCTAATTTCATCTATTGAAATCATTTCTACCGAAGGCAAGGGAAAATCCTGAGCCTCTAAAAGTCCACAGTAACGTTCAGCATCGTCTTTATCTTCAAACATTAAAACTATAGTTCTACCTTTTAATTCTATTGAATGTATTCCTTCTTTTTCTGTTCCAAAGTTATAAAGTAAAACAAAAATATTCATAAAAACTTTTTAAAATTATTATATATTATTTAACTATTCATCTGCTAGTGATAATTCTTGAAGTCTGGTATACAAAGCTATTTCTTCATCATTAATATCAGCTGGAATAACGACAAGGATTTCTACAAATTGATCTCCAATATTATCTCCAAAATTCAAGCCTCTGCCTTTAAGTCTTAATAATCTTCCAGTTGATGACTTTGGAGGTACTTGAAGAGTTACATATCCATCAAGAGTAGGGACTTCTACTGCACATCCAAGAAGGGCATCGGGTGGAAATAACTCTAATTTATAAAGAACACGTAGACCATCTATTCGAAGTCCATTTTCAGTTTGGACTTTTAATTGCAAATAATGATCTTTACCACCTTTTGCAATATTCTCTAATCTCAATCTCCAACCATCTCCAGCAAATGGGGGAGTATCAACTTCTACAACAGTTTGATCTTCTAATTCAATCAATATAGATGCCCCGCTCAATGCTTCATCCGGGGTTAATTCAATAATTGTTTCAATATCATAATGAAGTTTTACGGGTGGTGGTTCTTCCGGAGATCTCGCAGGGTAATCATAACTATTAAACTTTTCTTCATTAAAAATTTCATCAGGCTGGTCATCTTCATAAAATTCTGAAGATTTATCATCATAGCTTTCATTATCTAATTCAGATTCGTATTCAAATCCAAATAGAGAATTGAGATAATCCTTATATTCAGGAAAACCGGTCCTGTAATTATTAATATTATCATCATTACAAGAATTAGAATCTATAGATTTAGCTCGTCTAGCAGAATCACGTAAGAATTCGTAGGCTTCATTAATTAGTTTAAATCTATCCTCAGCATTTATATCATTTTTATTTAAATCAGGATGCCATTTTCTTGCTTCCCTTCGAAAAGCTTTTTTAAGTTCAATATCGTCGAATTCATAGGATAAACCTAAAATAGACAAATAGTCTTTTTTAGAGGAAGTAGTCATTGTCCCATGGATCGTCGTCCCTAGAGTTACCATACCTCGAATTTCTAGAATTACTATTCATTTGATTGTCCCAAGGATCATCATCCCAGTAATCATCGGAAAATAATTCGTCTTTTAAAGATCCAAAGGTATTTTTAATTCCTTGCAAGGGATTGCTATCAACTTTCTTCTCGGCGGCAAATCTTCTATTTAAGCCAAAAAGAGCTTCTTGCAAAGAACTTACAGAAATCTCTAATTCTTGAGGATCATCATCATCTATAAATTCTTCAACATCCTGAATTGCAAGCTCGACCGCTCTCTTTTGTCGCTCTGCTCCATATGGTCCAAATTCTAATGATGCGTCTCTTAATCTTCTCTCTGCTTGAGCAATTAGTGTTAGTGCATTATTTTTTCTATCAATTACCGATCTTTTCATCCTATCTTCTTTTGCTTTTGACTTAGCTTCAGCAATCATCATATTAATTTCTTGTTCATTTAAATTCGAACCTCCGGAAATACTAACTGTTTGCTTTCTACCTGTAGTTCTATCAGTTGCACTGACCTCTAGCAATCCATTTGCGTCAATATCGAAAGCTACTTGTACTTGGGGAATCCCTCTAGGTGCAGGAGGTATTCCTGACAATCTAAATTTTCCTAATGATTTGTTTTCCGAAGCCAGTGGCCTCTCACCTTGTCTTATTTGCACAACTACTGATGATTGATTAGATTCAGAAGTACTAAAAACATCTGATTGTCTTACAGGTATCGGAGTATTACGTGGAATAAGAACCTTCATAAGTCCTCCAATAGTTTCTAATCCTAAGGATAAAGGAGTTACATCATTTAAAAGTAAATCACGTAAATCACCACTAATAATTCCAGATTGTATTGCAGCACCAATTGCAACAACTTCATCAGGATTTACTGACTGACATGGTTCATTAGGAACAAGAGTCTTAACTAATTGTTGAACCATCGGTATACGAGTACTTCCACCAACAAGGACTACTTCATCAATCTCTTCAGCAGCCCAGCCAGAATCTTCCAATGCAATTTGAACAGGTTCAAGCAACCTATCGAGGAGATCTTCCGATAACGATTCAAATATCTTCCTATCTAATTCCTCTTCAATATGTAAAGGGCCATCATCAATTGTAGTAATAAAAGGTAAAGAAATTTTAGTTTTTTGTAGTCCTGACAATTCACATTTTGCCTTCTCAGCAGCTTCTGTAAGTCTTTGGAGAGCTTGCCTATCTCGTCTTAAATCAATCTTATGTTTCTCAAGAAATCTTTCAGCAATCCAATCTACTATTTTGGAATCAAAATTATTACCTCCCAGTTGAGTATCTCCACAAGTAGCTTTTACATCAAAAACCCCATTAGAGATCCTTAATAAGGAGACATCAAAAGTACCTCCACCTAAATCAAAAACCAGTACGTTGTTAGAGGAGCTTTTTTCAAAACCATAGGCTAAAGCTGCTGCTGTTGGTTCATTTAAGATTCTATCAACTTTTATCCCAGCTAATACGGCCGAATCCTTAGTAGCTTGCCTCTGAGACTCATTAAAATAGGCAGGAACAGTAATTACTGCAGAATCAATAGAATCTCCTAAATAAGTTTCAGCGTCATTAATTAATTTTCTTATTATGGAACTTATTAACTCTTCAGGAGCGTACTCCCGCTCCGTAAATGGACTTAAAATTCTTACACTACCATTTTCATTAGATTTAACATTAT
>QCVS01000013.1 GCA_003210285.1 Prochlorococcus sp. AG-686-J21
GTTTCTAAGGAAATTGCAGCAGCAATCGTCAGATCACTTATAGGAAGTTGAGACCATTTAATCATCAATAAAAGATTTAGCTAAAAGAACGATAAAATACTAAATATAAATTCTCAAGTATAATGAAACAAATAAAAATAAGATTTGCGTAACAAGCAGGTTGACTTAATAAATCATGTCATTCTAAATATTTGATCTATTTAAATAGAAATATTATCTGCCTGCTTTTGCGTATTTGAGGTTATGGATATATCTTTCACCATCATATTTCTCATCTTCAAAAGAGGATATTAAAACATACACTTCAGTTAGTACTAAAATCATTGAAAGTTAGTCAAATGGTTCGGTTATATTTATTCCTTTTTAAAGAGTATGGTTGATTTCCACAGCTTCCGCAGTGTTCTCATAACAATCATGAAATTATTCTAAAAAGTCCTAATTATTTACTGAGTATTTATACGTACCTACTCTCGAACCTTCAAGTTCCTTAACCCGTACAAATTTTAGATCACGACTCTAAAAAAAATTAATCAAATATTAGGTTTAAATTCTCCAGAATCAATAAGGTTATTTATTAATCGTTCTTTTTCTGATTTAAGATTTTCCAGTGCTGAATTGGTAAATTGTTCTTTTGCCTCGAATTTGGGTGTTTTAATTATCTTTTTAGTAGGTAACTTTTTACGGGGCTTTGATTTCATTAATTCTCTTTAAGGAAATTTGATAATACATGATTTAACGGCACTTTAAGGTATGAATTTTTACAAAAAATAAGTTAATTTTTGTAATCCACAGGTAATGAATATTAACTCACAGCCCTGTGGAAAAAGCTGTTGAAAATTAGTTTAATAGTCCATAATACAATCGGGATAATTCTAATAAGTAACTTTTGTAATTTTTTTAATACTCATTTTTGAAATTTTTTTTATCGTAAAATACAAATCATAAAATCTTAAAACTAATTACAAAAAAAAGAATCATTATAGATTAAGAACCTAAATATGAAGTGGACTGTTTATTCTGTGGCTATTTAATTAAGTTGTTTTAAAGTAATTTAAGAAGAGTAGAAATGATGTGATCTTTGGTCATCAATCTCAGCTATTAAATCTTTCTTTTTTAATTTATTTGAAATTCTTTTATAAGTAATATCATTAACAAAATCTGCTATTAGTTTTTCTAAAATTTTGATATTAAATGACAATTTTATTTATGAACCTTTTATTTCTTTATAGCTTTAAATTTGGAAATTGACTTTTAATAATTGTTAATTGAATTTGTCCTTGATATTTAGGATAAGACTTCATTAACTTGTGAAATTTTTTTTGACTCTTTAAACACTGTACAGAATAAATTTTAAAAAAAATATAGTTCCATTAAAGATTTTTCAGCAAAATTTAAGGTTTATTCTATTTTTCTCTCACATAAGAAAAATTTAGGGCAGTATGCTTAATTTATATAAGTAAAAAAATACTTGTGAACTTTTTCTCACATTTAATAAAGGCAATGTTTAAATCATTGCTAGAATTCGCTAAGTTTTTTGTAATAACTTACGGAGTATTCTTAAAGTTTTTTCTTCAATTAAATGGAGGTTATTGGGGAAAAATAGGTATAGGACAATATTCAAAAATTGAAAGAAAAAGATTTTTTTTCATTTTACCTTTTTATATTCTTTTGGCTTTGTTGTTTGGCTTCCTTTCTATCATTTATTGGTATTTTGTTGTATTATTTATACCCCTTTTGATATCAAGATATTTAATAGATACTGCTCAGTGGAATAATATTTTTTCTTCCCTGATGGCTTTTACAATAATCTTTGGTTGGCTTTTAATACTTTCTAAGACAAAATAATTAGAGACTAAGTTGCTTTCATCAAAAAAATAAGACCCTTTCGAGTCTAGGTGATGGGATTTCTAAAATAAAAATAAAAAGCAAACATACAACCCCATCAAAGGTATGAATTATTATACTCAAACACCATATCTAGTCCTGGGATATTTTCAAAGGCTGGGTGATGGGGGTGATTCAGTTTTTTAAGTGGGCGAACATAACGCGCTCTTTTTTTTTTGACTTATCTTCTCAATACCTTCTTCTTCTTCCTCTCTGTATCTCTCCAGCATCATAGACAGTATAAATATTCTGTTTATAATGCTTTCAATTTTAGATTTGTTAATGATGACCTTTGTTTTATATTACGAGGTAACTTGTATCATTTCAGAATGTAGATAATGAAATAGAGCTTAGTAAAAAATAAAAATTAATATTATTGTTTGGATTTATATTATCTAAAAATAATTAAATGCAATTTAATACAGAGGAAGATAGTGAGTTAAAAGAGATATGGGCTTTAATAATTAAAATAATGTATCAAGAGGGAGAGGAGATTTGCCCTAACTCATCTAGTTTCTATAAAACACAAGACGGCATAGAGTGTTCATTACGAAGAAAAAATGGAGATTTAATTGGAATTTGTTATCGCGAAAATAATAGAAGTGGCGGCTATCGATGGACTATAGAGAAATTAATTTAAATAATTATTCTTAATATTTTTAATTTTTCTTCTCACTTTTCCTCTCCTTAGAAAGATCTTTAGCTAATCTGAAAAGAAAAATTGAGCCAAATATAAAAATTGGAATCAAATATATTGCTAAAGACATTTATTCAAAAATTATTTTAATTAGTTCTAACATTGTTTAAAGATAGTTTCTGAAAATTTCTCAACTTTAGTTGGGGGTTTTGTTGCTAACTAAAGTACTAATTATTTTAAATTTAATAAATCACTACAAATTTATCTTTTCTAATTTTCTTCTGGAATCTTTTTGAAGGGAATTTTCGCTGAAAGTTTGATTACTAACAAGACAGTCCCATAAATCCAAACTGATAAGCCAATAATCAAAGGTAATAAAGATTTGAAATCCATAAAATTTATTCCCTTAAGCTTATGCCAAGTCTAAGAGCTAATGTTCCAGCAAAGATCACAATTAGCAATCCTAAAGCAATAAGTATTATTTGTTGGGATGTTTCCATAATTGATAATTTCCTTAATTATCTTGAAATTTTCCAATGATTAAATAAATAAGTGCTTCAAACATATTTCTTTAGTAATAAATATAAGTTAACTAATGCACTGAAAATTTTGGGATAAGAATAAAATATTTACCTATAAAAAGAAAAAAATTATACCAATGTGAACAACCTTTTATTTATTTCAGAAGAAAACTTTAAATTTTTCTAAGCTGCTTTTATTATTAGTTAGTTCATCAAATTAAATTTACTTCTTGTGTCTGAGGATCAAATAAAAAAATTTTTGATTGAAATTCAAAATAATAAAAAACTTCTTGATCAGGTTTTGAGTGTTGGAACTGCTGATGAGATTGCCAAAATCGCAAATGATTCAGGATTTAAATTTACAGGAAGTGAACTAAAAAATATTTCTAGTAATGTAGTAAATGGAGTAAAGATAAAAAGCCAAGATACTACGCCATCCTATAATTTTGGAGAAGGCGGAAATTAATTTATCTCTATAAAAAAATTAAAATTTAATACTTTAACAACAAGAACAACCTCCCTCAGGTTCAGATCCTGGATGAATAGAAGTTAGTGCATCTGCGATATCTCTCAACATATCTGCAACATATTCAGGAGGGCACCCAAATTTATTAACATAAGCAACACTTTGTTTTGCTATGTCTGTATAGGCAGGCAAGATCATGTTGTCTAGCTGGTCTTTAGTTGGTTGCCACTTTAATTCGCAATTATCTGAGATCTGTGAAAATAATATTTAATTTTTAGTTTAATGACTTAAAAACTAATTATCAATAAGTTTGCGTACTTTTAATTATAAAATCTTAAAATGCAAATTAGATTTTCTTATTATTTAATTTTAAATATGATTTTTATTTTCATCTTCAGCATATTACTTAATGCATTAAGTAAGCTTATAGTTGAATTTTAGACATATATTCTCTATAATTAATAACAATAATAATTTATCTATTATGGTTAATCTATTATCACAAAATATTATTATAAATAATATTAATTTTGCGGATAAAAAAGAAGTATGTCCTGGCTGCGGTTGTACTTGTCCTTGTGAGTGTAAAGATTGTGAAGAATGCGCAACTTGTTGTGACCATTAAAGGTTTTATTTGAAAAAGCTATTTATTTTCTAGAAATGGCTAAACCTTTTTAACCCTCCCTCCAAGACAACCACTGCCAATTTTAAAAAAACCAGAAGCCGCCTTTAGTAAATCTCTTTCATTGGTAACCTTTGAAAAATTTGAGGACAATCCAGAAAAGAAAACTTTATTCACCTCATGAGCTTTGATTTTTGATTGGTAAGGGTGCCATATTTCATTACCCTTTAATAGTATCGTTTCTCCATTAAATTTAATATTTGGTTTTTCAAAACTCCAGCTTGATGGTTCTTCTTTTGTTGGTTTATAAGTATAAAAATTACCTTTAACATTATTCTCAATTGTAAGGACTCCCTTTAGATCATTAGATCTTCTTTCAGATAAAACTATAGAAATACTAGGAACATTCTCTGAAACTAAAACACAATTTATAGGTTGTATTATTTCAGCTAAAAGAAAATACAAATGCTTTTAGAAAATAAGTTAATTACTTATGAGTTTATACCAACCCTCAATAATTTTTTAATTCCAAAGTAGCCAAAATAAACCACAACCATAAATAACACCTAATAAAACTATTACTGGAAGAAGGAACTTTTTCATTTGATTAAAAATTTATCTAAACCGTTTTGTTGAACGTATATATAAAACCAAATACCAACAGAGAGATTTAATAGTACTGTCAGTGAGATAGAAATTATTAAAAACTTCTTACCAACCCCATTTTGGGGAGGATTATTACTTGTAGTTGAAATCGACTCAAGTTCCATAAAAAAGAGTTAATTGCTTATTAGTTTATACCAACTTTCAAATATATATTTTTTATTGAAATTCTTTATTAACAAGAGATTTTAAATTCTTCAAACAGTGTTATGTACTTTAAGTTACTTTGAAAAATATTTTTAATAGATAAATTCGTGATAATTAATATTTAATTATAATTAATAAATACATTTTAATCATTTAACTTTTATATTTAAGATTATTATTTGTCCCTTTAGTTTATAAATTTTGAACTTGAATCTTTTAAATAAAATATCTATGTTTATATGAGTATTTTAATTTCAAAAAACATGGTAGGTGTAACTAAAGATCCAACATTATTTTTACTTTTAGGGAGTATTGGCCTACTACTTTTTGGTTCAATAGGATATGGAATATATACAACAGTTGGACCATCATCCTATAAATTAAGAGATACAATTAAGGAGCATGCAAGATTACATGAATTAGGTATCGCGCATGGGCATAATAGTCAAAATCATAATGAAGCAGATCATATCCATTAATAAATTAGATTTAAATGTATTTATTTTTTGTTGACTCTGATTTAACAACTGGATTCTTCTTTATTTCAATTTTTTCTGGAGCATTATTAGCATTCTTTATTTTTCTTATTTTTTGGTTATCTAATCAGAATGCAATTTTCAAAAAGCAATAGTTTCCCTGAGAATAATTCGAATAATTTTTTTGTTTATTTTTGAGTATAAATAACTATACTTTAAAGTTTACTTTTTAATTAGTGATGTTATCAGATAATAGTTAAAAACTTTTAAGCTTAACTAATACAGATTCCTGTATAAAACTTTCTTGCCATATTAAAATGCCATGCAATAGTAGTATCTAATTTTATAAATGTATTTATGGCATTAGTACCTTTTAAATCAACTGAGAAACAAGGTAAGGCAAGTAGTAAAAGTATTTTTAGTCTTGCCTTGGTGCTGTTCTCCTTGATAGCTTGGATGTGCTTATTTAAATAGAAAAATTATGTCTAAAAAGGAAGGTAAAGAATTAGCTACAGTAAAGGTTTACCTTAATACTGGGATAATTGCTGGATTAGTAGGTGTTGGATTTGTTGCTTCAACTTTGATTTTTGGAGTATTACTTTTAGTTTTAAAATAATTTCTTAAAAATGAATTAAACTCTTTTTCATTAGATTTTGAAATCTCATATGAACAAATATATTTAACATCAGATTTAAATTGTTTTAAAAAATTATTTTTATCTTTAATAGAATCCTCAGGAATTGCTGAGAAAAAATATTCATATTTCAATGTTGATTCTTTATCAAGGCCAGTAAAAAGATTTTTTCCTAAAGATTCGCAATATTTCTCTGCCAGTTGATTACTAGTGATATATTTTTTCGGATATGTATTTGCGAATATTGGTAATGTATTCAAAAAGTAAAAATTAATTGCTAAAGCTAATAGAAAAAATGAAATTAGTGAACGTTTCATTCATCCTTTTTAGAATTTAAAAAAGGTCTTAATTTGTTTTTTAATTCCTCAATTGGCTTTTCAATAAACTCAGGTTTCTTTAATACTGCAAGTACAAGCCATCCTGCGCTAATAGCTATAACCATGCCTAGATAAGCAAAACCATAAATCATTGATAATATTATTAATTTAATTGCTATTCTACTTCTTTTTTGACTTCTTCTTTAGGCTCATCCTTTAGAACATTTTTAATCTCTTCTTTTTTGGCTTCTTCTTTAGGCTCATCCCTTAGATCGTTTTTAACGTTTTCTTTCTGATCTGATTTTAATTTAATTTCTTTTCTTCCAAAATCATCTTTTCCTGCAACAAAGAAGATTATAGTAACTAAAAAAAACAGCGCAAAAAGTAAGACTTCCATTCTCCAATACTCTTGAATTAATTATATTAAATTAATTTAGAGAGCTATTTTTATCAATATCAAATAATACAACTTTCAGTTAATTTAGAAAAGCTAATCCAATTGTTTCATTTTAGTTTGGTAATGTAAAACGGCTTTTAAATATTGAACTTCTTTTCTAAGATTTTAATTTTTTTTCTAAATCTTCTTTAGTTACTATTTCTTGGGAAATTTTTAATATCGAATGCAAAAATTAAGCTTATTGTGACATCTTTGACTCAATTATGTGTAAATTAACTCAAATGATACAATCTCCTCTCGAATTCTATTTACAATAAGTAATATTAATTTATTAACTATTTTAAAAATGAATTCAAATAAAGACATTCTTGATAGAGCGATTGGAAGACCAGCAATGATGGCTTTCATGATCCTAGTCGGAACATATGTAACAACAGGTCAACTCATCCCAGGTGTATTTTAATGGAAAACCAAAATCAAAAAAGAAACATTGATCCTCAAAAAACAAGTGCAGAAAAATTAAATGGTAGGTTTGCCCTTGTAGGAGTAATAGCTTTACTTGGAGCGTATATATCAACTGGACAAATTGTACCTGGAATCATTTGAGTTTTACTTTAAAATATTTTAAAGTTTTTGGTTATTTTTAGTATTTACTACTGTATTAATTGAGCGAATTTTTAAATAATCAATTCTATTTTTTGCTCCCTGATTAATCTTTATAACATATATTGTTATAAAGAAAATGTTTAAGAAAAAAAAGAAAAAGGTATGGATTCACCCCCAACTCATTAACACACTTCGTTGGTTAATGAGTTTAGAATAATACTTTTATATCAACATTATATGACTTACTATTTAGAGTAAAAATGAGATATTATTAGCATTTGCTATCTATTTAGTAAATCGCCAGATATGAAATTATGTTGACTGTAAATTTATATTTATTAGGAATTTACAATAATTTAATTATTTAAATCATAAAAACGAATGACATAATTTAAACATTTTTATAATACGTAAAGTTATTTATCTTTAAATTCAACGAATTTATTTTGCCTAATAAGGTCCTATAAATCTCTTTGAGATTTTATTATTATCTTCATCACCCATTGTCTTATAAATTAGTAAATTATTGCAGATGGAATTTTCTATTTCATGATGCCCCTAATCCTTCATGTAACCTTATATCGACTAACTCATATCAAAAGAATCCAAAGATGTACGGTTTAAGGAACGATACGGTACGGGAAGAGGCAAGTATATTTACTTATAGAGTTTAATAACTTTTCTAGAATAAAAACATGGTTTTCATGAGGCAGTTGGATTGATACAGCTGAAGTCAACCGTAATTTTCAAAGAAATCAATTATGACTCAAAGAACATTTCAATTAACTCAGCATGGAAAGTCATTAGTGATTTGGTTGATCGCATTAAATAGTTTGTATGTCTTCTTTTCTACGTTTGAAAAAGCATTAATTTATTCCGGTAAATAGGCATTCAAACTTAAAAATTAGTAAATAAATTTATTATTATTTTTCATCATTACTATCTTTAAAATCTTGAAATAATGCTCAAAAAAGGAAAGATAATTACTAAATTAGTCAAAAAATATACTAGTTATTAGTAAGGGCGCCAGCCTATATGAAGCTCTTTACTATTTGGAAAATTATAGTAATTAATTTGTACAAGAATATAAATCAGAAATAATAATCAAAATATTCGGATAATATTAAAAGAAATATTTAATTTACTTACCATTTTGGTTCAGTTACTTGCCAGCCCGAAGTGATTAATTGTTGGTACTCTTTGCGAGCAGCTTCTATTTTTATTTCTTTTCTTGTTTTCATAAGTGGAGGTTTAGCACCTAATATGCCAACAACAATTCCACTATCAATAAACATATACTCGAAAAACTTATCTTTATTATTTTTATTCTTAGTAAAACGTCTTACTTCGGTCCAGTTAGGGCATATTAACCATGCTTCTTCTGTTACCTTTTGGGAGTCTTTATCCATAAATTTCCTCTAGGATTATTAGTTCTTTTATTGATCTATGATTTTCTTCCTCTTGCTTCAAGGCATGAATACTCTTACACGCCTCTATCGTTTCTAAAATTCTAAAATTAATTTCTTGTTCCATTTTTCTTTTTGCCTTTCCAGATCATTAAAATTTTTAAACCTAGTCATAAATCAAAAGATAAAAAAATTGTTTGGTAATATTTTTAATTGATATTGAGAATTATGAAATTATTTTATTTAATTAAAAGGAGAGGTGTTATTAATTGGAGCTATCAATAGTACTTCAAAAACAATTCCAGTTAAGGCTATAGGTAATACCCAAACACCAATAAATCTATGATCAAAAAATCTTAAATGATCACTACCTTTAAAAACATTTTTTAAAGAGGTATATAGAGTTTCGGGTTGCGTATAAGAAGGACCTGTTTTTGATGGTGAGTAAGGTTTTATAAAAGCAGAGGATGAATATAATTGTGAAATTTTCTTTATAAAAAAGATAGGCAAAACCCAAATAGCAACAAATCTAGCCCCTAACCATTGTCTTGCATTAGGAAGAGCATACTCTTTGATAGACTTATTCTCTGGCATTCCAGATTCTAAATCCTCATAAATATTTTCTAAAGTTGTTTCTTTATCAAACTTACTTTTCATGTAATTACGTCTATTAAATATATTCTAACATTTTAATTTTTATAAATAATTCCTTACTAATTAAATTGCAAAACTTAATAAAAATATTCCTAACTACTAAAATAACTAAAAAGTAGTTAAGAATATTTTCTTCGACTAGGTTCATAAAGACGGATTATATTCCGTTGCAGATTCGCCGAATATCTACATATACTTTATAGATAAAAAACAATTTTTTTTAAAGTAAATAATATACAAATATATGAATTATTTTTAATTATATAAATTGTTTTTTAATACAAAAACTTTTATATCTGATCTTTATTATTCTACTTTAAAAAAATTAAACCTCATTTTCTAAGATTGCGAAAAAGAAAATGAGGTTAAAGGGAGGTTCTCATTACAAACCGAAGTTATCAAAGCTAGCGGTTAGTAGAATGCCCTACTTTCTACTTTTATATTTATACATTGAGTTCCCTAATTTTGGAAGATTTATTTTATACAATAAGATGTTTTAAATTTGTTTTAAATAGAAGGGTTTTATTGAAATCTGATAAAAATATTGACTAGACTCATTGAAAGATGAAAAAAAGCATATAGTGAGATTGCAAAAAAGAAAAATTGTTCTTGAGGTATCATTATGATTTTAAAAAATTGTTTTAATTCTTTGTGAGAAAGATATTTTCTATTATCAAGTTTTCTTGTAATGAATCATTTGTTGGAATCAATTTTTTTTGGTTATCATCAAAAGATGAATTAAAAGCTCCCCATTTTTTAAGCCAAAACAAAGTATAGAAGAAAGCAACTATAAAAGGAGCTCCCACAATTAAGTATCTAATATCCATTTAAATTCCTTATTTAATAAGATTTAAACTGCATAGCCAAAATTGCTCCTAGAAAAAAAACAGTTGGAATTCCTAAGGCATTTACAGCAGCAGTTCTAACGGTGAAGACTGGATAACCTTCCTCAGGTCTATTTGTATTGATAATCGATGAATCTTCCCAAACTTGATAATTCTTAAAAGGAACTACACCATCTTTGGGTAGTCCAAAAGGTGTCAATCTAAATACATCCCATTTACCCAACCAAAAAACTGTAAAGATCCAGGAAAAAATAATAGGAGTAATAACTAGTACAACTCTAAAGTCCATTTGAAAAAAGTTAATTAATATTTATTTTGACCTCTTAAATTAAATTAAATTTATATCTTTAACTTTTGTATAAGTAGAAACACTTATTAACATGAATTTTGATCATTGGTCACCATAGGAAATGATTTATTGGTTTGGGTAAAGTATATTTTTTAAACTTTCCTTAAAAAATCTATTGTAGATTTGCAATTATAATAAATAATAATTATGGACACATTTAGATTCTTACTTTTTGGGATTGCAGGTTTAAGTGTAATTTTTTGGGTAGCAATAATAGCTTTATGGCATACTTATATGTTCCCAACTTTCTTTAATGAAGATAAAACTTTTAATTCAGTTAAAATTCAGGAAAAATCGCTTACCTCAGAACCTATTCTTGGTAATTTAGTTAACAGCAATAATTTTACAAGTAGAGAAAAATATTCAATGAAAAACTTTGTAATAGCTGACTTTTCCTCTATCCAAAATGATTTTAAATTAAATAAATTGTACACTACTGTTATGGTTGGAGTATCATTCGCCACTTTTATATTTCTTACCTACGGATTAAGCAGCTCTATCACAACTGTTAGTTAAATGGAATCTATATATACTTTATTTTTTTTAGCTTCTTTCGTTTATTTAATCTTTAATTCACTTAAGGATTTAAATATTAAATGATAAATAAATGTTTCTAGTGTTTTTTTGCATCTACCAAAAACTTTCTTCTAATAAAAAAGAATATTATTGTAGTTATTATCATTACTGGAGGGTGAAAAGATATTGAATTTAAATACTCGTAGTAATTAAAGTTTTCCAATAATTTTCTTATAATTGTTGAAACTATAAAACAGAATTAAATGATTTTCGAATTAAATAAAGCATATTAAAGTATTAATTGATAGTAATTATTGTATCTATACTTTTCTCTTTATAATAATTTTTAAATTTAAGACTCCGGTATTAATAAATTTTTAATATCACAATAATTTGTAAGTAATAAAACAACTTTGATTAATATTCAGTTGTAGCGGATTAAACAAACTAGAACAGTTGAATAACATATAAATTCTCTCTTAAAGTTTCTTTTAAAACTTATATGTTATTCATCTAATCTTGATCTCTCAGCTCTTTATTTTGAAAAGTTTGTGATCAGAATATTTGTGAAGTTCAATTTTATATCTTTTACATTTAAACTTAACTTTTGATTCGTTATCAACTAAAAGTAATTTTTTCAAATATATTATTTAGAAATTGATTTATTTTAGTGGTAGAAGCTTTATCCGGAAACTGGGGTATCTTATTAATTTTATTTTTAAGACTTATAAGTATTGTTATACCAATCTTACCAGGGACTTATTGCTTATTGATTTCTGGGTATCTTTTTGGATTAGTAAATGGACTATTAATAAGCTTTATTGCCGATTTATTATCATGCTCGATTAGTTTTTCATTATCTAAAAGATTTGGAAGGAAAATACTTAAAAGAGTCATGTCAAAAAAATATTTAAATAAATTTGAAAATTTATCAAAAAAATATCTAGAGAAAAACTTTTTTCTTTTAACTGGTTTTTTAATGACGGGCTGGTTTGATTTTGTAAGTTATGGAGTAGGACTTACTAAATTAAGGTGGAGAAAGTTTCTATTAGCTTTAATTGTTAGTGTTTTACTTTCTGACTTGCCATTTGTCGCGACTGGAAACGGCTTTAGAAAATTACAAAATCAAAATTTTAATATTAAAAAGATTCTTGATGGAAATGTACCATCTTTGCAAAAAGAATATTTAATTATATTTATAGTCAGCGTAATATTGATATTCAGTATTGGCATTATCGGAACATTTATTGATAGGAAATATATGAAATCTTTTCCAGAAGCTGAAAATGATGTTTAGGCTTTTATTTTTGTAATCAAACTTTTTTCAATACCTTTTATTTCTAATAATTCATCATTAGGTGCATTAAGAACTTGTTCTTTTGTAAGGTAGCCAGCCTCCCACAATAAAGAAGCAGTTTTTGCTGAAACTCCATTTAGCTCACATAACAAATTGCTAAAGAATGAATCTGGGAATTTCTTTTTAATTACTAACTTCCTATATATATCTCTATAAGCCTCCGTTTTAATACTTAATTCATTATTAATTTTGAATAATTTTTCATCTATATCAATATAAGATTCGGCGATAGATCTAAAATCAATTAAAAAATTTTTAAAATCTTTTTCTAGTTTTGATTTAAATGGGATTTTTCCTATTTCAGAATATCTAGCATAAATCATGTTTAGAGAAATTTTTGCTAATTCTTCAAACTCCTCTTCATGTCCATGCCTTCTTACCCAAGAACCAAAAATACCGGAAGGGTCTCCATCTTTGCCAAGTTTATTAGGTTCGCCAAATAACTCAGGTTTTACCGAAGTATCGTTAGTAATTAAACCATCATTTTCTATACAAATCTTTGGTGTTGTTAAATTTAAATTACAGGAATATTCCCAGCCAGTTGTAACCGCATCTGCCCATAGGTCATTTGAATATTCACTTGAACTCTCTGTGGATATGATTACTTTTTTCTTATGCGAATTTTGGAAGAAAAACTCAAATAATCCCATATCAAAATAGGCCATTCATATCTTCTAGTTTAGATAGAATATCAATTAATAAAAAGTTTGGGTAAAGTTTGTCTTAAATTTTCAATTCATCCTCTTAAGACAAAAGATCATACAGAGGTTGTTTTTATATTAGAGAAGATTATAGAATTAAGTTATTAAAAAGATATTGGAGAATTAAAGAAGATTTGAAAAATATTGGAGCTAAAAAAATCATGGGAAAAACTAAACTTAACCTTGCAGATGATCAGTTATTGGAAATAGTAATTAAATTAAGAGATTTAATGCCGGAATGGAAGTGGAGCCTTGGTATGATCTATTGTTACGGTTTAAGACCTTCAGAAGTTTTTGGGTCAAATGTAAATCAACCAGATAAAACTTGTACTGTATTAGGACTTAAGGGAGAGGAGGATGAACTTGAGGAAAGGACAGCTTTCACTCTTGATAAATCTTTAGTGGATACTTTTGAATTAAATAATATAGATAGACCTTGGGAATACAATATGAGCGATAAAAAATATGATGCAATTTATTCAAAAATTAAAACAGACCAAATGGGCAAGAGATTAAAGAAAATTATTAAAAGAGAGAAATTTCCACAATTTACAATGAATATGATTAGGCATAGTTGGGCTAAGAGAGCTATTAAATCTAAAATTCCTTCATCTGATTGTGCAATATCAATGGGATATTCAATTGGAGTGTTTCAGGATATATATTTAAGTTCTATTAAAAAACTTGATAGTGCTGATATTCAAGATACTAATTAAAGGCGATGAAAGAGGCATGGGATTCTTTTATAAAATATGAATTTTTAGGAATCTCCATTTTTAATAAAATTCTTGCCATTATTTTTGTTTTAATATTGCCTATTCATGCTTACGCTGGCTTCCCTGAAGGAGAGACTGGTTATGAATTAAGAAAAATAGAAGAGTCATTTAAACTTCCATGTAGTGAGATTGGAAATGATCAATGCTTGGCCAGAGTTATTTCAATGGGAGGTTGTATTTATAGTTTCGAAATTAATAAAGGCAAAGATAATGAAGCTGCCTTAAGAAAATCAGATGAAGTTTTAATTGCACTTTTAGATGGAAATAATCTGGATATAAATAATATTTTCGCAAAAGATGGATCAATAAAAAGTGAAATTAGAAAAGAAATAATTAGCAGAATTAATTTTTGTAGACAAGCTACCAAAGAAGCAATTCCTTCTTTGGTTAAGTTGCCTGAAGGAAAGGAAATGAACGAAGAAAGACTTGAGATTTTGACTGATACATATCCTCAGTATTATTTAAATATGTTTGAAAAAATTAGAGAAGGCAATTAATTAAGTATGCCATTACTTCATTGGATTTCTAATATAAACTTTAAAAGAGCTTCAATTAAAAATGTTTAAAAAACTATTTTTATCTTCTTTTTTACTTTTTATATTAATTGGCATTATCTATCCTTCGAAAAAAGAAAATACCAAGCGATTTGATTATTGTTATTCTCTTGAAAAAATTCTTTTAAGAAATTCGATACAAAAAAAGAAAAATGTTTCCCTAAAAGTCAAGTCAATTTCGACAGATATTGCAAAATTTGGGGTTAGTAAAACTAGAGGGGGGTTTATCAATAAGATGATTGATCAATATAAAACTTCTAAGGATTCTCAAATGATAAAACTTATTCCTAATAAGCTTTATTGTTTCTCGGGATATTGGATTGAGAAGGTAAATCCTGGAACTTTTGAATCAATCTTTTATTCGAAAAGTAAAAAAGCAATTAATGAATTTAAAGATTTGAAAGAAGAAGTAAATGGAGTATTAAATGAGATTAATTCAGAATATAAATTCATTAAAAAAGAATTTAAGAGTCTTTTTTAATATCTAATATTATCTGATTTACTTTTTAGTGGGGTACGAATTGTAATTAGTAAGAGAATTAGTTACTAATCAGCTTCTGATATTTCAGCAGAATCAAAACAGGTATTAACACTAAACCATTTCATGGCTGAACAATTGTAATCTTGGTAAGTACCTGCAGCAACACTCACAAAATATTTGTTCTCATACCAACTTCGATAGATTGGGTTTAAACCAGTCCCTTTTAATCTATTTGATAAACCTTTTCTATATTTTTTAATAACAAGATTAATAGCCTCGTATTCTATTCTTATTTGTATATCATCTGCAAAAACTGGTATTTAAATTCAAAATATCGAAGTAAGAAGTATAAGTTTCATATTAGGCATAGATTCTGAATACAAATTTATCATTTTAAGTATAAATTTTTTTATTTTTAAATATTGTATTAATTAAAAAAATAAAAATCTAATTTAATTTTTTATATTTTCTAAAATTGATATTCTATTTTTGACTTCATCTAATTCATCTAAAATACTCCTGTTTTTTGTTTGATCATTTTTGATTTCATTAACATAATTAGTTAGGACTTCATTAATCAATTCAACTAGCTTTCTATTATTTTCTAGTGCTACCTTCTTAAGTCTTTTTAATAATTCTGGATTGATATTTATATTTAATTGTGTCCTTTCTGGCATTTAGTTATTTATACTTAGTCTTATTCTATTCATCCCTTCTTCATTAAGACAATATAAAAATTGTTAAATTTTTATAAATGATTTGGTAGTTATCTATTTTAATAGTCTTTTCAGAATTATTTTTTACTCTTAATAAAGATACGATTAAGGTTTGTATTAAATTATCCACTAAATTAAAAAATAATTAAGTTCTTTCAAAAAGATTAATTTTTGTAGGAAACACTACATCAAGGGCAAGGTTAGATTAATTAATGTATAAACATATATATCACTTTATTATGGAATTCGTCAAAAAATTTATGACCGAAAAAGCTGAAAAGTTTAACGGCAAAGCTGCAATGCTCGGTATGTTTGCTCTTGTTGGAGCTTACTACTTTACTGGTCAAATTGTTCCAGGTATTTTCTAATTAAACATAACTTCTAGAAAAAATTATGGGGGCTTACAAAGCCCCTTTTTTATTTCTATATTTATTGAAAAATTGTGGATAAGTTTTGTATGAAAAATATTAATTACTAAAAATAATCAACCTAAAGTTATTTATTTTCGTAATCTATTAAATAATAGAATTCATAAAATGACGAACAAAAATAAAATTTGGGTTTTAAATAGAATTTGAAGAACTTAATATGAATTTGTGATTTTTAGAAATTAAATTTAGAAAGTGAATAATTTCTTTTGTATTTAGATTAAAGTTTATTTTAACCATTATAAAATCCAATTGTTGATCCTTTATCCGTATATCAATGTTCTCCAAACCGTACATAATTTAAAGACAGAATTAATGATTTTCTGGTTAGAACATAGTAGTAGCAGTTAAAAAGAAAATGCCTTCAACTCCAATTAAATCTTGTAAAAAATATGTTTTGAGTTACAAAGATTCATCAAACAACACCCATCAAGTAGGGTTCTATGCTCGAGATGCATATGATTGCTTAAACCTTGCCCGAGAATTTAATTCTTACGTTCATGATCATCCACGTTCTGTGGTTAGAATTCAACAAAAATTTTGAGGTATTTATGAATTTTAAAAGATCACCATTCGCAATTCAAGATAAGAATATAAGAAATCTTGATAATGCAAAAGAATATTCAACTCTTGCTGACTTAATGAAAGAGCAAGGAATTTCAACTGATTTAGCTGATTACTGGGACAAGGAATGTGATTTGAATCCATCTAATCCAAATTGCTTAGTCTATGAAGATTAGTAAGTTTGAGAGAAATAAAAACTTAATTAAATTTTTTTAATAAATTAATCATGAATTTAAAAAGATCATCATTTTTAATCTTTAAAATAGAGAGAAGAAAAGTTAATTTAATCAATGGATTTTATAAGAGATGAGTTCAATCTGAGATGAGTCTTTTAAAGATACTGAAGATGAGGATAAGAAAGATAGAATCCAACTTCAAGTTCTCTTAATGCTTAATATGATCTCTATCTAATTACTTACTTTGATTCACATTTCTAATCTTTTGCTATTAATGAAATAAAGATCTAAATATTGATAAATTTTGAATTTTTCCCAATGAATATGTGTGAAATTGTAGTGGGATTACTTTCGAGTAGAGAAATAAAACTTAGAAAATTTAGATAATATAAAATTTATTTCCCAGGATATAAGCCTGTTTGCGATTGATCTATTTTTTAATCAAGAAGTAAGATAAGTTTTTTACTTTGCTCTTTTTATTGATATCTGCTGTCTCAAATTTAAAAATTAAAATAGTTAATTGAAGCAGATTATACATCTCAAAGAGAAGTATAAAAAGAAAGCCACAGACAAATAGAAAATATATTTAAAATATAAGAGATTTTTGTTTTTAACTATGAACGTTTATGTATTTTGGATATTGTTTTTCGGGTTGTGGGGAATCGTACCTTTAATGATTATAAAAGGAAGAACAGATGAAAAGTTAAATATAAAAACAGTCCCAGAAGTTAAAGCTAAGAAAAAAGGTTGGTTTAACTAAACAAATATTTTAGTTTCGTTAATTGTATATTAATTTAACGCTATAGAAACTTATCGAGCATTAAAAAAGCTTAGTAAAAATTTCTTTTTTGGGTTCAATAAATATATATTTAATATTTTATGAGTTTGCTAAACGTGAAATATAGCTTTCAAGTTTACCAGCATTAATCCATCCAGTTGCAATAGTTTTGACCTCTGTATTGTTTACTCTTCCACGATGAATATGAGATATGCCTGCTGGGAAGATAATAAGTTTTCCCCTCTCAGCTATTTCATGATGCTTCTGCCAATGGAATTCAGTCCCACCAGAATTAATATCATTACAATAAAGAATCCAAGCTAAGACTCTATTGACAGGCTCTGTAACTTCATTACTAATAGTCCAATCACAATGCCATTTCTTGAATCCCTCTCCTGGTGCATAACGTTGTAAATTAAATATTGGATTAACAAATAAAGATTTTTCTGAGCAGCATTCTTTTATTAGAGGATGATCCTCAAGATACTTTTTTAGTCCTGCATTAACTCCTCTAATTATGACTTCAGAGATTGCGAAGGCTTCTGGATCTGACCTATCTATTGAAACAAGACTAATATCAGTAGAAACTTTATATGGATCATCATTTAAAGAGGTGCTTTGTCCGAAAGCAATACCATTAGTATGCAAATCCTTGCGGCGATCAAAGAAGGAAATAACACCATCAGCTACAGCCTCGAATCCAGAATTTTTGTATTTTCCAATTAGTTCCATAAAAAGTATTAGTCTTGATTTATCTTAAATAATCCTTTTATCATATCTTTTAGATACCCTTTATTTTAGTTAGCTTTCTATTTAGGATAAATAAATGGAACCTTTTGAAAAATTTCTTTTTTTAGTTGTTGTTGGAGGTAGATCTCCTAAAGCAAATATCGAACTGCATGATGTTAGGTGGGTTATAGGTACAAAAATTGAGGATACCTTTGATCAGTTAAGAAATGATTGGTTTGGATCTAATAATGGCTTACATATTGATAGTTATAAAAAAATTGATTCAATTGATGGTTATAAAATAAATATTAGAAATAAAGTGAATAGGGAATCAAAAAATAAGACTTTGAAAAAAGAGAGAATCTCTAATAAAAAATTATGGTTTGTAAATATTGGAGGATACGATCCAAGCTCTATGCAAGAAAAACATGAATTTGGTCTTGTTGTAGCCTCTAGTCCTTCAGAGGCCAAAAATAAAGCTAAATCAAAATGGCTAATTGACTGCAAAAAAAAACATAAAGATGATATTTCTGTTGTTAAAAATTTTACTGATGTAGACGATTGTGAGGTTATAAAATATATAAAAAAATGGGAAATAGAATTAACATTAGATGCTAATAATGTAGAAGAGAAAAATACCCCTGATTGGTTTGGCTATATGAGAATTGATAAAAAGTAATTTTAAAATATTTAAAGAAAAAAGACTTTAAAAAATCAGAAATAAAATTATTAACTATTAACTGATAGTATTAAATCCGCCACTTACTAAGAATATAATTGCACCTAATGCCATTGTTGCTACACCCATGTAAGGATATTTTTTAATTGTTGTTTTGGTAATAGGAAGCCAAGAAATATATCTATCTGATTTTTTAATATCTATTATTTTTTTCCTTGGAGGGATACCTAATACTTCCCTTCTTTTTGCTTCACCCATCTTTTTAAAACAATGTATAAGCTCATAATAAAATTTAAGTTGCAAATGTGCGAGTTATTTAATTCATTGATTCTTTAAATTCTTCCTTTAAATCTTTTGTAAATTTAATGTATATAATTTAGATTGCCAAATTAGTTTAATTTTCCCTTCCTTAAAAAAATACTCTTGGTATAAACCTCTCTAGCTCAATTTATTTTTGTTTTTATTTACTTTAAATAATAAATATAGCTAACGAAATAAAATGAATTAAATTATTAGAGATGAGTAAAAACTATTTATATTCATAATGATGAATTTAGAGAAAAAACAAGATTAGTAACCAATATTAGTATTGGGATTAGTAATCCAAATAATCAAATTCAAAATATAGTGCGTAGATAAATTTAAAGGTTTTAAAAGTAGTGAAGTAATTCCTTGAGTTAAGTTGAATTCCTTTTTCATTTAATCTGATAACCAACTAGTAATTTTTGTGGTGTTATGAATATGACCTCCAGCTTCAATATTCTTTATTGTCTCGGGATCAGAAAATATATATTTAGCGACTCCTTCTTTGGATTGATGAATAACAATAACTTCTTTAGGATCCGTTAAACCTTTCCTCTATAAAGGGGAGATAATCCTACAGTTTTATGAAATTCATCTATCTCTTGACTATCAAAAATTTTAGCCCACTCATCAAATGTATTTTAAATTTGGAAGGTGAAAACAGTAGTTTCAATAGTCACAAAAAATTAGATGATAAATATTATTTTAGACCAACTTTAAATTAACCAAAATTTATAAACTAGACTTTCTTAAGAAATAAATTCCACCACTCAAAGAAATTAAAACAGGTAGCCAAGTTGCAATTATTGGACTTAACAGTCCTTTTACTCCAAATGAACTGAATACAAATGACATTACATAATAAATTAATATGAGAATTACACTTAATCCAAATCCCTGACTTTTGGAAGATCTTAAATTAGATTTAGATCCTAGACTACTTCCAATTAAACCGAATACTAAGCATGCACAAGGTAAAGTAAATTTTTCTTGAATGCGGACTTGGATTCTTCTTATTTCTTTTAAGTTTCCTGTTTCTTTATATATTCGCTCAGCCTCTAATGCTTGCTTAAGAGACATTTCGGTAGCATCTTTTGGGACTCTTGCTAAATCTAAAGGCCCTTCAACAAATGGATACCTATATTTTTCAAATTGAATATTAGTAGTTTGTCCGCCTTGGTCAATAGAAACAATACTACCATCTGAAAATATCCAGGAGGAGTTTTCTTTGTCAAATATAGCACTTTTTGCTTTTAAAATTTGCTGTATATCTTGTCTCGAAAAATCCAAAACTGTAACACCCTGCATAATGTTATTTTCGAACAATGATGCATAGAAAATATGAGTGAGGTATGTATTAGTCTCTGTGGGCTTATTTGTTGCCGATTCTATTCTTGAACCATATCTAGAGAACATAATATTATCTTTCCCTTTTTCACTCCTAAAAGAACTTCCAATACCAGCTCTTAATGTAGATTCTGCTAACTTATTACTTGCAGGTACCAAGTTATCGTTGAAATAAAAAGTTAAGCCTGTCATGAATATTGAAACTGCAATAGCAGGAGCAATAATTCTTGAAGTTTTTATCCCTATAGATCTTAATGCTAATAATTCGGAATTGGCTGATAATTTCCCATAAGCTAATAATGTAGATAATAAAACTGCCATCGGGAATGACAAAACTAGAAAACTTGGAAGACTATAAAAAAGAACTTTTATAGCTAGAAATAAAGGTAATCCAAATTCAACTATTTTTCTTATTAGATCAAACATTACTCCCACTGATAATGAAATAACAGTAAAAGCAGAGATAGCAAATAACATTGGAGGTAATATTTGCGTTATTAACCATCTATCCATTAATGGAATAGAATTCCAAGGTAAAGAAATTTGACGGATAAATTTTTTAATAGTTGATTGGGTTGAAATTTGCAAAAGAAATTTATTTGATTAAATTTTTCAATAGTTTTTAAGATTATAAAATATTAATCATATTGAAACCATCTTTACACTTTATCTCTATAAAAAACATATTTTCCTTTTCAAACTTTTTCTTTAATTCTATTGGTAAATATGAAATAGCTTTCTTAACTGCTTCAATAGCATCTATGTACTTTGTTTTATCAGATAAAAGCGTTTTGATTAAATTATGTCATTTCTCTATCTCTTTAGAAAAAAATTAGTAATGTAATAAGTAAGCTTATTACTTTTATTTTAAGAAGTGTTTCAATGAATTTTCTTCTTTAATATTTAATCATTTCTTTCTAGTTCCTCCATAAGAATATTGATCTTCTTTTGAAATAACATTCCAGCATTTTTTACAGCAGAAAATCCATTTTGTGTAATTAATAGATTTAACTCTAAAATGAGTTTTGCCTGACTTCTTACAAACATCGCAATCTTTTTCGTTTGTCATTAGTTTGTTTTGTTGGCCTCTTTTTATTTGGATAATAGTAATTATAAAGTTCAATTTCATCTTAAGCTTGGCTAGTAAGTCCAAGATATAAACCTGCTAATTAAAAATTTTTTACTAATTTAATTTCTATAAAATACGGAAATAACATAAATAAAAAATACCAAAATAATTACAGCAATATTAAATATCAAGCTTAAATTTTTGGATTTTAGATTTCATTCTTATCGGACTTTTTTATTATTGCGGTAGATCTTGTTCTCTCGATTAAAAAGCCATAAAATGGCAATTATACAAAAAGGAATAAGAATGAAATCTAAGGACATTTAAAATTTAATCTTTATCCTTTTTTAGCAAGATTATTTTATTTTGACAGGTAAGTTTTAAAAATAATAAACGTAATTTATTTGATCTTATTCCATAACTTCTTCTTAAGTACTAATCGATGCCTTATCTATTATTTGAAATCAAAAAACTGTTGTTTTTTTATCCTACAAACTGATTTATTAGTTTGTGAAAATTAAAAAGAGCTTGCTCGCATCCCTACTAGCAAACTCTCATGACGATTAAGTTAAATTCAGATTGACTGAGCTTAACCAGCTAAGCAATTCCTAAATGCTTAATAATAATTATAGTAAGTAAAATTACTTAGTGTGAGTATAAATACTCAAGTTAGTTAATATGCTTTATGCGACTTAATTGCATGGATCCATTTAAGAAGGGCAGGAAGTTTATATAATTTTTAATGTTTTTGATACCCAATACTAAAAATATGCTTAACTTGACAGTTATGCTACATAAAAGTCAATTTATTTATTAAAAAGTCGATTCAACGTTAATCTGCTTTACATTTATTAATAGTCGTGTTACATTCATTAGCAATTATATAAATAGGAATGGCTAATTCTCAAGTAACAACAGAATCAGGTGGAAGACAAAATATGTTTCCTGCTGAAACTCGTCCATATATTGATGAGTCAGTATCATATGACGGATACCCTCAAAATGCAGAAAAGGTGAACGGTCGTTGGGCAATGATCGGTTTTGTTGCTTTGCTAGGAGCGTATGTAACAACAGGCCAAATAATTCCAGGTATATTTTAATTAGTCCGCTTGCTGGCTTCTTGATTTTTATAGTATCTATAACTGCACTAGTTATTGCTTATTTAACTAAACAGTTTCAAGAAGAAAATATAATTTATTCAAACAACAATCAAATGAAAAATAAAAACCTCAACATTAAAACAGTAGAAAAAGAAAAAGTAGTTGCAGAGACTCTTAATGGAAGATTCGCAATGATAGGTTTGATAGCAGCAGTAGGCGCTTACTTGACAACAGGTCAAATTATTCCTGGTTTCGTTTAAGATTTGAATTTGTAACTAAGAGTTAAACTGTATTTTGCAGATTAGCTCTTTTTTTCTTTTTAAATATTAAGGAAAATAATCTTCTTTGCAAATCAAGAGATATGTTTTATTGCTCTATGAGATGGAAAAGAAGTATAAAGATTTTTTAGGTGGTATAAAACTTCATGAAAATCTTTACTGGCCATGATGATCCTCTCTTTATTAGTCTGAATTAATAAAGATTTTATTATTTTTCTAAGCTATAAATCTTTTATGCCTACCTAATTTGATTTTTTAGAGGTATTACATTTTGCTCTAGGTACTAGGATAAAAGATATATATGCACTTATATCCAAGATCTATTAATAAGAGATAATTCATTAGCTCTAAGTTAGGTTAGAAAAAAAGAAATACCAAACAAAGACTATTGAATTAAGAGCAAATATTATTCCTAGAAATATATATGCAAATTTTTTACCTATAAAAGCTGTTTCAGGTTCAAGTTTTACTCTCATTTTGTACCCTAAATTTATAAATAAATCTATCATCTTTTAAAATGTAAAACTTTCTTTGTATTATTATTTACCTCAATTTAAAATCCATAAATTTAAGAATTAGAACGTACATACGAATCACAATTAAATTTTTAGAAAGGTATTTTATCCCTAAATATCTTTTGATTTTTTAAGCCTCTTGAATTTATGTCTTCTTCTTAAACAAAAGTGATTATTGCTGGCTCAGATCAAACTCAAGGTTTATTTTTTTTTTACTTCATTCAAATGAAATTTCAAGCTATAACTCAATCTAATAATGATAGTTAAAGCTTATAAATTCAAATCACGAGCTAAAGATAGTGATTGAACTCTTTTTTGGTTAATTGATTAATAACCTTATCCAACCATTCGGTATTGGTTTCAGCTTTTTTTGTCTTGGGATTATTCTTTCTTGTAGGCATAATCTTCTTCAAATAAAAATTAAATTCAATTTAGAATAGATTTATTAAAAATCAACCTGCAAAATTTACAAGTTTACGTAAAAAAAGTAAATTTTAGTCGCAATAGAAAAGGCATTATTTTTTAGGTAAATATGAATTTAAATCATCTTCTAAAGAAATTGTATTTTGTGGAAGAATTTTGAAAGGATCAATTAATGCCATATTTAATTCCTCTTTTAATAATGAAAATAAGGAATCTCTTCTAATTTTTTCAAGTTTCATTAGAGCAAATGCCAAACTGAGTAAATTCAATTTGACTATCATTAAATGTTCTTGATTCCGTCCTAGGTAATAAAAATTTAACTATAGAATTTATATTTTGAGTATATGTCCGTAAGGATTCCTATAAGACACGCTTAGAACCTCCTTTTTAATACTGTTGTTTGTAACCTTTCTTAGTTTGAGTAAGTCTAGCTCTAATATAGGTTAATAAAATTAACCAGAATAATATCTCCAATCCGAGGTTGGTCATCTGATTTTCCTCCAATTATTTAATTAAACTTTAATATGATTTTTATTATTCCGATAGAGTTTTTGTACTGATTAAAAATTCAATTTGCGTTGATATTTATAGTTGTGTCTCATATCATCCTAGTTACATCTGGACGCATAACGTTGAAAATAAGGAGCGGGATTTCTATTATTGCAAAGGTTATGAATCACCTGGCAAAAATTTTAGAGAAAATTAGAAGATCAATAATATAAAAAGAATCTCAAAAAAATTTAGAGAATCAATAGGTATAAATAAATTTGATTTTTTATTGTTGTTTTATAGTCCTTTTTTTAAATCCCGCCTTGATCTTCACCGAAAGGATTATATCTAATATCCCAAATTAAGACTACCGCAGTTGAGAAAATTAGTAAGGCAAAAATTACTTGAGGCGGAGGATAAATCATTTTATCGATTCATCATATAAGCAATAAAACCAGAGAAGGTAAGAAGCTTAAAAATAATAAAAAATGGCATGATCTTTTCTGCTTTTAAGCCAAAAGGTAAATATTTATTTATTGCTTTCATTTTTCTATCTTAATTTAAACAATACTAACCAATAATTGAAAATAAAATGCAAAAAGCCAGATTGGGTTAAACAATCTGGCTTGTAAAATATTTTAGAATTTCTTAAATAAATCCAGGTATAATTTGACCTGTTGTTAAATAAGCTCCTACTAGTGCAACGAATCCCATCATAGCAAATCTGCCATTTAACTTTTCAGCTACAACTTTTTCTTTTTCAAGTAATTTTGTTTCGTTGTTCTTCATTAGAACCAACCAGGTATGATTTGTCCAGTTGTTACGTAAGCACCAACGGCTGCTACGAAACCTAACATTGCTGCCCAGCCATTAAAACGTTCTGCTTCAGGAGTCATTTTTTTAAGAATAATTTATATTAATAAATATAACACATATATTTACTTTTGTGAAATAAATGGCTCTAGATACGCCTAGTTAGGGCCATTGAGCTACGTTTATGTTACGTTTATGCTTCACTGATTACTTATTCCTCTATTTCTTGATCAAGAGTTGCGATGCTCCTCGAGTATGTTCTGCATGATTCAAATAATTTATCTAAGAATTCTTTTGTTGGAATAGATATAAAGAAAGGAGCTTAACGTTACGTTTTTAATTGAAAATTATTCAAATGCTATTTAAAGCTTTGACTTCTCATCAAATTTAGTCTGAAGTTTTGCTGCTTTATGTAGTAAACCTACTGCTTCTTTTCTTCCAGTCGCGATTGAAGCTTGATGCAATAAATCTGCATATTTTTTGTTTAGTTTTTTCATTAGATCTGTTATGTAATTAATTCAGGCTTGATAAGGAATATAAGTTTGAAATTTTGATCTATTCGATCAAAATTTCTCATTTCTTCTTAGTTTTGACTCTTGCAAATGGGATTCTGGTTAGAAATTCTTTAGCTTGGCCAATATAAATTAATCTTATCTCTACCTGAGATTTTTAAATTATATCATGAATCCATTTATAACTGTGATTTGAGTTGGCATTGATAATTTATATTCAAAAATTAAATAGAATTCTTAGGATTTAATATATGAAAAAAGGCAAATTTTTAATCGTTTATAAATGTATAACCACTACATATAATCATTAAGATAAAACCTACAGCCGTTAATTAACCATAGATTAATATATTTCAGTTCATAATTAAGTGGCTTTTTTTATATACTTTTGATTTTTTTAGTAACCAAATTCTTACCATTTTTTATTTTGGAAATAATTAAGAGTAACTTAATTTATTAAGAAAAAAACCCTCATTTAATATGAATTTTGACTAATATTATTTCAGGGTCAGCTAGTAGGGATACAGGCTGACTCTTTTTAATTTTTATTTTCAATAAGATAAAATATTTTTAAAAAATTTAAATCTCCCAATCTATGTATACGATGTGTATCTTTTCATCTGGTTTTCTTTATATTTTATATAGCTTTAAGAACCAATTCCATGCAGTCTATTATTTAACTAAATTTATATTTTAAAAAAATAGAATAAATACTCTTTTTATTTAAGTAAATAATTGCTATTAATAAATTAAATAAAAAAATAGTTATGTCATTCACTACTTACTATATGCATTTAATTTTTGCTAGTATTCCATCCTTATTCAGTTCTGATTTGATACTTTATCTTTTACCAATTCTAACTATTTCAATATTATTCTTTAGCTTCAAAATAATGTTTTATAAAGCTCCAAAATTGAGAGGAGCTAAATAAAAACTATTTTGGACAACAGACTTTTTTTTCCTGCAACTGAGAGAAATAGAGAGTCTATAAGAGAAGTATTGTCGAGAATTCTTCCAACAAGAGGTCATATTTTAGAAATTGGTAGCGGTAGTGGAGAGCATGGAGTTATATTTCAAAAATGCTTCCCGGAAATAAATTGGCAATCAAGCGATCCTGAACTAATTCATAGAAAAAGTATTAGTGCTTGGATTGATCATGAAGAATTAAATTTAAAAATGCCTCAACCTTTAGATATTGATGTGGAGAAAATTCCTTGGAAAATCCCAAGCGAATTACTGCTTTCAATTCAAGGAATTATATCTATAAATATGATTCATATTGCATCCTGGAACTGTACAAAATCACTATTTAACGAGTCTGGTAAATTATTAAAAAATGGACAATTTTTGATGTTGTATGGACCATTTAAGATTGGTAATAAGCATATAAGTCAAAGCAATGAATTATTTGATGGTTCCTTAAAAATGCAAAATAAATCTTGGGGTGTTAGAGATTTAGGAGAAGTTGGTGACGAAGCTACCAATCATGGTTTCATTGAAGAGGAGCTTATTCGTATGCCAGCTAATAACTTTTCGGTAATTTACAGGAAAGTATCTTTATAAATGGATTCTGTATAGTTTTTTCAGATAAAATTAAATAAATTAAAAATTCAAGAATTAAATATATAAAGTTTATTAATTTATTTAATTATTTTTAATCACTTTCAATATCTTAAAAAAACTATCTTGATAACTTTCTGCTCCATTCTTTATGCTTCTCATCTAAATCTGATACTTTATCTCCTAGATTCAATTGCTTTTCTAATAATTGCACTTTTGTAAGTGTTAATTCCTCAGAATAAAACTTGATTGGCTGCTTACCGTGCAGGTTGTCTCCGCTCATAACTTAAAAAATAGAAACCAGTTTTCAATTAACTATTTAGGATAAAAAAGACTTGATTTCTAATTCTTTTATATTATTTTCAGATTTGCGTAAATTAATGTGATATTTGACTAGTTTCAATAAGTGGTTTTGAGCTTTTTTTTGTAAGAGGATTGCCAAATATATCTTCCTTCATCGACATCTGATTTGACAGCAATACAATTACAAGCAATATTCCATAGAGCTTTAGGTATTGGGTCGGGGTTAAAAAGGTAGGCTTTATTGAATGCTTTTCTTATAGCAAGAGTAGCCTTAGTTGCATGATAGTGAGGAATAGTTGGGCATACATGATGAACTACGTGACTTGAACCAATATTATGATGAAGAATATTAATAATCTTCCCATAAGGCCTGTCAATGGAAAGGAAGGCTCCTCTCATAAAAGAAAATTCTGAATTAGAGAGGTGTGGAACATCTGAATCTGTATGGTGAAGCCAAGTATATATAACTAACCAACAATTAACTACTAATAAGGGTCCAACATACATTCCAATTATTGGAAAGATTCCATGTTTAATGACAAGAATAATAAGTCCAATTATTACTGCAGCTACACCAATATCTGAAATCCAAACTTTTTTAGCCCATACAGCAGGCCACAATGTCTTAGAAAAAGGTTTCCTTGGCCAAAAATGATTCGAAGTTCCATATTTGAGACCACCTGTACTTCCAGATAATAAGTAAGCAGGCCAACCAAAAATAAGATGGAGAACTAGTTGGAGAATTCCATACTTAGTTTTGCCTAATTTACTTGAGAAAGATAGTTCTTTTTCACCTCCAACTTTTTCGCTAATTCCATTCCCATCAATAACTATTGGGACATGAGTTTCTCCATTAGTAATATGATTGGTGAAACGATGATGGATTGCATGTGAACGTTGCCAAGAGAAATATGGAACCAATAATAATGAATGAAGTAAATATCCAGTAATGGTTTCCAAAATCTTATTTTTCGAGAATGCTCCATGTCCACATTCGTGGGCAATTACCCAAAAACCCATCGCAGTGGTTCCTGATAAAAATGCATAAAGAATCCAAATCGGGATCATTCTTTGACTAAAAGGAATTGTTAATCCTATTGCTATAACAATTGCCTGAATAATGAATGATTGTAAAAGATAGCCTAATGAAGTTATTGTTTGAGGTTTAAAGTACTTATCTGGAATAACACTTTGAAACTCTTTCATGCTTGGTATATCACTCATCTTTATTGAAAGTGCTTGACCTTTAAGGCCAGAAAAATTAATATTGCTCAAATTATTTTAGGTTAGGATTTAGTTTTAAATAAATTTTAATTTATATAATTTATTATCCAACAAAGATTCTTTTTATGAAAGTAATATGTAGCGTCAAATGTTCAAATAGTATTAATTAGGGCAAAATTTGAACATTGATAAATATTTTCAAATCTTTATAAGTTATAAATTCTTAGTGAATAAGTTAAAAATTATTTTATGGCAATCAACAAAACTAAATATAGAAATAAAGTAGAAGTAATCGCGAAGGCAGAAAGAGGTAAGATCAAACCAGTATTTAGCCATCTTAAAAATCTAATTTTTCTGTTAATTAATTTTACCATTTTTTTAACAGGACTAAACTAAACCTATTGAAGCCCCAAGGCTTTAACAAATAAACTTAATAAATTTCAATAACAAAAATATTTAATATTTTCAATTTAAAATAAATTCATTTGATCATTAGGCTTTTTATTAAATTCTTCTGTTATCCATCCAGAAGATGACCATCCCATCATTATGGGAATTAACCCTTTTAATTCATCAGCATCCTTAACCTGTTCAGTCCATTGTTCTTCGTATCCATTAGGAACAATAACTGGCATACGATGATGTAAAGGTTTCACTAAATCATTTGGTTCAGTTGTCAAAACACAGCAACTTTCTAACTCTGCTCCATCAGGTGAAGACCATTTACTCCAAATCCCTCCTAACCAAAAAGGTTCATAATTCTCTTTCCTAATGCGATAAGTTTTTTCAAAAAAACCACTTGCAGGTATTAAACATCTTTTATGTTTCCAACTTCCACTAAATAATTTTTTATCTTCCACAGTTTCTGATCTCGCATTAAATGGTCTGGGTCTCTCTTTATCAAAAGGATCTTTAGCCCAAGGTGATATAAAACCCCATGACATAAAAGTAGTCTGAATTTTTCCTTCATTCTTAATTACAAGGACTGGATCAGTAGGTCTAATTAAACTCTGAGTCTCGTATTTATTATCAAGCCCACTTGGATAGTCTTGTTTTAAAACTTTTGGTAACTTATCAAATTTAGTTTTAAGTTCAAATCTTCCGCACATATTAAATATTAAGGTTTGGTTTATAAATTTTATTGGGAATTTATGTGATTGATTTAAAATCCTTTATATAACTTTAAATAATAAATAATTTCTGATAACTCATTAATTTTTTGAATCTTTTCTTGGTTAAATTCATTTATTAATTTATTTAGTATCTCAATATCTTTGGAAAAAAACATTAAATTACATTCCGCTTTTAGGCCTGAGATAGATCCTGCATATGAGTCTTCTATAACCCATGATTTCCTTGGATCTACATCCAATATTTTTAATGCTCTCAAATAGGGATCAGGTGAAGGCTTGCCATTAGAAATAAATTTATCATCTCCAAGAATCTTTGTCTTGAATAAATTCAACCAAGGATTGACTGAGCTTTTAATTTTAAAACTTTCACTACTACTACTTGTTACTAAAGCAATGGGTAATTTGGTATTTATACAAAATTTGATTAATTCTATGGCGCCTTTAAAAGGTTTTGCTTTAGTAAGCACTTTATCTACTTTTAATTTTTGAGTAATGAGTAATTCTTCTATTGGTCTTTCTATATTTATCCATTTAAGGACTTTTTTTGCGCAATCTATTCTTCTTCTTCCCTTTAATTCTAATAATTTATCTTTTGATAAATAGTGATTATATTCTTTTGCGGTTTCACTCCAAGCATTAGCTAGTAATGGCTCTGTATCTAATAACACACCATCTAAATCAAAAAGAATTGCTTCTGGGAATTCCATCTTTGTAGAAATATTTTTAAATAAACTTTTATTTAATATAGTCTTAATTTTTATTTCGGTATTTAATTACTTTTTGTCTTTCAATAATACTGTTTTGTAAATTTGGATTATTTTTATAAGCCGCGAACGTATCTTTTAGTCGTTACTGATTGCTTACGTGGCTTTACTAATATTGGCATAATAATAACTCCGGCAGTAAAAACACATATTGGAGCAACAACCATGAGTATAGATTCTAGAGACATTAATTTATTTACAAATTTATCTTACAAATAGCAGTAATTATTTTTTTAGTCATGCGTATTTATATCTAATAAGACCATATCTTTACAACTTTATATATTGTTAAGCAAAAGCGAAAAAAAGATTAAATATGAGAAGTTTTTTAGATTTATATCTTAAATAACACCTAAATAATTTAATTAAGGGAGGATTTTATGAATGAAGATAAAAAATGGATGTTAATGACTTACTACTGCCCAACTCATGGTGATTCAGGAAAAGTTGAACCTATACAAGTGACAAGGCAAGAAATTTCTAATAACCTATATGATAAGACTAAATCTAATAAAGGAAATTTAATCACCTAAATTTTAAAAACAGGTAAGCAAAGCTAGGCAGGGAAAAGTTTAATACTAACAATAGAATTTAATTACAAAAACGTCCAACCTGCTTTAGTAGGCCATAGTGTGAATCAAACCAAAGAAAGGGGGCTTGAACGATTTTAGGAAGCTGCATTACGTTTAAGATTTATTTTAATGGCAAATTATTTGTTTATTGCAAAGTAATTAATAACAAATTTAAAAAGTTAACCTTTGAAGGTTAAAGCTACTCCCGTAAATAAATTTAAGATCTTAAGTTTCACGAAACAAAAAATTAAATTTTTAATTTTTCTGTGATAATTTATAAGACTCAATTATTTCCCATGCTTCTATAGCTGTATCAGCATATTTAAAAATTTTTAAATCTTTTTCGGTAATAAGTCCAAAATCAGCAAGGAATTCAAAATTAATTAAATTATTCCAATATTTTCTGCCAAATAAAATTATTGGAATTTCACTTTTCATTCCTGTTTGACGAAGAGTTAATAATTCAAATAATTCGTCTAGTGTCCCGAACCCCCCAGGAAAAAAAACAGCAGCAACAGAGCGCATTACAAAGTGAATTTTGCGTAATGCAAAATAATTAAATTTAAAACAAAGTCCAGGCGTTATGAAAGAATTTGGGAATTGTTCATTCGGTAACTGTATGTTTAAACCAATAGACTTGCAGTCTGCTTCAAAAGCGCCTCTATTAGCCGCCTCCATAATTCCTGGGCCTCCTCCAGTAACGATCACATGAGAATTGCATTTATCATCTTGATTATTTATTGAAGCTAGTTTTGAAAATTCTTTTGCGGAGTCATAGTAATGACTCATGGAGAGTAAATTTTTTAACTTTTTAAATTCATTTTTTAATTTAATAGATTGAGGAGATTTTTCTAATAAGTTTTTTACTTCATCGACTTTGCTCTGAGCTGATGAGTCTTCGACAATTTTTGCACCTCCAAAAACGATAATAGTTGAGAGAATATTTTGTTCTTCTAGTACTAATTCAGGCTTAGTTATTTCTAGTAGCATTCTTACACCTCGCATTTCGTCACTTCTAATCAAATTAAGATCTTCCTGTGCAAGTTTGTAGGAATTTGAATCAAGTATTAAATTTAGATTTTTTTCTCTCGTATCATTATTATTGAGCTTTTTAAAGTCGTTTATATTCTTAATCATAGATTCAAGTAAAAAAGATTTTTTTAAAGAGAATTGATCTTTTTAATAATTGTTGATTAAAAGAAATGAAATATATTTTTTCCTGTATTTATTCATCTAAATCGCATGTCAATTCACATTGATTCAGTTCAGCAGCCGAAATTCTATCCAAAATTCTTAACATATCAATTTCAGAAAGATCTCCATTAGAGTTCCACTTTAGTGTTGTTTTTCTTTGAAGAGAATATTTTCTATTCATTTTTATTTCCTCCCTTAAGATGAATTTCTACACATCGGGTAACACATTCTTGATGTCCATCAACAATGCTGCATTCACTAATGCATTCAAAATAAGAATCTATAGTATCTTTTGCTGTTATTTGATTCGAAGAAAAAAACAACTCATCCATAATTTTTATCCCTTAATTTGGAATGAGATATAGCATGACTTTAAAAAGTAATTTTTGCTTTGTTAAGAAAATTTGGATAAATAAGTATTAGTTACTAGCCTTAAGTTTTGATTTTATAAAAGGGTTAAGAATTAGAATCTTACTTCTTTTATTAGATCTAATAAATACTTAAAAACTTAATAATTTAATCTTATTAATTTTAATTTTTCCCTTTAAAGTTAATTCTTTTGTATCTTCTCTGCTTTAGATTTATAACTATCTGGGTCCCAATCTTTTTGGATATCTTTTATGAAATCAAAAATAAATTCATTAGGACATTCAAGTTCTCTGTGAAGATCATTTAACTTTTGATTTATATATTTCTTAGTGAATGAAATTAACCTATCTTTTTGATAATTTGTGGGTTTCCATTTTTGATTGTTCATATAAATTATTCCTTATTTACTGATTCTTATATTCTTATTATTTATATTAAAAAGTAAATCAGTCTTTATGCTGATTTACTTTTTAATAATTTAGTTAGATGATAACAATGTACTTTTTAGATTTTGAAATGAGATCAATTATGAATTGGCTTTCTAAAATGTTAGAAAGCATGGCAAATGCTTTCGTTCATCCTGTTAAAAATGATTTACCCCCATCTATTGGAGCTCATGCTTACAGTAGCATTCCTATAAAGAGGAAATTGCGAAGAAGATTCAGCTAGTGTCTACTTAATTGGAATTAGATTCTCGTTCTTGCTATCCCAAATAATATATTTAAAACAATTTGGGAAATCACTTAATTTGAGAAATTTTGATTTTTGAAGTAAATGTATATTTGCTTTATGACAAGCTCTTAAATTGTAATTAGGAATTCTTTCTGATAGATGATGAATGCTGTGGAACGAGATATCAGCTAAAAACCAATTTAACCAATTTGGGATATCTAAATTGCTACTACCAAAAATAGCACCTTCAACAATGTCCCAGTTTTTTGCACTACTTGCATATGCATTTTCATAATTATGTTGTATAAAAAAGATGCATATGAAAATTGCTGCTGAAAAAGTTAATATTAGTGAATAAAAAGTTAAGAAAAACATGGCGCCTAACCATTTACACATAATTATCCATCCACTTATTACCAAAATATTGTTAGCTATTAGATCAAATAATTCATCAAAATTATCTCCATAATCAGAGAAAGGGGGCTTTATTCTCGATTGAATCTTTAGAAGTTCTGAATAATCTCTTTTTTTAATTTTGATAAAACTTTCTTTGATTAAAGACTTTATAAAATTGAAGATAATTATAACTAAACCTAATCTAGCTTTTATAACCAAATAAAAGAACCCACCGGGTAAAAGCATTAACCAATGTCTACTTATCTTATAAATAATTTTTTCTCTTTTAGTAAGAGCCTTATAGTCATCTAGGCTTAAAACATCTACCGGACCTTTATAAATTTCCCAATTCCCATTATTTCTATGGTGGAAGGCATGGTCATTAGCCCAAGGTTTATGAGGTATCCCATTTAATAAACCCAGAAAAAAACCAAATAAGTTATTCAAAGAACGTTTTTCAAATAAGGAATTATGTCCACAATCATGCATTAATGAGAAAGTTCTAGAAGATAAAAGTGTAAGAAAAAAAAGAATGGGAATCAATAAAAAATATTTTGTAATTGGTAAAAGAGGAGAATATACAATCTTATGGACAAAAAACCATAGAGAAATTATTGGTATAAGAGTTGTTATTAACTGGTAAAGCGCTTTGAAATTATTCCTTTTTAAAAATGGCTTAAGTATAAAATCAGATCTCTTGATTTTATTCATATAAATTTTTCTTTAAAGTCTTTTTATTAGGATAGTCGAGTTATAAATAATCGTGGTAATATTTTTAATTTGAAGATATACGAAAACTATAGATATAACTTTGTTCTGCATTCATTAGATTGAAATTTGTTTTAAAGAATTACCCATATCTATTAAAGTTTTTTCCAATGAAATTGGTTCCCAATTAAATATAGAAATAGTTTCTGTAATATCAGCGCCGTAAGATCCTCTATTAACCATGGCAGCCATACTTTTCATCTCTTTATTAAATGGTGCCAGAGAATTTATAACTTTTGTAGGAATAAAGTTTTGAGGCGCTTTTTTATAGCCATTTTTTCTTAAAATATTAGAAATTTCCATAATATTGATTCCTTGAGGAGAAGTCGCAATTATTCTTTTATTATCACTTTGGTTTTTCCTAAGAGACTCGACATGTAATTTGGCGACATCTCTTACATCTACGACCGTAAAATAAGCATCAGGTAGTGCTGGGAATTTGCCATTAATCATTTTTGAAAGAAGTTCTGCTGAAGCGCCATCAATATCATCACTCAGAAGTGGACCGAAAACCATTCCAGGGTGAATAGTTGTCATTGAAAAAGAATGTTCTTTGTCACTATGAATAAAATCCCAGGCAGCTTTCTCTGCAATTGTTTTACTTTTTACATACGCACCAACGTTTTTTGTTGTATCTGTCCAGTCTTCAGGGGAGCATAACTGCTTATTATGGCCATAAGCAATTGAAGCCATGGAAGAAGTTAGAACAATCTTTTTAACCTTAGAGGAATTTTTCGATGCATTTAATGCCCTCAAAGTCCCCTCTAGTGCAGGATTAATAAGGAGAGATTCCTTTTTTGGCTCTTCGATAGTAAAAGGAGATGCAACATGGAGAAGATAATCACAATCAAAGGCTGCCTCATCCCATCCTTCATCATCTAGAAGGTCAAGTTTACAAAATTCAAGCTTATTATTTTCTGAATCTTTCTCAAGAGATTTCCTTACTTCATCTTCTCTATTCATATCTCTCAGAGATCCTTTAACAACATAGCCTTCTTTTAGGAGCTCATGTATGCAGTGAATAGCAATAAACCCAGAGGCTCCAGTAACTAAAACTTTTTCCAAAATAATATTATTTTATTGATACTTTTATTATGATCCATGAGTAGGTACAAAAAACGAAAGGATTTTCATTTATACGGTTTTTAAAATTATTTTTCAACAAAAAATTTTAATAATTTAAAATCAAGTAGAGATTTTTTAAGTATTATTTCTACTGCCATTATGTCTATTGTTTCTTCTAGAACGATCTTTTTGCTCAGCCTTATTAACTCTAATTTCTCTACCCATCCACTCGACATCTTGCAAATCATCAATAGCAGTTTTCTCTGAGCTTTCACTATTCATTTCAACAAAGCCAAAACCTCTTTTTCTACCTGAATCCCTCTCCAAGGGAATTGTACATTTTGTTACTTCACCGTAAGTATTAAAAAGGTCTTTAAGGTCCTCCTCTTCAGTTTCCCAGGATAAATTCCCAATAAAAATAGTCATAAATTAAAAAATATTTTGTAAAAGATGCAATAATGAACCATATTAAATTAATATGAAATATTAACGTTTCATCTTTTTATTATTGTATATAAATATGTTTGATTTTGGAGTTAGTTTCTAATTGAATTGTTTTTTTTTTGATATTAAACTCTAAAGAATAAATTCTTTAGACATTGTTCTTAATTGATCTAAATTTAATTTATTTAAATAATTTATTATTTCACTAGAACTTTCTCTCGATTTGAAATTTTGGCTTTCGTAAATTAAGCTATTCGAGATTAAATCTACTAGATGTTGTTTGTCCATGCCTTCTTATAATCCATATTTTTATATTAAAAACTAAAAATCTTGAATTCCATACCTTATTACTATTGTTGTTATTACTATTTTTCTAATTTTGAAACTATTTATCTCTGAAAGTGGTATCTGAATTCCTTTCTTAATTTTATAAATTTTTTAAATCTTGATCTATTTTTTGCAATCTTTCATTTAGTTCTTGCTTCTCTTTTAATAAAGATTTTTTCTTTTGTTGGAGTTCCTTATTAAAAGGTGAATTAAAGTATTTTTGGTAAGCCAGAAAAAATACTGCTAAAGCTACTACAATACCAAGTGCTCCAATTATTAATAGAGGGGATGATGGGAAATCGTAAAATGGTACTGAAAGCATTTGTTCCATAAATTTTAATCTTAGCTTTTTTTTGATTTAAATAATATAAGATAAATACCTAATATTTTACTTATCTATTTTTTGATTTTAATAGAAGAGTCTTTTTAATAATCCTTCAAAATATAAATATGAGTAATTGTACAGGTGCCAAATGGAGAATGACCAATAATTATTAATGTAGTTAATTTACTTTTAATGAAGAAAATCGTTAGAGAAGAGAATAATATTGAATCTGAATTATGGTTTAATTGGTTGACTAGAAAATTAAATGCTTATGAGGCTTTTAAAGACTTTGCTTCAGGTCAAAAGCCTGAAGATGTAGCAGAGGATTTTGTTGCAATTAATAGTTTAGGAATATCAGATATTTTTGATAAATTTGATGAAGAAGATAAAGATACACTTGATCAATTTCAAAAGTTAACTGAATGTGAATGGCATGTATTCAGAATTCTAAAAAAACAATTAGAGTTTAGAAATAAAGTAACTTTTGTAGATTTTAAAAAAAGTAAAAAAGTAAAAAAGTAAAAAAGTAAAATACCTAAAAGTAAGCTTTACAAAACCGTTGAAATTTTTAGTACGGTTTAAAGAACATCATTGTTCGGTTTAAGCCATGAAAATTAGGCTCAATGTAGATAATTTTTTCATTAGGTTGTAAATAATTAATAGACATTATGAAAAATTTGATTACCTCTTTCTCTATTCTTAGCCTTAAAAAGAATTTGAATAAAAATTTAAAAGAGAATAGTTTGAACAATAAAAATAATTTAGTTCATTACAGGAGAGATTTAGACTCTCTAGGTTGATAATCAAAATTTAAATTAATTTTGACTTCCCCTGCCCAGATTTACCAAACCCAAGCCAAATAAACCATACCATCCAACCAAATACTGGTATTAAATTTATAAATATCCACTCCCAATTCTTTCCAAAGTCCCTTAATCTTCGAACATCAATAGCAATTTGAGGGACTATGCAAACTATTCCATAAATATTAAATCCAAATGTCCTTAAAAATGTTGGGATAGTAAAAACAGATATAATTATGTTTACTAATTGAACACGACACCAATCAGATCTCGTAGTTTTGCTTTTAAAGTTTGTAGCTTCAAGCCAAAATTCTTGATATGCATTCAAAAAATTTTTATACATAAGCGCTTAATTTAATCATTTATTAAATAAACATTATTATTCAAAGGGTATTCGCTTAGGAAAATTAATTTATGCCTTTAATTTAAATAGGATCGAATAAATTTACGTTGTTTTTAATTATTTTTTGATTTTGATTTGGTAATGTACAAAAGCCGTCCTTACAAATAATATTTTCTTTTTCAATTTTCAATGACTGAGGAAGAGTATCATCTTTTGAATTGTTCGAAGATTCAATTTGCATTTATATAAAATTAATAGAAACATTATTAAATTAATAACTAAATTTATTTGTATAGGCAACAAAATTAATAATAATTATCTTTTACTTCTTTTTTTGATTTGGAAGGTCTCTCCAAAATAGAGCCATGACATAAATAAATAAAGAAATAGAAAAAATATAAAGTAGAGAATTAAGATGCATTTTGAACTTTCGTTAGAGTAAATTTATTAAAACAAAATATTAATCCAATTAATAAGTAATTTCTATTTAACTTAAATTATATTTAAAACATTATTTATAGTTTTCTTCTAATTTATAAAATTTACATAACGAATAAAGGGAAATAAAAATGATTATTTGATATTTTTATTAATCTCTTTAAGAGCTTCCTTACCTTCTTTCAGGGTTTTAGTTACTAACCAATAAAGGGAAATAAAAATGATTATTTGATATTTTTATTAATCTCTTTAAGAGCTTCCTTACCTTCTTTTAGGGTTTTAGTTACTAACCAATAAAGAAAGGAGAGAATTAAAATGGCTAATAGTATTAGAGAAGTAGTCAATTTTATAATAGTATTAGTTTAAATTCACAAAAACTTAAAATTTATATTAAAAAATTATAATTAATTTTTAGCGCTTGAATATGCAGGGATCATCATTCCACCATCTTGATCATCATTATCATCGTCAAATCCACCACCTAGGAACAACTCAACCAAAACTAATATTGCAATAGGATAAAAACACCATAATATCGCTGAGAATGGACTTATTGATGAAGCCGTTGAATAGATTTCTGTCATATATGTACTTTATACAAAAAAAAAGTTAATTGTGGATATTTTGATCTGTTTTCTCTCCTGGAAATTTCATGAAATACAAAATGAAAAATTAAAATAATACCAGTTAATGAAAGGGTCTAGAGAATAAATCTTTAAGAAATTATCTCCTTATTTGATTTCCAAATATAAGTTTTTAACTTATATATTTTCTACTAATTAATTGATATTGACGTCTTGAGATATATCAATGTGACAAATGTTACTTAACAATAATTGTGGAATTTGGATTCAAAAACTATTATTTATTTTGATTTTATAGTTTTTTATGTTCTCTTTCACTTTTGACCCTTTAGCTGCAATTTTTGGTATTGCAGGATTAGTAGGGTTTGTTTTCTTTGTATCAGCGGCTAAAGGAACTTCAAGTATTAATACAAGTGCTAAAAAAGATATTTAAGTTTCAAAATTGATAAATAATATTAAAAGTAATTTTAATTATCAATATCTTTTAGAAGGATTTATCAATCTTTAATTATCCCATTGTTTAGAAATAAATATCAGAAAACTCTCAATGTCTTCTTCTGGGCAATTAGTTTGATTTTGTAAATTAATACATGTTTTTTTTATCGTTTCGAAGGCTTCTTTGACAGTTTCGTTTTTTTTGATAACTTCGAAATATTCATTGTCTGTGAAAGTCATAAAAAATATATGTCTCAACAATTAATTTACTAATTCATATTAGCTTATAGACCAAAATTGATGAATTTATTGGGATATTTTTTAAATCTATTCTCTCAATCTAAAAGTTTTTTTTGAAACTTTTAATTATTTGCCATTTGCAAGAAAGTCCCTCAGGAAATTCAACTAAGTATCCTGATTTAATTAAGAAACTTTCTCCGGCTTCAGTCTTAATTTTTGCACCTTCAATTATTAAAAAATTTCTTTCCCCATGTAATTTTAAGAAAATTACATGGTTCGCACTCCCAAATACGCCAATTCTTTATTCCGTTCTAAATTATTACATTGAGGCTGCATGGAGAGTTGATGAGAACTTTTACCAGAAATACCTTGGAAGGGTCATTATAAATAAATTGTCAATTTGAATTATATTTGAACAATGTTAATTAATTTACAAATTTTTATTGATTTTTCTATTAATATCTAAGAAATACTTTTATTAATGGACGAGCTTTCAGCCCTTTCTATTTCATTATCAATAGCTTCACTTGGGATATATTGTTTATTTTTCGCTTCAAGTGATGATGATGATCAAGATGGAGGTCACTTGGTAAAGTCGGCTCAAAAAATCAATTGATTTAGGTAAATAATATATTTAACAAGGATTTATAGCCTATAAAACCTGCATATATACATGATAAGAAAATTAAATATACTTCAAAAATACCAAGTGTCTTTTTCTTTAAAATTTTCATATTAAAAGCGTATATAAAATTAGTTTATTGCTTGTTTTTTCTAATAACATGAGTATTTATTACATAGATTTTTCTTTCATAAAATTATTAAACATAAACCTAAAAATAATAACGAAGTAAATAATATAATACCTTTTGTTATCATTCCTTCTTCTTTACTTGAGAAAAAAAGAGAGATTACAGGGGATATACTAAGTAAAGTCCACCCTATTCCTAAAGGAAGAGTCTTGAAAACAATTTGTTGCAGCAATATTCCTAAATTTGTTCCACAAAATATTGAGAGTAAAAATTTTTTTTGATCATTATCATCTAATTTCTTTAAGAAAAAATTAATTTTAAATCTTTTTATTGTTATTAAAAATATTATTGCCCCAAGTAACCTAATCTCTGTTGTTTGGAAAGGAGATAGATTGCTTTCTAAAAATACTATTCGAGATAAAAGCCCCCCTGACACAGCACATAAAACTGATAAAAAAGGAAATACATAAATGCTTAGATTATTTTGTTCATTAATGGTGCTCAAACTATTAACTACAAGATTAGTTCTCTGCCTAAGTAGAATAAAAAGTGAAATTGAGATAATGACTATCCCTGCATAAGATCTTAGTGCTAAGTTTTCATTAATAAAAATTTCACCAGATAATGCGGCTAATAGAGGAGATAATGTTTCGATAGATAGAGTTTTTCTTGTACCAATTATCTGTAGTGACTTTATATAAAAGGTATCTCCTAAACCTATTCCTATAACGCCACTCAGTAAAAGAGTAAGGATATATTTTGAATCAACTAAAAAACTGAAATTGATAAATGCAGGTAAAAAAATTAAAAATGCGATTATATTTTTTACTAAATTTATATCTATGGATTTATACTTCTCGGTCTGAGAACGCCATATAAAGCATGCATAAGTCCAAGATATTGCTGCTCCAAAAGCTGAAATAATTCCAATCAAAACTAATAATTTTTAAAATTTTTTTACTTTATAAATTGTGTTACGGCTAAAAAGACCACGTATAGAAGAATGATAAAACCTGGTAGATATTGTATTAAAGACTTTAATTTGTTAGTTTCCATGATATTAAAATTTGATATTTATATTTAAACAATATAAAGACTCCTTAAAGTAATTAGAAGCTGATAATTTAAGAAATTAACAAAAGGTTTAATACTAAAAATTGGAAAGGTAATTTATGAATAAGAAAATTATCAAAAAATTTATATTTTCCATGTTTATCTCTTAAATCAGTAATTATTATGTTGAATCAACCACCAAGCAATTACTTTAATTTAATAATTATCTAATATAAGAACAAATTATCAATAAAATGGAATTAATTAATAGAAATGATGTTTCGTTAGGTCTAGCGCCTTTCGATATATTAGGCTTTAAATCTGAAGAAGAACTTAACCAAGAAATTTTAAAGCTTACTAAGATAAGAAGAGAATTTGATACTGAGAATAAAGTAATCTAATCAATATTTCTTAAAAGCTTGGTTCATAATTTTTAAAAAATTTACTTATTTCTATTTGGATATAAACTTTCTAACTTTCTTATCCTTTCGGTTTTTGCGTTAATTCTCTCTTCCTTCTCTTTTCTCTTTATTTCATCATTTATTTTGTTTTGTCTATAACCAATCCAAAGAAGTACCCAAATTAATGTAGTTAATAGTAAAAGAGCTGTATATTGACCCGTCATTGGAAAGCTAGCTTCAGAATATTTGACGTAGGAAAATAATTTAACCATTTAATTAAAATAATGTATAAAAGATTTTTGTGTGTTCACATAAACCATAAAATTTAAAATTCCTTTAATTATTATTCCCCATTTTTCAAGATAATTTAGTCTTGGCCTAGAAATTTTTATTTAAAATAATTTTTTTTTTATAAATTGAATTGCTACTATCAGATTAAGGAAATTTAGAGCCTACATTTTTGGACCCTTTTGATTTAGTAGTAGTTGGTGGTGGAGCAGCAGGTTTCATGACAGCAGTAACAGCCGCCGAAAATGGAGTTGAAAAAATAATAATTCTTGAAGGTTCCTCAAAACTTATGGAGAAAGTAAGAATAAGTGGAGGAGGTAGATGCAATGTAACTAATGCATCATGGATACCCAATGAGTTGGCAGAGAATTATCCTCGGGGTGGGATTAAGCTTTTGGAATCATTTAATCGTTTTGCCGCTGGAGATGTATTTGATTGGTTTGAGAAAAGAGGATTGAATTTAAAGATTGAGGCTGATAATAGAGTATTTCCAGTATCTGATTCGTCTTTAGATGTAATAAGTTGCTTAAAAAAAAATGCAATTACTAAAGGGGTAGAGATATCAACTAAATTTTTTGTTAAAGAAATTTTAAAAACTTCAGATAACCTTTTTACTATTCTTAATCGTGAAAAAAATTCGATAATTGCAAAAAATATTATTCTTTCTACTGGCGGCCATCCTAGTGGGCATAAATTAGCCAAAAATTTTGGCCATACCATAATAAGACCTGTTCCATCCCTTTTTACTTTCTCTACAAAAGAAACAAAATTGAATGAATGTAGTGGGGTCTCTATTAAAAATATAGATATTGAAATCCAACTAAATAACAAATCTTTTAAAAATAGAGGAGATTTACTTATAACTCATTGGGGATTTAGCGGCCCTGCTGTCCTAAAGCTCTCTTCAATAGCTGCGAGAGAATTGTTTGACCAAAAGTATAAATTTAATTTAATAATTAGATGGTCAAACTTAGAATATCAAGAGTTAAAAGAAAAAATTGATAACCTTAAATTAAATAATGGAAAATTAAACTTAATTAATTTAAGACCACTACCTTTATTAACAAAAAGGTTGTGGGTGTTCTTATTAAATAAAATGGAAATTAATAAAGATAAGAAGTGGTCAGATCTTCTTGCTGATGAAAGAGAGAAAATGATAAATAGCCTCTTGAAGGATATATATGTTATTTCTAGTAAGGGCCCCTTTGGTGAGGAATTTGTAACCTCTGGAGGAGTTTCAATAAATGAAGTTAATTTTAAAAGTATGGAAAGTAAATTATGCCCAGGTTTATTTTTTTCTGGGGAAGTTCTAGATGTTGATGGAATCACTGGAGGGTTCAATTTTCAACATTGTTGGACTAGCGGATGGCTTGCAGGACAGGCAGTCTCAAAGTTATTTAGTAAAGTGACAAATCAATAAGTTTATCTTCTTTTTATTAAGTATTCATGGGAAAAAGTTTTTTAAACGGAGAATACTTTTAAAGTTGAAAAACTAAAAAAGTATGATGCAAAATCTAATTCCTAAAAAGGAAGAAGAAGAAAGAAGGTTAAAAGCATTAGCCGAATATCGAATATTGGGAACGAAACCTGAATCATGTTATGACGATATTACAAAAATAGCAGCTTCAACATGTAATGTCCCAATATCTTTAATGACATTAGTTGATAGAGATAAGCAATGGTTTAAGTCAAAAGTGGGCCTCGCAATATCTGAAACAAAAAGAGATTGGTCTTTTTGTACGCATGCTATTCAAGAAAATAGTCCATTAATTATTCAGGATGCTTTTCAGGATGAAAGATTTATCAATAACCCCTTGGTAACTGGTGATCCTAAAATTAGATTTTATGCTGGGTTTCCTCTTAAAAATAGAGATGGCAACAAGCTTGGAACCCTATGTGTTATTGATCGGAAACCGGGTAATCTCTCTGCAAAGCAATACAATGTAATGGAATTATTATCTAAGCAAATAGTTTCTTTTTTGGAATTAAGAAAAAAATCTCTTAATTTATTAGAGGCTTTATCTAATTTTCATAAACAAGAGGGCATATTATCAGTCTGTTCTTATTGCAGAGAAGTTAAAAATGACGAGGGTAATTGGATGCATTTAGAAAAATATCTATCAAAAATAAGCGATATTAGATTTAGTCATGGTGTTTGTGATCCTTGTATGGAAAAGCATTTTCCAGATGTGGTTGAGGTATGGAATAAAAAAGATTCTTTTCAGGAGGGCCAAAAAAGGTTCCAAAAATCCTAAATCCAAAAATTACTTTTTTATTGAAAGCGTTTTTTGGACGAATATATATTTAAATAGCTAGAATTGTATAAATTAAGACTTGCAAATGTTACTAGGAACTTTATTCACGGGTGAAATAGCTAAAAGTGCATTGGTTGCTTATATCCATTACTTGGGAATTATACTTTGCTTTGGATCTCTTTTATTTGAAAGGTTGACTTTAAAAGTTGATCTTAATAGAAACCAAACTATATCAATGGTTGTTGCAGATGTTATTTATGGCTTAGCTGGGGTTGCGATATTGGTTACTGGAATTCTACGGGTTAAATATTTTGGACAAGGAGGTGATTTTTATACAGAAAATCCAATATTTTGGATTAAAGTCTCTCTCTATATTTTGGTTGGATTATTGTCTCTATACCCAACAACAACTTATATTTTGTGGGCGATACCATTGAGTAAGAATAAATTACCTGAAATCTCAGAAAAACTTGTAAAAAGATTTAGATTTATCATCACAACTGAATTAGTTGGTTTTGCAACTATTCCGCTTTTTGCAACTTTAATGGCGAGAGGAGTAGGTTTAGGTTGAAAAATTCTTTCATTGAAAGAAATTGTTTAATAAGCAAAAATAAAGAATACAGATGGAGTTTAAGTTTTAAAATAAACAATTCAAAAAAAGAGATAATTTTCATAGGGTTAAATCCATCTCTTTCAGATTCAAATTATATTGATAATACAACTAGGAAAATAATCAAAATCTGCAAAAACTATAATTATGGGAATCTTAAAATAATAAATCTTTTCGCTTTAATTTCTAAAACTCCTGATAAGTTATTAACTCATAAGAACCCTGTTGGCTATTTGAACAATAACTTTATAAATAAAAGTTTAAAATACTGGTCTGAAAATATAAATTGTCATTTGTGGTTGGGCTGGGGTAACAAAGGGATCTTTCTTAATAGGAATTACAAAATTTCTAAAAAAATAATGAATTCTTATTCAATAAAAAAAGACAATTTTGTGAATCCTTTAGGTCCGCTTTTTATAAAAAAAACAAAAAAACAAAATCCTATTCACCCCTTATATTGCTCTAATAATTCTTTGCTTCAAGCGGCATCTTCATTAATGTTCTCGTGATGCAAAAAGATCTAATGCTAATATTTTAAAAATATGTTAATTTTAAAAATATATAACTATTGAGATGAAAATCTCTAAACAATTTCAAAAGCTAAAGAACTTAAATGTTAAAGCAGAAAACTGCTTAACAAGAGATGAGGCAAAAAAAATTATTAGTAAAGCAATCAAAGCACAAAGTAAAATAACTTTTTAAAAATAATTTTTGTCTGTTTTAATTTCTCTCAACTCCCATAATTGAACTCCTCAGTAAAGATAAATAAAAATTTTATAAAATTTCCTTACATCTTTTTATGGCTTTAAATTTTCTCAAATTCAGAAAATCTAATGAAAGATTTAATACAAAGAGAGAATGGCTTGATTCAAAACACTCATTTTCTTTTGCAGAATACAGGGAGCAATACTGGGATAATTTTGGAAAGATTAGAGTAATTAATGAGGATATAATTTCTCCTAATTCAGGCTTTGATACTCACTCTCATTCGAATATGGAGATAGTCACAATAGTTATAAAAGGCGAGATTACACATAGAGATTCATTAAATAATTTAGGAATAATCCATGAAGATGAAGTGCAGGTCATGTCTGCAGGAAAAGGAATTTCTCATAGTGAAAAAAATGAAAAAAATACAGACTGCAAATTATTTCAGATATGGATATATCCTGATATACAAGGTCTCAAGCCGTCATATAATCAAATCTCGATTAAGAATACTTCTGGAAATAATTTGATTATTGGTTATTTAAAAAAAAACAATTCTCAGCTTTTTATAAACCAAGATATATCTATATGGAGATGTAAATATAACCTTTTGAACAAAAAATATTTGCCTTCAGAAATAAAAAGATTTAATTGGATTCAAATAATAGAGGGTGATTTATTAGTAAGAGATAAAAATAATAAATTAAGTAAAAAGCTTTCTTCTGGTGATGGTTTAGGATTTGAGATTTCTGATTTTTGCGATATAGATATTCAATCAGATACTAACGTCGATATGCTCCTATTTTCTATGCCTAAGATATAGTATTAGTTTTAAGAGTCTTTTTTGAATGCGTTTAGAGCTTGTAATGCCATATTTAGATGAACTTCCATAGCACCTAAAGCAATTAAGGAATTTGAAGATTTATCTTTTAATAAGTTTTTATTCCGCTTAGAAATTGTCTTAATAACATCCTTAGTTACTATCTCCCAATTTTCAATTAATGCATCAAATTCTTGTTTTTCTAAGGTATCAGAAAATTTTTTATCATCAGAAGCATTAAGATCTTTGTGTGCATTTAGCATCAAATAAGTTAATTTTTTATAGCTGATTGCTTGAGGTAAATTGTTAGATTCACTCATGTTACTTACTATCTAGTATTTAAAATTTAACTAAATAAGATGAAATTTGCTAGTAGTGAATTGGTTGTAATGACCGACCTGGTGATTAGTTCAACTAAATTTTATTCTGCGAAAAGCTTTATATTGAATTTTTCGTATATTAATTTTTTAAAAATATCTCCTCTTTGTGCGTAGTCTCTAAATTGATCAAAACTCGAACATGAAGGAGAAAATAATAAAGTTTCAGTTTGATTATTTTCTATATAAGAATATGCGTAGTTGATTACTTCTGAAAGATCTTTAAAAGTCAAAATATCATTCTTAAATCCTCCCTCAAGGATCAATTTTTTTAAAGTTTGCGAGCTTTCGCCAAAAAGAAATACGGCTTTTGCTTTTTTATTAATAATCTTAATCCACTCTTTAGAATCGCCATTTTTATACCTACCCCCAGAAATTATTATGGGAGCACCTTTAATTGCATTTATACCTGCTAAGGAAGAGTCAAAATTGGTAGCCTTGCTATCATTTATTATTTCAAGTTCATTATGGTGGTATATCGTCTCCATTCTATGAGGAAGTTGTTCATAGTTAAGTAAAGCATTCTTTATTCTCTCAGGGGATAATCCAATTTTCCTTGCTGCGGCTACAGCAAGTAATAGATTTTGAGCATTATGATTACCTTTCAATTTAAAGTTTTTAAGACTTAATAATTTTTCCCTTCTTTCTACAATAAAGTTTTCATTATTTATCCAATAATCACATTGATCTGAATGCGATTCGTTAGAGTTAGTGGTTATCCATATTCCATTTGAAAGAAAGTTAAAATTTTCTCTTAAATATTTATCGTCATAATTATAAATTCTAAATTCCGATTGTTTTAATAAGTTATTTTTTATCTTGAAATAATTATCAAGGGTTTTGTGACGGTCCAGATGGTCGGGAGTAAATGTAGTCCAAATTCCAATCTTAGGTTTTATGCAAGGTGTTGCAATTTCTATTTGATAACTGCTTAATTCAGCGACTAACCAATCAATATTTTTGCTTTTTGTTGAGTAAGCAATTTCGCATAATGGGGTCCCAATATTGCCTGCAAATGGAGCAAATAAATTATTTTCTCTAAGTATATGACTTAATAAGTGAGTAACTGTGGTTTTCCCGTTAGTACCCGTAATCCCAATCCAATTTATATTTTTTAAACTTTCCCATGCGATATTGATTTCTCCTATTACAACAATTCCTCTTTTTTTAAGTTTGATTATTGTTTGATGGTCAAAGGGTATAGCTGGACTTACAACAACAGATTCAATTTGATTAAGACATTTAGAAAACTCATCAAATAAAAATTGTTTATTTAGATAAACAGATATATTGAGTTTTTCTAGTACTTCTTTTGTTTCTAAGAGTTCTTCATTCTCATTACTTTCCCAAACTATAACTTTCTTTCCCATACTTCTTAAATACTTTGCTGCCCAAAATCCA
>QCVS01000014.1 GCA_003210285.1 Prochlorococcus sp. AG-686-J21
TTAATAATTCATCATATTTTCCGAATGCTGAAATTTCTCCATTTTGAAATTCATAAATACAATCACATTCTCTAATTGTTGAAATTCTGTGAGCTATAAATATAAAAGTAAAATCTTTATTTAAATTACTTATGGCTTTTATTAAATTAGACTCTGTTTTATTATCTAATGCACTAGTAGCTTCATCCATTACGATTATTTTTGAGCTTCTGTAAAATGCTCTTGCAATGGCAATTCTCTGCCTTTGCCCTCCTGAAAGTCTAATTCCATTTTCACCAACTTTTGTTTTTAATTTTTCGGGAAGACTATTTATTAATTCTTCTATTTGCGCTGCTTTTATTGATTCCCAAACTTTTTTTTCATCTATTTCATTTTCATTTAAACCATAAGCGATATTAGATAATATATCGACATTAAGTAAATTTATTGATTGTGGAACATATGAACAGAGAGATTGCCAGGCTTGAATCTCCGATGACTTAAGTGGTTTATTATCAATTAGTAAATTGCCAGTAGAGGGCCTTAAAAGACAAAGTATTTGATTAGCTGTAGTTGTTTTACCGCTTCCTGTTTTTCCAATAAAAGCAATTTTTTGGCCAATTGGTATTTTTATATTTATATTTTTTAAAGCAAACTTATCACTATTTGGGTACTTATAAGAAATATTTTCTAAGGTTATATTGTTTTTTGGCATTTGAAGTATCTTTTCCTTATTTTTACTAATTTGATTAAAATATGCTCTTTTTTCTTCTAATTCAATTATGCTTAATGCCTCTTCTACGTCTGGGATACCTGCTCTTAAATCTGTTAAACCTCTAAAAAGATCTTGCAGAGGGGGTGTTAACTTCAATGATGCAACTGCAATAGTAGCTAAAAATGGAACTATTTCTAATAAGTTTGTAGGGCTGTTTTTTGAAAAAAGTGGGAAAAGTCCAATTGAAAAGATTAAAGTTATACCTAATGGCTCTATTAATGCTCTTGGTAACTCTGGATAGGTCTCTGCTTTCCAAAGGAATGGAAAGGCAACTGTTCCTGCCTTATTATGCCTTTCCTGAAAAAACTTTTCTGAGCCTGACAAATGAACATCAACTATTGTTCTTATTGATTCTGTCATTACTTTGTAAATCTCTGATTCTAAATTTATTCTCTCTGAGGAAGCTTTCCTAATAAAAGGAGTAACTAATAATGATATTGCTAAATAACTAATTACAAGACTTAACATTAAATATAAAGCAGTAATTTTTGCAAAACTTATAATTGCTATAAATATAAAAGATACTATGAAAATTCCACTAACTATTTGTAGTATTGGTCTAATTAATTTTTCAGAAACTCTAGATATATTAAGTAAAATTTTTGATGATAAATCTTCACTTTTATCTGTTAGAAAAAAATCATAGTTTTGTGTTAAAACGTTTTTTTGTGCGATACTAGATAGTTCCAAAAAAACAGAAGCCCTTAATTTTTCTTGCTTAGCTCTAAGTAAAATCCTGGAGAAAGAAGCTATCCAATTTAAAGTTACATAGGCTGAAATAAGCAAAAGAGCTTTTATTAATGGGTCAGTAGTAATTAGATCTGCAAAAGGTATAGAAGGTCTATTCTCTTGCCCAACGACTGCAGTAAATACTCTTGAAACTAATGCCACTACAAAAAGATCAATTAATCCAGTAATTATTGCAATTGGCAAAAGAGTTAATAAGGATCTTCTTGTCTTGGAAGAAAGTTTTTTTAGAATCCTCTTAACTAATCTGTAAGTTTTACTCGACATTATCATATGTAATCATAATTAAAAATTTTTTTATTCTTTAATGTCCACTTTACATATTGTTCCAAAATAATATTTAGTATGCACCGCGGTCCAATGGAAATAATATAACTCCAAAAGTTCTTATTAAGATTCTTAAGTCCATAAGTAGATTATAATTTTCAACATAATTTAGGTCTAACATTATTCTTCTTTTGTAGGTTAGGTTATTTCTACCACTAACTTGCCAGAGACCAGTAATACCTGGTTTTATTGATGAAACTTTTTTAAAATTTTCTTTATACATAATTATCTCATCTTTTACAATGGGTCTTGGTCCAATAATGCTCATTTCACCTCTTAGAACATTTATAAATTGTGGCAATTCATCTAGGCTTGTTTTCCTTAGTAATTTGCCAATAGTAGTTATCCTAGGATCATTTTTTATCTTGTGTGTTTCCTCAAATTCCTTTTTAAAATTATCATCTTTCATTAGAAGATTTTCAAGAATATATTTTGCTTCAGGATACATTGTTCTAAACTTTATACATTTAAAAGGAATATTATTTTTACCAATTCTTTCTTGTAAATAGAAAATAGGCCCACTAGAACTTAATTTTATAAAAAAAGAAATTAATATAAATAATGGAAGACTAATTATTAAAAAAAATAAAGAAAATAATGAGTCGAAAATTTTCTTAAAAAATTTGTAAAAACTAAAAGTTTTTTTTCTGTTTGAATTTTTTATCATAATTTATAAGCGTGTTTTTTTTATTAAATTTTAATTTCATATAAAATTTGCATTAAATTTTTCCCAAGCTTTATTTATTGAAAAATCAATTTTAGAAACAAAGTTTTCAATACTAAAGTTTTGGGAATATTCATTCAAAGTTTCAGGCTTAAATTTTCTCCATAATTTTTTATCTTCAAACCAACTAATAGTATCAAAAATATCTTCGTATGTCTGATTCTTAAAAAGTAAACCAGTGGGCACTTTTTCTGTATTTTTTTCATTCAAACAATTAACTGTGTCTAATATTCCTCCTTTTCCAAATGCAATAACTGGAGCTCCTGATGCCATAGCTTCAACAGGCGCAATTCCAAAATCTTCTATACCTGCATAAACAAATGCTTTGCACCTAGACATATATTTTTCAACTTCTCTATCAGATATTTTTCTGAGAAATTTAATATTAGAATTAGCAATTTTCTCTAATTTCAATCTTTCGGGTCCATCGCCAATAATTATTAAAGGAAGATTTAATTTGTTAAATGCCTTAATCAATAAATCAACTCTTTTATTTGGTACCAATCTATTTAAGCTTACATAGAAGTCTTCTCTCGAATCTTTATAATTGAATCTTTTAATATCAACAGGGGGATGAATCACTTCAGATACTAAACCCCAGTATTTTTTTATTCTATTTGATGTGAAATTAGAGTTCGAAATTACATAATCTAATCTTTGAGAGCTATAGAAATCCCATTCTCTTAATTTGTAAAGAATTAATCTTATTGGAAATTCAAATCCCAATCTTGATAATTTCGATTTCTCTAAATAAGTGTACATCTGATCCCAGGCATATCGCATAGGTGTATGCACATAACTAATATGTAACTGATCAGGAGAAGTAAGTATCCCTTTGGCAAATGCGTGACTTGAACTCATTATTAAATCATATTTTCTTAGATCTAATTGTTCTATTGCATAAGGAAGGAAAGGAAGATAGCTTTGAACATTTGTTTTGCCGAATGGTAATGACTGAATAAAACTTGTCTGAATTTTGTTACCTTGGAAAGATTTTACTTCTGAACTTTCAATGTTTGATGTTAAGGCGAAAATATCAGGAGTGTTATAACTTTCTTTCAAGAAATTATTTAAAGTCAATGAAACTTTTTCAGATCCTCCAAATGATTTTTTTAAAAACCAATCATGAACAATAGCTATATTTGAATCTTTTATATTCATTAAAAATTTTTTCTTAATCTAATTCTAAATTATTAATTGCTTGTTGGAAATTGTTTTTAATTTTATCTTAAGTAAGAATATTGAATGCATTTATAAATTTAAATTCTAGTAAATAAGTTAAACCCTCTACGACATTTAGAATTTCAGCACTCTCCTCAGACTTATTATAAATTTTTGCATTATTTAGAGACAATCTTGCATCTTTTTTATCCAATAAGTAAAGATTTATAATCGATTTAGCAAGTTGAGCATTTCCATTAGAAAAATCCTTTTCTAATATTAGATTTATAGTTTTTTCTGCACTTTTAACTTTTCTTTGTAGGATTTTGCATATTAAAACATTGTATAAATCATTCACATTTTGATTATCTTTAAATCTCTGGAGATATATTTTTTCAGCATCTTCAAGATATATTTGTTCAGGATCACTTTGATTAATAACTCCAACTAAATTAAAAAGGTTTTCAAATTCGCCTTTCCTTAAGAAATCTCCTAACACTTCAACTTTTGAAATCTTATTAGCCATTTTTATAAGATTCTCATATTCTTTCTTATCATTGATAATAAGACTATTATCAACTAAATTTAATTTTTTAATTTTGCCTTTTTCATCTAGAATTCTCACTTTAATATTTAATTTGTTTTTACTTTTTTCAGGAAAATTAATTGGGATATCTTGAGTTAACAAATAGCAACTTTCCTCATCGAAGTTTCTATGAAAAGAACCGTTTGCTAGTGAAATATTTGTGTAAGTTTTATAATCTTCATTAATAAAGTCTATTAAAAGACTAGAAGATTTTATTGATTTTCCTTTGCCTATTAATTTCAATCTTAATCCCTCGGGAATTTTTTTTATATCTAAATTTGGTGCACTATATTTGCAATCTTTCTTTCTTAAATAAGTATTCAATGATTCTCTTCTTAAGAGGGAGACCTTACTTTTGTCTGGTAAGATCCATTCTTTTTGAATTTTAAATGATTGGTTGTTTAATAAATATTTGTTAAGTAAGTTTTTTGCGTCGTTAGACATGACACCTTGATAACCTGTTTTTAAAAGAAACCAGTCAAAAAATTCTAAATCTTCTTTATATGTCTCTTTATTACTAACTACCTGTCTAACTGCAACAAATTCTCCCTGCCTTGAAGCCTCTGCTTCAAGATTAAAAGTATTAATTTCTTTTGTATCAGGTAATATAGCTAAGGTTGATGTTAGATTTTTACTTTCTTTTTTTATCTCTTTGACAATATCAGCATGAGGCCAGTTATAAGTTGAGAAAGAATTTAAGTTCTTTGAATAAAGTTTGCTTTTAGTAAAAAACAAAGAACAAAATAATGAAATTATCAGAATTATTTTTTTACTTTTGTTTGAAAAAATTTTGAAGTCTTTTGCATCTAAAAATAATGCTGGATATATGCATATTAAAGGGAAAATGGGCATAAAAAATCTAATATCTTTTGTAGACATCAAACTTATTATTAGATAACAATTTAAAATATAAATTAGGAACCATAAATTCAACTTATTTGAAAATTTAAATTTGAAATTAAATAGGTTTCTTCCTAATCCTTTTTCTATCAAAAATATAATTGAAAATATTGAGAAGTTAATTGGACCAAATATTAAGGGCAACTTTGTAAAATAATATATCCAGCTTTTTATTTGATAAAATTCAAGACCATCTTGATAGTTAACCCCCCAGCTCCAAGCATTAATAGTAGAGGTAATAATAGTTAGCCAATTTCGAGAAAACCATGGAAAAATTATAATAATAAATGAAGTAAGAAAAACTACAAATTCACTTAATTTATAACTAAGGCTAGACTTACGTTTAATTGACTTCAGTATAATAAATACAAAAGGAAGAAAAAATATAGTTATTCCAGTGGGCCTTGTTAAAAAAATTAAACCTAATGAAGCCCCTGAAAATAACGAGTAAAAACTAAATATTTTTTTATCTAAATACCATTTTGTAAGAAATAAAAATCCAAGCGAACTGAATGATGTAAGTGAAAGGTCTATTAGGTAATCTGAACGTTGATTTAATATTATTGAACTAAAGGTGAATATTAATGCAGCCCAAATACCTGTAGATTCATTCTTTAATAATTTGCCAAGATTGAATATTGAGATAATACATATAATATTAAAAATTTGATTAGATAAGTAAGCAAATTGATAAGTATTATTGAATAACTTCAAAAATAAGGCTGATAAAAAATATGTTAAAGGTCCTCTATAGCTATCAGTTACATTTAATAATTGGCTGGATTTTTCAGAAATATTTATGCTTTGGTCTCCTAAAATGTTGTACATCTTAAAAACGTTGCTAAGGTGATAACCTTGATCCCAAGCAGGAGGATTATTAATTTGTAAGATAAATAAGTTATCAATTATTAAGCTTAAAAAAATAATAAAAATGATTTTTGAATAATTATTTTTTAAAAAAATATTAATTATTTTCATTATTAAGCTACAGTTTTATAATCTTTATCCAAAATTATATTTTTAAGACCGGCTATTAAGATCCATGTAATCAAACTTATTTTCCCATCAAAGTATTGAACATCAGCTAGTTGAGATGTAAGAAAAAAGAATAAAGCGGCCCAAAATGCTCTATCTATATAATTATTATCAATTTTAATTTTGCTGGAAAAGATTTTTTTGCTCGATAAATAAAGAATATTTATAGTAGTAATCAAAAAAATAATAGTTGCGGGTAGACCGTAACTAATGGATAATTCAAACAGAAGATTATGTGAATGGCCTTTCCAAAAATTTGTATTTAAAAGAAATATTTCTGTAAAAGATCCCGCTCCAATACCAAAAAAAGGATTTTCTTTAATAAGTTCAAGTGCACTTTTATAAATTTCCATTCTTGTTACATCTAGTCCCTCATAACCCTCATTAGAAAATTCTGATAATATTTTTCCAGGTAATAAATTTCTTAAACTATGTTGTAATTCACTGTCGAAGATTGGAGAAAATAAAAAGAACAAAATTAATATTGATATTGTTGTTAATGGTAAAAAAAATTTAAATCCTTTCTTACCTATAACTATTGGCATTGAAGTGAATAAACCAATCCAAGCATTTCTAGAAAAAGTTAAAAATGCAGCTAAACCTGTTGATATAAGGAAACTTAAAGTAGCGGTTTTCTTAAACAAATTATTCCCTTTTTCGATAAATAATGCTATACAAAATGGCCAAACAAAATTCAGCCAAGAGGCTGCATAGTTTTGGTTGCTAAATAACCCACTTAACCCTCCTGGATTTTCTATGGGTCTTTGGTACCAAATAATGAGCCCATTAAGAGTTTGAAATGGACCAGTCCAGTTTAAAAAATATTGCCCAAAACCAGTAATTAATACTGGGAAAGTGCCAGCAATCAAAATCAATGAAAATGATCTTCTTTTTGACTTCGAATTAATATAGGACTGGGATGCCCAAAAAACCCAAATGAAAGGAATCCAATTAGCTAACCCAATTAATGATAATTTAGTATCCCAAATTGCATCGTATTTGTTCGTTAAGAGATAATTTTGAGAAATTGCGCTTATTAATATTAATAAGCCGAATATCAAAAAAGGAAGATTCCAGGAATCTTTGAAAAATGATTTATGGCTTGAAAGACTAGCTATCACAAAAGCTGGTAATAAGAATAGAATACTAATCACGATTGTTGAGGGCAAAAAAAATATCCCTAAAAGGAAAAAAATATAACCATAATCTTCAAGAGTTTTTTCTTTGGATAAATAAAGTTTTATCTCTCTCATCTATTAATCTTGATGCAATAATAACGCTTCCTGCAGGATTCGAACCTGCGGCCCACTGCTTAGAAGGCAGTTGCTCTATCCAGCTGAGCTAAGGAAGCACCTTGCTATTATATCTGACAAGTATGGCTCAAACAATAAATAATAATAATTTTCAAGATATTTTATAAGCTAAAGAAAATTAGAAATATGTGTTGTTTTCTAATATATTTAGTTTAGATATATGAAAATAGTTTTACTTTGGCAAAAAGGCTTTCACAAAAACAAAAAGAAGAAATATTAAAACTCTTCACTATTGGGAAAACAATAGAAGAGTTGTCTATTGAGTTCGATTGTACTAAGTTAACAATTTCAAGGAATTTGAAAAAAAATCTAAGTGAACAAAAATTTAAAGAATTAATTACTAAAGAAAAATTAAAAAATCAAAATATTAGTAAAGAGAATAAAAATAATATAAATACAGATATTAATAACGAAAAATTTGCTCAAGAAAATAAAATAGAGGAATTTACTTCTATGACTCCATTCGTTGAGATAACTCCTTTGGATTTTGAAATAGAAAATGCTCCTCAGAAGGATTTGTCATCAATACCAATATCTGAGATCCAATTCCCTAAATTAGTTTTCATGATTGTGGATAAAACAATTGAATTAGAAACTAAATATTTAAAGGATTATCCAGATTGGCAGTTCCTTTCTAATGATGAATTAAATAGAAAAACAATTGAAATTTATGAAGATTTAAAAATTGCAAAAAGATTTTGTAACAAAGAAAGAAAAGTTATTAAGATTCCTAATACTGAAGTATTCAAAATTGTTGCTCCTATTTTACTTTTAAAAGGAATTTCAAGGATAGTTTGCTCTAATAAATTAATAGCTTTATGAGAGTGTCACTTTTTATTCTTCAGAATTTAAACCCAAAAGACTTGCTGATATAGATCCACTTATAAAGCTTACTCCAACAATAAAACTTATTGGCAATTTTACCGTTTCAGTTATTAATAAATTAACGTTTCTTTTTTGAGAACTATTTTGTATAGCAATCATTAAAATTAGAAAAAAAGAAATATTTAATGTGATTGTTAAAAATAATTTTTTTAGTAAAAAAAACATATTCTTATTTATTTTCCTAATTTTAATACATATTATATATAACGCTTTTAGTTAAATTATTCTTTTTAGCTAGATACTTAGATGCCTCCGATAAACTTAAGCCTGCAGTAATTAACTCATTAAGTTCTTTCTTAAGTTCAAGTTTTGCGAATTTTGATTTTTGATTAGTTTTATTTATTCCATTTATTACAATTGTTATCTCTCCTAATACTTCTTTCCCTTCAAAATAAGTGATAACTTCTTGAATATTATTGCCGACATGTTCCTCAAATTTTTTTGTTAATTCGCGAGATACTTCAATTGCTCTCTCTCCACCACAATAATCTTTTAACTCGTTTAATAATTTTTTTAGACGGTGTGGAGATTCATATAAAATTGTAGTTTTATCATTCTTACTAATTTCTAAAAGAAGTTTTTCCCTCTCACTTTTCTTTTTTGGAAGAAAACCCTCAAATATAAATTTAGAAGATGGCAGACCACTTGAAACAAGTGCTGTCAAAGCTGCGCAAGGTCCAGGGATGCAAATCACATTTATACTATTTAATCTTGATACTTTGATAAGTTCCTCTCCAGGGTCACATATACTAGGCATCCCAGCATCACTTACTAAAGCTATGGATTTCATGTCTTTGAGATCCTTAATTATTTTTGGAATTTTATTAAAAGAATTATACTTATTAAAACTGGTAAGGTTATTTGTAAAGTCAAATTTACTCATTAATTTTTTTGTTTGTCTAGTGTCTTCGCAGGCTATTAACGTCACATTTTTAAGGATATTTAATGCCCGATAAGAAAGATCATTTAAGTTTCCAATAGGAGTAGCAACTATATATAAAAAGCCACTTTCAGGTTCTTGATTTTTATGAGAGGATGTAGATTTAATATTCATTTAGTGATTAAATTACCATCAGATTTAGAAGTTAATAGTCTTATTGAAGATTTGAGGATTTTTAGTTGGGAAGCTGCTGATATCCTACTTTACTATTCCAAAGTACTTAAAGATTCAAACTATAAAAGCAATATTTTAAAAAATGGTAATATTGAAGATCCTGTGACAATAGCGGATTTAAGAGTCAATGAGTTAATAATTCAAAGAATTAATGAAAAATATAAGGATGTTAATTGGGAAATATTGAGCGAAGAGAATGTAAAGATAGACTCTGAAAATAAAGACACTAACGCAGATTGGATGTGGGTACTTGACCCCCTTGATGGAACAAAAGATTTCATTCAAGGAACAAGTAACTATGCTATGCACTTGGCATTGAATTATAAAAATAAACCATATATTGGAATTGTTTTAATACCTGAAAAGGATCAATTATGGATTAGCAATGTTGAGAAAGTTTGGGGAGAGAAAAGAGATGGATCATTAATTAAACTTAATCCACCTAATAATAAAAATCTTAAAGAGATGGTTTTAGTAACTAGTAAAAATCATAGAAATGAAACTTTAAAAAATTTGATCCAAAAAATTCACTTTAAAGAAGTAATAATTATGGGAAGTATTGGATGCAAGATCACGTCTATAGTTAGAGGAGAAAGTGATATTTATATATGTTTAAGTTTACCTGGAAAAACTTCCCCAAAAGATTGGGATTTTGCTGCACCAGAAGCTATTTTAAAAGCTTCTGGAGGCTCAATTACAAATTTAGATAACAAGGAACTTTCTTACGGTAAATCAAATTTTGAACAGGGAGGTATTATAGTTGCATCTAATAATACGATGCATGAAAGCATTTGTTTAGAGATAAAAGAAATAATCAAAAAGTATGATTTATATCCCCTCTCCAATCTCAATTAAGTGGGGCTACTGGCGTTGGAGTTGGTTCTGGATAAGACATTCCTCCGTTTTGAGCGACTCCTCTTAAAGTTAGATTGATTCTACCTCTGCTATCAATCTCACGAACTCTTACGGTTACTTCATCACCCTGCCTTACAACATCCTCCACCCTCTCAACTCTTGCTTCTGATAATTGGGAGATATGAACCATCCCCTCCTTACCAGGAAGAATTTCAACAAAAGCTCCTATAGGAATAATTCTTGTCACCACTCCAGAGAAGATTTCACCTTCATGAACTTTTCGAGTTAATCCTTCTATTATTTTTTGAGCTTCTTCTGCGGCAGCTCCGTCGTGAGAAGCAATAGTTACAATTCCTCCATCCTCTATATCTATTTTTGTATTAGTTCTTTCAGTAATACCTTTAATAGTTCTTCCACCCGGTCCTATTACAGTACCTATAAGTTCTGGGTCAATTCTGAAGCTTAAGAGTCTAGGTGCGTGAGGAGAAAGAGATTCTTGAGGTTTATCAATTGCTTCTTGCATTTTCTCCAAGATATGCAATCTCGCTGGGCGTGCTTTTTTTATGGCGTCAGAAATCACTGAGACTGGTAATCCTGTAATTTTCATATCCATCTGTAAAGCTGTAATACCTTTTTCTGTTCCAGCAACTTTGAAATCCATATCTCCGAGGAAATCCTCAATCCCTTGTATATCCGTAAGGATTCGCACTTCTTTACCCTCTTTAATTAATCCCATAGCTGTTCCACTAACAGGGGCTTTTAAAGGAACGCCAGCATCTAGTAAAGAGAGCGTGCTTCCGCAGACTGACCCCATTGAAGTAGAGCCATTTGAGCTTAGAACTTCACTAACAACTCTCAGTACGTATGGGAAGGTCTCTTTACCAGGAAGGACAGGAATTATTGCTCTTTCTGCTAATGCTCCATGACCAATTTCTCTCCTCCCTGGTGTTCTCATCGGCCGAGTTTCTCCAACTGAATAAGGAGGGAAATTATAATGATGTAGATAAGTTTTTTCGGTGCTTGGATTTAGATCATCCATCTCTTGAGCATCACTAGGTGTGCCAAGTGTTGTAGTGGATAAAACTTGTGTTAAGCCTCTTTGAAATAATGCTGAGCCATGGACTCTTTTTGGAAGTATTCCAGCAGAAGCAGATATCTTTCTGACTTCATCAAGCTCTCTACCATCAACTCTTTTACCATCATTAATGATTTGTGCTCTCATTAATTTTTTGGTTAACTTTTTAAAGTCAGAGTGTATTAGTTTTTCATTCTCTGTAGTAAGAATCTTTAACTGACTATCATCTTTAAGAGAATCAATTTTGGTTTGTACTTCAAGTTCTATTTTATCTAATTCAAGATCTCTCTCTTCTTTAGATTGATCAAATTTCTTTAAAATTTGATCAATTGATTTCGTGCAGTTTTTTTCTAAATATGTTGCTAATGATTTATCTTCTTCTGGTTCTGAAGGTTTAACCTGTTTTATGCCTAAGTCTTTAAGAAGATTTTCTTGAGCTTTAATTAGTTCGGTTACAGCCTCATAGCCAAAATCAATAGCTTCAATAGTATCCTGTTCAGAAAGTTGATTAGCACCTGCCTCAATCATTACAATTCCTTCTGGAGATCCTGCAATAACAATATCAAGATCACCTTTTTCTATTTCTCTGTAACTTGGATTTAAAATAAAGTCATCACCTATTAGCCCAACTCTCACAGCAGCCATTGGTCCGTAAAATGGAATTTCTGCCAACAAGGTTGCAATAGAAGCTCCCGTTACTCCTAAAACATCTGCAGGTACTCTCTCATCAAGGGAAAGGCAAGAAGCAACTATTTGTATCTCATCTCTCATCCATGAAGGGAAAAGAGGTCTCATTGGTCTATCTATTAACCTAGAAATTAATGTTGCTCTTTCAGGAGGTCTGCCTTCTCTTCTCATGAACCCGCCAGGGATTCTTCCGGCAGCATATAATTTTTCCTCGTAATCACATATTAGAGGCAGAAAGTCTGCAGGTTGTTTCTTCGTTGTTTTTGTTGCGGTAACTAATAAAGATGTGTCTCCACATTCGATCATTACAGATCCCCCAGCTTGAGGGGCATATAGTCCAGTAGTTAGTCGTATCTCTCGTCCGTCAAACGTGATCGACGTATTTTTTTCTTCCACTTTTTTCAAATTATAATTCTATACATAATTATTCTTACATCTAATAGGTACATATTGAGAGAAATATTTAAATAAGGTTTCAAACTGATTGTTATAAAAATATTGATAATGACTTTAATACGCTGGGATGACTAAGTTTTTTCTCAAATATTATAATTAATGAATTTATATAAATCCATTAATTTGATTAATTACCAGCTAGATTTTACTAGACCTGGTAATTCTCCATTATGAGCTCTTAGTCTTAATTGATTTCTGCATAATCCAAAATCTCTATATACACCTCTTGGTTTACCTGTAGCCCAACATCTATTTCTGACTCGTGTTGGAGCTGAGTTTCTTGGAAGACCTTGAATTTTTCTATGAATCTCTAATCTTTCCATAGGATCTTTAGCAGCATTAAATTCATCTAGTAGTAATTTCCTCTTAGCTGCATATTTTTTAACTAGTTTTTTACGTTTTACCTCTCTAGCAATCATTGATTTTTTAGCCATTAAAATTCTTCTACAAAAATATATCTACTATATTAACAGCTTAACTATCAAAAATAAAAAATAATAAGTTATTGATTAAGCAATCTTTGAACTATGAGTAATTGACTAGTATCTCTAATTATTAATAAAACGCTTAGTCCTACCAAAAGAAAAAAGCTTGATTGAGTTACGGCTATTTGAATTTTAACTGGGACGGGCTTTCCTCTTAATCCTTCAATAAGAGTAAAAACAAGTTGACCTCCATCAAGAAGTGGTAGAGGAAGAGAGTTCAGAACAGCCAAATTTATAGATATCAATGCAGCAAATAATAGTATCCCAGTGCCACCTTGCTCAGATAACTGAGCTCCAATTTCAACAATTTTTACAGGCCCACTTAATTGTTGTGCTGTTGATGAGAAATTTGTAATAAGTCCCTTATAACCTTGGATTGTTTTTATTAAGAGGGATGAAAACTCCTTATTAGTGTATTGAAAAAGTTCATTAATATTCTTTGTTTTTTTTGTTTCTTTTTTAATATTTGGTTGCAACTGAGCTCCAATTGTCCCTTTGCCATCAATGTTTTGAGGAATTAAAGTTAATTTTTGATAAGAGTTATCTCTTTCAATTTCAATTGAAATTGATTCCTCTGATGAACTTTGGATTCTTTTTACCAGAGATGTTACTGCTTGATCTCCAACACCTAATACATTTTCATCTATTTTTAATATTTTATCCCCTGCTTCTAGACCAGCTTTAAAAGCAGCTTTTTCTGGTTGAGTTGCTAAAACTAAAATTCCTGGTTCTGGATCATAAGGGATACCAATAGTAGTTACGTTTAAGATTAGAATTGTATAAGCAAGAAGTAAGTTAGCAAATACTCCAGCAGATATCACAATTACTCTTTGGATTATTGGCCTATTCTTTAGAAGGTTTGGGTCTTCAGGGTCAATGTTGTTGATCTCTTCATCAGGGAAGGAAACAAATCCTCCTAAAGGAAAAGCTCTAAATGAGTAAGTGATGCCCCTATATTTTTTTTGGATTATTGAAGGGCCAAAGCCAATAGAAAAACCGTCAACGTATATTCCTTGGAATATTGCCGCTAGAAAATGACCCATTTCATGAAAGAAAATGAGAAATCCTAAAACTGTTATTGAGGTTAAAACATTCATTATTTTATGTTAGGCAGTTTTTATGAAAGATGATCCAAAGTATGGAACTAGAGCATCAGGAATTTTCACACTTCCATCACCTTGCTGACCGTTTTCAAGAATTGCTGCCATTGTTCTTCCAATAGCTAAACCACTCCCATTTAAAGTGTGGATATATGAATTTTTCTTATCAATTTTTGTTCTTATTGATGATCTACGAGCCTGAAAGTCTAAGCAATTACTGCAACTGGATATTTCTCTATAACATTTACTGCTAGGCAACCAAACCTCAAGATCAAAAGTTCTGCTAGAAGAGAAGCCTAAATCTCCAGTGCAAATATCAACTAATCTATATGGCAAATTCAGCTTTTTTAATATACTTTCTGCATCTGCAGTTATTTCTTTGTGAGCTTCTAATGATTTATTTGGATCACAAAACCAATATAATTCTACCTTATTAAATTGATGAAGCCTTATTAAACCTTTGGTATCTCTTCCATAACTACCTGCTTCTCTTCTAAAACATGGACTGTATGCTACATATTTTAAAGGTAAATATTTTGGATCAATAATCTCATTTTTATGAAAAGCAGTCAAGGGTACTTCTGCTGTTGGAGAGAGCCATAAATCATCATTATCACACTTAAAACTTTCATTTGAAAATTTTGGAAGCTGGCCAGATCCTTGAAGACTTTCTGTATTAACTAATGCTGGAGGCATTAATTCTAAGTATCCGTTGTTTGTATGCACATCTAACATGAAATTTACGAGAGCCCTCTCCAGCTTTGCTCCACTACCTGTAAGAGTAATAAAGCGACTTTTAGCAATTTTGGTTGATTTTATGGAATCAAATAGATTTAAATTTTCACCTATTTCCCAGTGAGATTTTAGATTATCTTTTCTTATAGGATCGCCCCATTCTTTAATTTGAATATTATTATTTTCATCTGTTCCAAAAGGGGCATCTTTACTTGGGAAATTGGGTAATTTTGATATTTCCTCTTTAAGTTTTTTGTCTAATATTCTTTTTTTTTCTTCGAATTCAGAAACTTTTACTCTGTATTGATTCCCCTTCTGCTTAAGGTCATCAAGTTCTTGAGATTTAGTATTGTTAGAATTACTTATTTCTTGTCCAATTATTTTGCTTAATTTTTTGCTCTCTGATTGCATACTTGATATCTCTATCTCTATTTCTTTCCTTTCTAATGCTAGCTTATGTATAAAATTAATATTATAAACTTTTCCTCTTAGGGATAGATTATCTTCCACAAATGTTGGATTTTCTCTTATTAATTTTTGATCTAACACTCTTTTTAATTTTTCGTATCCTAATAAGATAGTTTATCTCAAATCATTATCAGAGCTTTTTGATGAAAAATTAATTAAATACATGGATTACTAACTTAATCTATACCTATATTTTTAAATTAAAAATCAATTATGAGGCCGAACGAGCTCTACCTGTGGATGACCATTCTTTTAAGAAATCTATTTGCTCCTTAGCTGTACGTGATAATGGCACTAATTCAGAAACAGCTTTAATTAAATCTTTTTCCATTAATTCTCTATTTTCAGAAAATGAAAAGTGCATACCCTCTATAACTGCTTGTTCAAGTTCCGCTCCTGAATATCCATCTGTGCGATCAATTATTGTTGAAAGAGGAAAATTATAGCTAGGTCTCCTTTTCTTAAGGTGCAAATCAAGGATACTCAATCTTTCTTCAGAATTAGGTAAATCAAGAAAAAATATTTCATCAAATCTACCTTTCCTTAATAATTCTGCTGGGAGCTTATCGATAGCATTAGCGGTAGCAATTACAAATACTGCTGATTCTTTTTCGGCCATCCAAGTTAGCAAACTAGCTAAAACTCTTTGACTAGTTCCTCCATCACTTCTCGCATCTCCACCAAATCCCTTATCAATTTCATCAATCCATAAGATGCAAGGTGACATAGCTTCTGCTCTTGAAATTGTTTCCCTTGTTCTTGCTTCACTTGACCCTACAAGACTTGAAAATAATCTTCCAACGTCAAGCCTAAGAAGAGGCATTGACCAACTTTGAGAAATTGATTTGGCAGTTAATGATTTTCCCGTGCCTTGAGGCCCTACTAGTAAAACACCTTTAGGAATTGGTAATCCATATTCTTTGGCTTCTTTTGAAAAAGCTCTATATCTTTGCTTAAGCCAAATTTTTAATACTTTTAATCCTCCAATATCATTTTGACTTGACTTGCTTTCAAAAAACTCTAATATTTCACTTCTAGCAATAACTTGTTTTTTCTCTTCAAGAATATCCTTGATGTCATATTTACTTATTTTTCCTCTCTGAGTGAGAGCTTTTGCTGTTACTTGCTTAACTTTTGTTTCGCTTAATCCACTTGAAGCTATTGCAAGCTCGTTTAAGTCTTGTTCTCTTAAATCAGAATCAGTATTAACAGCAATTTTTTTAATAAGGGCTGTTAATTCACTTAGATCAGGTAAAGGTAAGTTGATAATTGTAATTAAATCGTCAAGTTCTTCAGATGATGGCAATATATGTGAACTAAGAATTAGGTTATTGTTTGTTTCTCTAAGTGAAGATGATAATTCTTTTATTGTTCTACTGATAGAAGGATCATCATAAAACTTATGAAAGTCTCTTACCAATAAAATTGTTGGTAATTCAGAAGTTTGTTCCTTTAGCCAATTAAGAACTCCTAGCGGATTGTTAGAAAATTTCCCATTTTCATTTAGTACTCCTTTGATTCCATTGACACAATCCCAGGATACTAATCTCTTAATATTTAATTTCTTGCATGATCGATTAATAATTTTATATAATCTCTCTTCTTCTATGGTTCTTATCCAAATTAAAGGAGTTCTAGATTTTATAAGTAATTCGAAATTTATACTCCAAGAATCCATTATCTATTTTAGAAAAACCTATTTTTTGTTATTAGGTTCAAATGGCAATCTTTTATCTGAAATGTTTGCAGTAGATGGTATTACTTTATTTTTACCTGTTAATTGTTCGTCAAGAATTTTTTGTAAGTTTGCGGGTAGAGATTCTTTATTTAAGAGAAATGTCTGAAAAGCCTGGAATATGTTCGCTACAACCATGTAAAGTAATACCCCAGCAGGTAAAGGAAAAAATAAGAACATACCTGTAATCAAAACTGGAGTAATTTTATTCGCAGTAGATTGTTGGGCGTTTGAGGGCATACCTTGACTAGATAAAACTTGAGATAGAAGCAAAGTTAAACCGAAAGCTCCAACTAATGTAGCGATATCCCAGTTGACTGAACCATCTACGTAAAATCCAACCTGTCCAAGTGCTTTAATAAACAAAAACCCGCTTTTAGCAGCTAGCCCAGGAATTTTAGCTTCAATTGTTGCATCCCCTGGCTTAATTGCTGTAACTAAACCCTCTTGTGAAACTTTAATATTTTCTGAACCTTTTGAAACTGTCCAAGTTGGAAGAAATTTTGAACCGTTATCGTATTTGGAAAGTACTTCGGAATAGTTATTACCGTTAGTTGTCTGTAAATTTATCTTTACTGATTCTTCAGATCCTAATTTAGTACCGTTAGGTAAAGTAGCTACTACAGGGAAGTGGGATTTTTCTGTTACAAAGATTGAATGTCTTGGAGACTTGTAGGGCTTTGGATCTATAGCAGCAATTTGATCTTGGGGTAGTACTTTTAAATTGATGTTGTAAGGAACATCTGCAAAGGGTGAACCTCTTAAAGTCGCAAATAAAGCAAATAAAACAGGCATCTGAACTATTAGAGGTAAACATCCTGCTAGAGGGCTACCAAATTCATTCATTAATTTTCCTAATTCTTCTTGCTGTTTCTTTGGATCAGTTGAAAACTTTGATTTTATCTCTGCTTGTCTTTTTTGCATTACAGGTTGAGCTATTTTCATCCTTCTAGCGCTTCTAATAGATCCTGCGCTTAAGGGGAATAGTGCTATTCTAATTACGACTGTTAGAGCAACAATTGCTAAGCCATAACTTGGGACTAACCCGTAGAAAAAATCTAGAATCGGAATTAATAATTTTTCTGAAATGAATCCGATCACGATATTAAAAGAGATTTGACTTTATTTGAAACTTTATCTTACAGGATAAAAACACTTTTGTAATCAATTTAATCAAGATTTATTAGCAAATCCCTCAACCTCATTAAGATTTAATGTTTGTGATCTTTTAACCATATTTTCCTCTATAAACTTTTGTTTTTCTCTGAATAAAGGCAAAGATTTCATCTCAACCTTGGAGCCATCGTTAAGTACTAAAACCATATCTCCATAAGCACCGAACCCCCTTGGTATTGATCTTATCTCTTCAATGTTGCTTAAAGATACTTGAGTTTTATTTTTGCCGAACCATCCCCCATCAATAGTTATTCTTTTATTAGTAATTTTATATCTTAACCATAAGGCCCTTACGATCGCAGCGAATGTAAATGGAAGACCAAGAAGAGTAAAACCAGCAAATAGATTGATTATTAAATCACTTTTGGCTGGACCACCCTCATAAAAGGACTCTTCATTAATGTTAATCATTTAAATAAACCTGACTTAAAGATAAGATGTTCAAATTCTTCCAATAATTTGATTTTATCATTGTAGAAATTGTTAGCTTTAAGGTTAACAAGTAACCAATAAGGTTTGTGGTTATTCTCTTGGCGAAAATTTTTTAATAAACCAGCCTGTAATGTTCGCCTTATTTTATTCCTTTCAACTGCTTTTTTTGATACTTTCTTACTTATAGTTATGGCAATTTTAAAATTATCTAAACTATAAACATTTTTATGAGATACGAGAATTTTGGGATTTGATCTTGCTATTTTGAAGGTCATTAATTTTCCGTAATATTTTACAGAATTTTTATGAATATAATCAAAAGTCCTGTGACCTTTCAAACGCATAGCTTTTGGCAATGCCATGATGTCTAATAATGTTAAACCGCTATTCTTTCTCTACCTCTTTTTCTTCTGCTTTTAATAACTCTTCTTCCTGTGTGAGAACGCATTCTTACTCTAAAACCAGATACACGTTTTCTTTTTCTTGAAGTTCCACCGAATGTTCTTTTAGTCATGGTTTTTTATACTCTCTTACAATTTATCATTTAATCGATCACTATAGTTGAGCTTCCTAAATAACTTGAAACGGGATTTTCTCCAATATATTGACCATATGAATGAAATTGATATAAACCTGACTTTCTTGGGTTAAATATTTTGAAAACTACTGCATAGCTGTCTTTATCAGCAGTGATTGGGCTATAAGGGAAGATATCTAATGAAGTTTTATCTTCATTTATTTCAATATCGGCAGGAATATTTTTAATACATTTTGTACGAGTATCAAACCCGCCTATTTTTACTTGGCAAAGAGTAATTTTTTCTTCTTTAAGAGTCGATTTGAAAGTTTTAGGAATTTTCATATTGATTTTTAAAAGATCCGCTTTCCTGTCAAAAGGTCTTAAAAAGAAAAATATTGTATTTCTTGCACTTTTAGAACTATTTTTTTGAAACCATCTAAGCTTTTTAAAATTTGGATTGCCATCCCACTGAAATTCTAAACCTGCTTTTCCTTCGTTTGTATTAAAAAAGGAGATTGGAATTAAAAATGATGTAAATAATATGAAACTAAGTATTTTTGTATTTTTAAGAATTTTTTTTGGGTTATGAAGCATTGTCTTAATCTGTTTAGCGAAATTTTTAGGACTAAAGAATAGGAATTTTTTTGATATGTTAAACACAAGATTAACATCTATCGGACCTTAAGTTAGAGGCACCACGTAAGTAAGGATGATTTATTGTTGAATTAGTTGGAAAAATAACTAATGCCAATAATCTAATACAAAAATCAACATCATTAGGAACATACATTTGTTGACAATCTAAAAATGCCACTGAGTCAAGTCCAAAACATTTCCTTGCTATTGATGCTGGGAAACATGCGTCTAAGTCTTTAGTAACAGAAAAAGTTATTGATAAAAAATTTTTTGGCTCTAAACAATTTCTTAAAATTAATTCATTAATTAATTCAACTACTGAATTCTCAATCTCTTCAAAAGTATTCCCACTAGAAGTTGTTGCTCCTCTTATTGCAGTGATAATTTCACAATCTAGATGATCCTTAGGCATTCTTAAATTAAGGTTTATAAAACCAAAGAATTTTATTTGATGAATTCAATTCAAAAAATATATTTTGAATTATTTTCTCGATAATTCTACTTCCTGGTAATAGCCCTAATATTTTCTTTTTCTTCTTACCAAAAGTTACGGGTTGAATTTTTGGATCGATTTTTACCATCTCTGCTGCAAGCTCTCTTGCAACAAACTCATCTCCAATCTTATCAACTAATCCCAGTTCTCTAGCTTGTGTTCCAGTAAAGATTCTTCCATCAGCAAATTTCTTTACATCTTCTACTTGTAAATTTCTCCCCTCTGCTACAGCCTCAGTAAATTGTTTGTAACTTTCATCAATTAATCCTTGTAAGAGCAATCTTCCTTCATCACTTAGAGGTTTATCCGGTGAAAGAATATCTTTATATATACCACTTTTGACTGTCTCAAACTTAATACCTATTTTATTTAAAAGTTCAGACAAATTATTTCCTCTTATTATTACGCCTATTGAACCCGTTATAGTTCCTGGATTAGCTACAATTTTGTCTGAAGCTACGCCAATGTAAACACCACCAGAAGCTGAAATGTTTCCAAAACTAGCTATGACTTTACAGCCTTTTGTTTTTAATCGTTTAATAGCAGAATATATTTCTTGGCTATCACCAACAGTACCTCCTGGAGAATCAATCCTCAGTATTAGTGCCGGGAATTCTCTTTCTTCAATTTGTTTAAGAGATTTGAGGACAGAAACTCTTGTTGAACTTGTGATTGGCTCATCAATTACAATACGAGCCATTCTTTTTTTTGACTTACGTCTAAAAGGCCAAATCATTCTTTTAAGGTACAAATCATGAATCTACTTTTAAAAGACTATCAGCAGACTCAATGAATTCAATCCTAAATTGGTTTTTAATGATACTCCCTTTTGCTCTCTGGGGGACTTCAATGGCAGCTATGACCCCTTTAGTATCTAGTGCTGGCCCTGATTTAGTGGCCTCATTAAGATTGCTCCCTGCAGGAATACTTGTTCTTGTTACAACATATTTATTAAAAAGAGATTTAAAAATTTATAGGTGCGATTTGAAATGGTTCTTAGTTTTTACAATTGTAGACGCAACTTTTTTTCAATTGTTTTTAACATATGGAATCTCAAAGACAGGGGCAGGACTGGGTTCTGTTCTGATTGATTCTCAACCCTTGCTAGTAGCACTCTTGGCAAGAGCAATATTTGGTAATTTAATTAATCCAATTGGATGGCTAGGTTTACTTTTTGGCTTAGGTGGGATAATTTTTTTAGGAGTTCCAAAAGAACTTTTGGAGAGTTGGTGGTTAATGTCTGATAAGAGTATTAGTGATATCGCATTCAATGTTGGAGAATTTTGGATGCTTGGTGCCTCTCTAGCAATGGCACTGGGAACAATTTTGATTAGATTCACCTGTACTAAAAGTGATCCAGTTGCAGTAACTGGATGGCATATGGTTTTCGGAAGTTTCCCGCTTATTCTTAAACATTGCTTTCAAACAAAATTTCAATTGATACCGAATTGGTCAATATTTGACTGGGGACTGATGTCATTTTCAAGTATCTTTGGGGGCGCTCTAGCATATGGATTATTTTTCTATTTTGCAAATGATAAAGAAATAACTGGATTTAGCACTCTTGCTTTTTTAACTCCGATTTTTGCACTCCTTACTGGTGGTGTTTATCTAAATGAGAGATTAACAATCATTCAATGGATAGGAGTAGTTTTTGTCCTAATGTCAGTTTTCTTTGTTAGCCAGAGAAAATCTTTGTGGGAACTTTCAAATACTAAGACTAGTATTTAGTAGTTGAATAGGAAATATTTTTTAAGAATGCATATTGTTTTAATTAGTACGCCTATAGGTTTCTTAGGAAGTGGTAAAGGCGGTGGTGTGGAGCTAACTCTAAATTCTTTATTGACTGGTTTGATTGCAAAAGGTCACACCGTAGATGTAGTGGCCCCAAACAATTCAAAATTGGTTGAAGCGAGTAAAAAGGCAAAACTACATTTAGTAGAAGGAGAAGAGCAAAAAAGTTGGCAACATCAAGATTATTATTCTCCGGTAAGTATTCCGAATAATTCACTTTTATCAGAAATGCTTGAAAAGGCTATAGATATTGGAGAGAAAGCAGATATTATTTTGAATTTTTCTTATGATTGGCTATCGATTTGGATGACTCTAAATATAAAGATTCCAATTGCTCATATTATTAGTATGGGCTCCGAAAGTTTTGTGATAAGTAATTTAATTTCAAAAGTTTATTCCAAATTTCCTAATAACTTTGCTTTTCATTCAAAGATACAAGCTTCCGATTATCCTTTTATTGAAAACCCAATTGTTATTGGTAATGGATTTAATTTAGGGAATTATATATTTCAAGATTGTAAAAATGGTCCACTGGGTTGGGTTGGAAGAGTAGCGCCTGAAAAAGGTTTAGAGGATGCAGCCTATGTGGCTAATGCTCTTGGAGAAAAACTTAATGTTTGGGGAATTGTTCAAGATGAATCGTATGCGTTAAAAATAGAAAATTTGTTTTCTCCTGGGATTTTAGAATGGAAGGGTTTTTTAGAGACGGATAAGTTACAGAAAGAACTTGGAACTTGTAGAGCTTTACTTAATACGCCTAAATGGAACGAAGCTTATGGAAATGTAGTAGTTGAAGCCTTGGGGTGTGGAGTACCAGTTGTTGCATATAAAAGGGGAGGACCAAGTGAAATTATTCAGCATGGCAAAACTGGTTACCTAGTTAAACCTGATGATAAGGAAAGCCTCCTTAATTACTTAAAGATCATTAATAAGATTGACCGAAAAAATTGTAGAGAGTGGGTAGAAAATAATGCTTCTTCAGATATATTTGCTGGTAAAGTTGTGAGTTGGCTAAAAACGGTTATCAAAGAATATCAATCTCATAGCTTATCTTAAATGTTACTTATCAAGACTAAAAATAGGTTGCTTACTCTTTTAGTAATTTTAATCTTTGGAATAATAATTTTTCTTTTAGGTTTAGGCTCTACTGGATTAGTAGATGAAACACCTCCTCTTTTTGCGGCGGCGGGTAAAGCCATGAGTGAATCTGGTGATTGGTTAACCCCAAAAGTAAATGGTATTTTTCGATTTGATAAACCACCCCTCATATATTGGCTAATGGGTTTGTTCTATTCACTGCCTAAAAATGAAGTATGGGACAACTTTGGAACAATTTCAGCAAGGCTTCCTTCAGCATTGGCTTCATTATTTTTGTTGCTAGTGATTGGAGATACAGTTTTTTGTTGGCCTCAAAATGGTGGGAGAAAATTAGCTACTCCGATAGTGGCATCTTTGGGATTTGCTTTGTCTCCCTTAATAATTGTTTGGAGCAGAACTGCCGTAAGTGATGCTCTTTTATGTGGGACTTTAGGGATAAGCCTTCTTTTGTTTTGGAGAAGAATGGCTAGTAATAAGAGAAGAAATTGTATATCTCCATGGTTTTTTCTGGGGCTTGCAATTTTAACCAAAGGACCTGTAGCTTTTGTCCTTGCAGCTTTGACTCTTTCGTCTTTTTTTCTCACTCAAAAGGATTGGAGGATATTGCTTGACAAAATAAAACCTAAAAGAGGTTTGTTAATTACAGTCTTAATAAGCTTGCCGTGGTATGTCTTAGAGCTAATAAAGGAAGGGAAGCCCTTTTGGGATAGTTTCTTTGGTTATCACAATTTTCAGAGATATACATCAGTAGTTAATAATCATTCAGAACCTTTTTGGTTTTTTTTATATGTAATGGTTATAGGATCATTACCATTTACTCCTTTTTTATTTCATGGAATATTTGAGGCTTGTAAAGACTTAATAACTAGATTTAAAAAAGGTTGCATCCCTGAAGAAAGTTTAATTATTTATTGTTTATGTTGGTTAGGCTCTGTTTTTATTTTTTTTAGCATTTCTGCTACAAAACTCCCAAGCTACTGGCTACCTGCAATTCCACCGGCAGCAATTCTGATAAGTAATAGTTTTGAGAAACTTCAAAATCAAAGAAAAGCCTTTTCATCTTTGGTTATTATTAATCTTTTAATTCTTCTTGGATTATCAATAGCATTCTTTTTATCAAATATTTGGTTGAATACAATAAATGATCCTGAGATGCCAAATCTTGTTTCAAACTTATTGGACAATGGAATAATTCTTAAAGCAAGATTGTTTTTCTTTGCTTTTACTTTTGTTGGAATTGTTTTGTTTGTCTTTAGATCTCAAAACACTCTTCTTTATCTTCAACTACTACTATTTCTGGGTCAATCATTTTTGATGCCACCAATCAGGTCTTTAGGAGACACTTCTAGACAATTACCCTTACGCAATATTTCTAAGCAAATTTTAAATTCTCGTCAGGGAGGAGAGACTCTGGCAATGATTGGAATAAGAAAACCATCATTGCATTTTTACACTAAACAGATCGTCTTTTATGAATCTAGTGCTGCAGAAGGAGTACTTAATTTGTTCGAGAGATTTAACTTGGATAGAAGGATTAATTTTCAAGATAAACCAAATTATGATAATGAATATTTTCTCGTTGTTATAGATAAATATTCATCCAGAGAAGAACATTGGTCAAATATTAACCATGAGAAATTAGGATCTCATGGAATTTATTATCTATGGAGGATCAAAAAAAGTGATTTACATGCTCAAGCTATAAAGTTGCTAAATAATGGTTTTAAAGCTAACTGGAGAAATAAACAAGTTGAAAAATTCTAACAAAGCCTTTTTTTAAGCATTTCATTCTTAAGATCATCCAAACTACATTTATTTGGGATTTCTACATTATTTAGATTATCTAATAACTCTAGATCTATGACAGAGTCTTCAGCTAAAAAACTGAAAACCTCATTGATACTTATCCCCATATCGTGAGCCATTTCTGCAATAAGCCTATAGGTATCTCTTCTTACAGATATTTTAAGATCTAGAGGGATATATTCATTTTTAGGATTTACTGACTTCATACTATAAATCTTAAGACATTATGTATTTATCGGGATATATTATTTACAATAATCAGTAAATATGATCATGGCAATGAATATAACTGCTTATTGAGTGGGATCATTTTTGATTTATTGAGAAAAATTTATCAAATTCGCCAGAATGGGGATCGTAATAATTGAAATTAATGTTGTTGTAAAAAGAATTGTAGCCGCAATCTTTTGATTTGTTTTATAAGCCTCAGCCATCAAGATTGTTGATACAGCTGATGGTGTACCTGCCTGAAGAACCACAGCTGAAGTCTCATTTAAGTTAAAGCCCAAGATCTTGCTAAATATAAATATAAAAAAAGGGAAAATAAATAATTTTAAAATTATCGAATATTTAATCCCTTTATTCAAATTAAAAAATTTAGTTTTGTTATTTGTGATTATGCCTAGTCTTGTGCCAACAACAACTATTGCTAAAACTATTACGATTCTTGCTGGAATCCATAGATAATCTCCTAAAACTTTTTCCAACCCAAAAAGATATGCAATCAAAACACCTAATATTCCTCTTGAGGCAGGGCTATTTACTATTGCTTTTAAAAGTTCTTTGAAATTTAGTTTAGTGTTGGAGTCTGTCTTTTTTTGTAGAAAGAAGGGCCCAAATATCCAAGCAAATAGTGTTGTTCCCAAATCAAAGCCAATTGTAAAGTTAATAGTACTTGTTGGAAGAAGGGCTAATGCAATTGGGATGCCAAGGAATGAAGTGTTACCTATTAATCCAGCTAACTGTAAAGAGTAATTAGGTAGTCTTGTCTTAAATATTGGTAAATAATTAATTAGAACTATAAAAAATCCAATTGAGAGAAAAGCAATTAAAGCAGTTTTAATTAAATCTAAATCTATGCCTTCTTTTAATAAAAGGCCCATTACGCTCAGTGGAATTCCGTATTTAATTAGAGGTAAAGCAATAGTTTCTGAAAGTTTTGGTTTCCTTTTGCCAATTAAAAAACCAAAAATTAAGAAAGGGATAATATTTATAAAAAGGGCGTAAATAGTATTAATTTATTTTTATTAAAATAATCCTACCTTTTAAGTAGTTATGTGATGTATTTATATATTTTTTTGAATTTAATTTAAATTATTTTCCAAATTGCATTTTCTGGAATTAAGGGAGTTTTTGTTAAATCTTCAGGTTCTTTAGTAAGGACGCGCCAATTTGGGACTCTACAGGTTACGTATGAAGGGCTTTCTATTAATATTCCAGGTTTTTCATCAAAGGTGCAACTAAACCCTTCTTTCCAATATCCACCTTCATCGAGACTTCCTTTAAACCAAACCCAGCATTTCGTAGATTTCAAGACTTAACTCTTACTCTATGTATATTAAGCTTTTATATAAATATTATTAGGGTAAATCAATACTTTTAAATTATTTAATTATCTCGATTAAATTTTTTTAGAATAAAATACTTTTGAAATCAAAATAAATAAATTTAGTATCAAAGTAATTATGTTTGCTATTAGGATCGGTGATGAAGAAATTTTGAATCCATATAAAATCCAAAAACTTACCCCGCAAATAAACATTATTAACGTTAACAAAGAGACATCTTCAGCTTTTTTCGTCTTTAAAGTTTTAATTAACTGAGGTAGAAAAGCAGCTGTAGTTAAAATTGCTGCAAAATATCCGAAAAACTCAATATTCACAGAATTCATTATTTACAGTTCTCTGTTAGAAAAGCTAGAGGGTCTTCCATTTTAGAAGAATACCCGAGCACATCATTGGAAAAATACTTATAAATAATTTGGTCTCTATTGTCTAAAAGAAAAGAAGCACTCCTTTGAGGAAGATACTTATTGTCAAGAATATAGTCACTCCAGTTATGAAGAATTTCTAACATGTTATTTAATCTGTAAGTAGCCAATTCAAAAGGCCTTAAATAACCTTGACCACAAGTGTATTTGAAAAAAACTCCAGAAAATTTTATTAAATTGAAGAAATTTATTTGATCTTCGTCAGAAAAGATTTGTTTTGAATTTCTATCACCTGTATAGCCTCTAATAACCTCTTGAATTGTTTTGAATGAGTTGATTCCAGATAACATTATCAACATATTGATCCAACCTCCTAATCCAATATCAACCCCTTTTGAAATCATAAGTTCTTGATGAATTTTATTATCGAAAACCACTTCTAAATTCTTAGTCGGAAATCCTGTAAATTTGCAAAATTTGTCTTTACCAATTTTACTACCAATTGCTATTGCAAAAATATCTATATCTTCACTTTGAGTATTGTTTATAAAATTTTTCAAATTGATTGCGTATTCAAAACTATCAAAATCACCTAAAAGGCCTAATAAAACAATCAATTTATATTTTTTTGAACCCGAAAATTTAAAATCTTTAATTAGCTTATTGAGATTAGTTTTTTGATTATTACTGAGCATGATTAGATTCTGATCAAGTTAAATTACTGAGTGGAGATCTTTTTACGTAAATTTGTATAAAAATATACATGAAAAAGTTTTTATAAAAATTAATTTATCGTATTTTGATTTTATTATTTTAATGTAAACAATTTGATGTTATGACCGTAGGAATTTATTACGCAACTACAACTGGAAAAACTGAAGACGTCGCTGATCGTCTTCACAACTTTATTTCATCAGCAGAATCACCTAAAGATGTTTCCGATGTTGATGATCTTTCAGAATTTGAAGGACTTGAAGGAATTATTTGTGGTATTCCTACCTGGAATACAGGCGCAGATGAGGAAAGATCTGGAACTGCATGGGACTCAATTTTAGAAGATATTGGGGAACTAAGTCTTTCAGGAAAAAAAGTAGCCATTTTTGGTTTAGGAGATTCATCTACTTATACAGAAAACTATTGCGATGCAATGGAAGAATTACATAGTTATTTCACAAAAGCAGGTGCCGATATGGTTGGCTATGTTGATAAATCTTCCTATACATTCGATGAGTCAAAAAGTGTAATAGGTGAAAGTTTTTGTGGGTTACCACTTGACGAAGATAGTGAATCTGATTTAACAGACTCTCGTCTAGAAACATGGGCTTCTCAATTAAAAGGTGAAATTCCTTCATTGGGTTAATTATTTAGAGATATTTTCGTACCCTTGTAACATTTGTTATCTTACATCATGTTTTTTTTACATAAATAATTAAAACCTGTAAAGATCTTGTAAAAATCAGTCGAATTAGCAATAAGCTCAATTTGCTGTTTATTTAAATCAAGTGTTACAAAACTACGGAAAATCTGATGTTACCTACGACTGGTATGCAGGGAATTCTGGTGTTGTTGGCCGTTCAGGTAAATTCATAGCTGCTCATGCTGCTCACGCAGGTTTAATGATGTTCTGGGCAGGAGCTTTTGGATTATTTGAATTGGCTCGTTATGACGCCAGTATTCCAATGGGTGCTCAGAAAGCAATTGTTTTACCTCACTTAGCAGGTATTGGAATTGGGGGAATTGAAAATGGAGTTATTACAGAACCATATGGAATTGTTGTAATTTGCACATTGCACTTAATCTTTTCAGCAGTATTAGGCGCTGGAGGATTATTACATTCCAATAAATTTGCAGGTGATCTTGGAGATTATCCTAAAGATAGTAAGCCTCAAAAATTTGACTTTGAGTGGGATGATCCAGATAAGTTAACTTTTATACTTGGACATCATCTAATTTTCTTAGGCCTTGGTGCAATAATGTTTGTTGAATGGGCTCGCATTCATGGTATTTATGATCCTGCTATTGGCTCAACAAGACAAGTCGTTTACAATTTAGATATCGCTGCTATTTGGAATCATCAGTTTGATTTCTTAAAAATTGATAGTTTAGAAGATATTATGGGTGGTCACGCTTTCTTAGCCTTCTTAGAAATTATTGGAGGTGTTTTCCATATTTGTACTAAACAATTTGGAGAATATACCGAATTCAAAGGTAAAGGATTACTTGGAGCTGAAGCGATTCTTTCATATTCAGTAGTTGGAGTTTCTTACATGGCTTTTGTAGCAGCATTCTGGTGTGCTTCAAATACTACTATTTATCCAGTTGATCTTTATGGGGAACCATTAAAACTTTCATTTGAATTTGCTCCTTATTTTACTGACACTGTTGATTTAGGTTCTGGAGCATATAGTTCAAGAGCATGGCTTGCCAATACTCACTTCTATTTAGGATTCTTTTTCTTGCAAGGTCATTTATGGCATGCTCTTAGAGCAATGGGATTTGACTTCAAGAAAATTGGTCAAGCATTTGATAATATGGAGAATACTAAAATTACACAAAATTAGTTAAGCTAACCAAGAAAAAATCCTCTCTATTTAGTTAGAGGGGTTTTTTTTGTAAAATTTTATCAACATAATTATTAAAAAATGAATTTAACAGAAATAAACTGCAAAGAACTTTTTAAAAAAGCTTATGAAAAAAGATATACCTGGACTAATGACTTTAGTGGTTATGAAGGTAAATGTATTTTTTCTGTAAATAGTGAGGCCTTTGAGGGGGATTTCGTTTTAGGGAAAGATTTTAAACCTGAAATCCATAATATTGACGATCAAAAAACAGTCAAAAGTATATCTTCGCAATTATTCGAAGTTTCTATTCATAGGGTAAAAAGAAAATTTGAAGAAATCCATACAAAAAATAATTTTAATTTTATTAAAGATTCAGGAAGTGGAATTGAAATGATAGTTTCTGGTAAAAATGAGGGGGATAAATATAGAGTCAAAAATAATTGTATAAATATGGTTTATAGAAAAATTCACGGCATCATCATAGAGATTTTTATTCAAGAATTCTTCGATACTGGGAAGGGATTTTTAAGCAAAAAATATACTAGCCAACAAATTGATCCGAATACTCTTAAAGCCAATTCTTTGAAGTTGGAATATGAAGATAGATTTATCAATATTGGTAATCGAGACATTTGGTTACTTAACTCAAGATTTATAAAATACTTAAATAAAAATCAAGAAGAAGAAATACAAAAGTTCACTTTTAAGGATCTAAGTTTATTGGGCTAATGCACAATTATTTAATCTACTAATTTAAATCCTTTATCAAGTAATTTCTGATAAAGAAGCCTAGCTCTAAAAGCAAGAATTTGCTCCTCATTTTCATTACTAATTACATGAAAGTAATTAGTATCTAATTTATTTTTACTAAAACATACGTTTGCCTCGCCTAATCTTAGGGTCCAGTTTTCTTCTTTTGCTAAATGTTGGTTGGGTCCAAGATCCCATGGACATTTTTCAGGATATTTTTCTCTTTTAGATCCCATTGAAAATTTTTTAACTATCCAATCTTAAACAATATTTAGAAGTTAGGCTATGAATTCTCTTTTTAACTCTATATATGAGATTGATTTAAATAATCATATTTATTCTTTTGTTGCGATTAAGCAATAAAAAGGGTCGTTTTTTAAAAAAGGTAGGAAATTAAAACCTTGATCTGTAAATTTTTTAATTATTTTAGGTTCCTTAAATCCATTTGAAATTAATACTTTTCTTACATATTTAAGCCTTTCCTCTTCTGTTGAGGATGTCCATATATTTGGGGCTTTATGCCAAAAGGCTCTATTTGAAAAGGAGATTATAATTTTGCCACAATCACCTAGAATTCTTGAAATCTCTCTCGTGAGGGTTTCAGGGTATTGTAAATATTGCCATGCTGCGACCATCAAACAATAATCAACACTATTACTATCTAAGGGGATTTTCTGATTTGAATTAAAATTTTGAATCCAAAAAGAGTTTAAGATTTTGTTTTTTTTGAGTTCATCTTGATTAAGTCCATGTCCAATTACTTTTTTGTATTTTCTACTTGGAGGGAGATAACTATCCCAACTAGACATTAAATCAACTATTTTAGAATTTTCTTTGATTTCTTTTTTATAAATAGAGGATAAATAATTTCTGAAATTTGCATCTAAATGATAAACAAATTTTGGATTAGAATAAAAATCCTCATCGTTACTTTCATCGAGTTTTTGCCTTTGATAATTACTTAAAACTTCCAAAATATCTTGTTAATTAATATAAATTTAATTAAATAAAGTCTTTTTCGGGTCTCAAAAACAATTCTTTAGTTTAAAAGTCAAGAAAACAAAGAATTAACTGGACATTTGAGTAAAAAAAGTTAAATTGTTGATTAATAATTTAATTAATAATGATTGAATTCAAAAGGAGCAAAAAAAGTAGATCCAAAAATGCCCTTTTCAATCCATATAAAAACGGAATAAGTGCATACGATATGGCGTATCTTTCATCAAAAAAAGTTTTAAAAAATAAAACTGTTTATCTACAAAGTGATTCCCAAAAAGATTATTTAGTTGCATAAATATGCCTTATATTAATTTCTACATCAGCAAAAGTAGAGGATAAAAAAATATCTTGAAGAACTTTCAATATTAATTACATCTTTAACAAATAAATCAAAAAGATTTGTTACGGCAAGATTAGAGGACAATTCCGAAATGTTTTTTGAAGACGAAAGCCCTTGTTGCTTTTTACAAATTAAGTCAATAGGCTCTTTAAATCCTTTAGAAATGGTAAAGCCAATATCTGATTTTGTATATGAGAAAATGGGAATTCCAAAAGAAAAGATTTATATTTCTTTCGAGGATGTGCCTGCTAGAAGGCCTGGAATGGGAAAATCTTTGGTTAAGAATTGTTTTTTAGGTATTAATTAAATGGAAATAAATAAGTTAGTAGATTTAAACAGTCTTAGAACTGCACCTCAATTAAGCGATAGTCAAGTCAAAAAACTATTAGATGAACTAGAAGCAAACATTTTAAATGCCGATTGGATTACAATAGGAATAATGGCATCCCATGATTATAAAGCTCTTGAAGCATTACAATCAATTTCTAAAAAATATTCTTCAATTAAATTTGGCGAATATAGTTCTTTAAATGCTGAAGGGAGAGTTTTTTTAAAGGGTAACCAAAAAACTGGCAATGTTTATATGAGATCAGAAAATGGTCTTGGCGAAGGTATTCTAATAACGTGCCAATATGAAATAGATTCGAAAAACTCTAGTACTTTTGGACCTTTACCATTAGATTTTTTCTCTAATTGAATTTTTTTATTTCTTAGTTAAAAATATTCATTTAATCTACCTTTGTTATTATGTTTATTGGTAGTTCTATAAATTTTAAAAGAATTTTAATTCGATGTATTTTCAGGATATAATTCAAAACTTAAACAAATTCTGGTCTGAAGAAGGATGTTTGATTATGCAGCCTTATGACACAGAAAAAGGTGCAGGAACTATGAATCCTCATACTTTCCTAAGAGCTATCGGACCAGAACCATGGAGTGTTGCTTATGTTGAACCATGCAGAAGACCTACTGATGGAAGATTTGGTGATAATCCAAATAGGGCTCAACATTATTTTCAATTTCAAGTAATTATTAAACCTTCACCAGATGAAATCCAAGAAAAATATTTAGCTTCTTTAAAGTTTCTAGGAATTAACCCTAGGAGCCACGACATAAGATTTGTTGAAGATAATTGGGAATCACCTACTCTTGGGGCATGGGGAGTAGGCTGGGAAGTTTGGTTAGATGGAATGGAGGTTACTCAATTTACATATTTTCAACAGTGTGGAGGTTTGGACTGTAATCCAATCCCAATTGAAATAACTTATGGACTAGAGAGAATAGCTATGTTTTTGCAAGATAAAGAAAGTATTTGGGATTTGGATTGGAATAAAGATTTTAATTACAGCGACATTTGGCTTCAATTTGAAAAGAATCAATGCTCGTTTAATTTTAGTGAGTCCAATCCTGAAAATATGAGAAGATTATTTTCTATTTATCAAGAAGAAGCAAAGTCTCTAATTGAAAAAAAGCTTACCTATCCAGCACTAGATTTTGTCCTTAAATGTAGTCACTGTTTTAATTTACTTGACGCTAGAGGAGTTATTTCAGTAACTGATCGTGCTCAATATATAGAAAAGATTAGAAACCTAGCAAGAGAAGTTGCCTCATCATGGATTGAAGAAAGAGAATCTTTGAAATTCCCATTACTTAAGAAATAAATAGATAGAAAGACAGAGAATTTAACGAGTATCATTTGATACCTAAGAGTATAGCAATTTTACCTACTCAGGAAAGTTACAATCGATACAATACGAATACCCATGTCGTATGGGCATTTTTCGTGTGAGGTTAAATGAAACTCTTCCAACAAATGTTGGTTGCTACAGCTGCTTTGGGCTTAGTTGCTCCAATAGCTGCACAAGCATCTGACGCTATAAATCTTGATGGTATTAATGATTACTCGAGTAGTAAGAAAACAGCCAACAGAATTGATAGTCAAACATTCATTAGCGAAACTAATGAAGACATCGCAATACTTAAAGGACGCGTTGATGGCTTAGAAGCTCAGCAGAACAATTTTGACGCTGGTGCTTTTTCAAGTACAACAACCATGGATGGTAAAGCCATCATGTGGATTGGCTCTGTAGATGGCGCTAATGAAGTATCTTCAGCTCAAACAGAGACTGTCCAAACAGGTTACACATACACAATGAACTTGAATACAAGTTTTACAGGTGATGATAATCTTTATGTTCGTCTTAAATCTGGTGCTCAAGGAGCAGTATGGCATGATTCAAAACCTTTCTACCATATTGAAACCAAGAGTACCTCTGATGCATTCAAAGTCGACAAAATGTGGTATACATTCCCTATTGGTGAAAGTATAACTGCAATAGTTGGACCAAGAATTGAGAACTACTACATGTATGTAACTCCTTCTATTTATAGTCCTGGTGCTTTGAAGTCATTTAAGTTAGGCGGTAATAGCAACTTTGGAGCTAGTACTGATGTTGGTGTTGGTTTAAAATGGGAAACTGAAAGTGGTTTTGCTATAGCTACTAACATAGTTGACAAAAACGCTGATAGTACTGGTTTGATGGGTAAAAATAGTGTTAGCAAGTGGGATACACAAATTGCATACACTCAACCTCGCTATCATGCGTCAGTAACTCTTTCAAATGCACAAAACTGGACATCACAATCATACAACGCTACTAAATTAGCAGCAGCTATGAAAGGATCTGATGGAGATACAACAGGTTATGCATTCAGAGGTTACTGGAGACCATTAGAAACCGGTACAGCTACTCCTGAAATATCTGTAGGGTATGACATCAAGAGTGCAGACACTCCTGCTACTGCAGCAGCTAAAGAGGCTAGTAGCTACATGGTTGGTCTAACATGGAGAGATATGTTCCAATCTGACGATAGAATCGGTCTTGCTGTTACTCAGCCATTAAAAGTTACTGAAATGCAAGGTGGCGGAGCTACTGGAGAGGTTGATCCTTTTGTTTGGGAAGCTTACTATTCTTTCAAACCTAATGATTCTATGGAAGTTAAGCCAGCCATTTTTGGTGGTACTGACGTCTACGAGGATTCAGGTGACGACATCTTTGGTGCTGTTGTAACAACAACATTTAAATTCTAATTTTAAGTATTAATCAATAGATTATTCTTGCAATAAAAAACACCCCCTCAAGGGTGTTTTTTTTTATTAAATTACAAAATCTACCAGCAATTTTCTCCTTCACCTATCGGGACGCAAATATCAGAAGTTTTTGCTTTATCTGCAAGTTCTTGTGCTTTGGCATCCAATTTAAAATCAGCATCTATAGGCATATCTGTGTTCCATTCTTTTAATCCGCCTAAATCATTTTCACCAGCTTTTAAATTTGTGTTTTCCGCAGTTGAAATAGCGAGTGCACTAGTTGCAGCTAAAAATATTGCAATAGAACTTTTTTTTGGCATTTTATTTAAAAATTTATAATTTTATTTTAATTATCTTTTAAAATATTATCTGTTTGATGTATAAAATGATTCTTGTTTAACTTCCTAATAACCTAAGCAGGTTTGAATAAGATTTAAAAATAAGATCAATTTCATCTGATCTTCCATAGTTAGCTAAAAGCCCTTTCGCCCCTGCATCAAGATCAAATAAATATTCTCTTTCTTCAATACTTTTTACATAACTTTCTATCCATCCAACACAAACAAACCTTTCTCCTCTTGTGACTTCTTGAACAGAATGTAGATATGTACTTGGATATATGATAATTTCCCCTGCATTAAGTTTAAATCTTTCTTCTGAATTAATACACTCAATTGTCAATTCCCCTCCACCATACTTATCTTTATTGTTTAAAAAAATTGTAAAAGACAAATCAGCTCTTCCTGATGACATATAAGAATTATCTACATGACGACCATATCCCATTCCTTTAGTAGATTTAGCAAACATTATCCCATGAATTTTTTTTGGTAAGGCAAAGCTTTTTATTAAATTGTCGTTTAATATTTTTTCTGATATTAATTTTGTATACTTTTTTGAAATATCTGATTCTCTATTTAATTGCAAATTATTTTTTACTTTAGCTGCATGTTTACCAGCAGTTCTTTTACCATCTTCCCATTGCAAATTTTTTTTCTCTAAATGTTTTTTTAGTAAATCTAATTCTTCGAGATTTATTAATTGACGATTTAAATAATTCATTTTAGATATTAAAAATGATACAACCTTAGGTATAGAAAAAGTATCTTTTAGGACTTGTTATTGAGATAGGTATAAAGTAACCATAGATACTATTTTGAATAAGTGCAAAAATTTAAAAAATTACTCTATTCTGCAGTAACTTGCGCATTTCTTTTTAATGTAAATATACCTGCTAATTCTACCGAAAGAGAAATTAAAGTTTACTCCGGCAGGCATTACAACACAGATAGGGGCGTATATAAAAAATTTGCAGATGAAACTGGAATAAAAGTAAGGCTAATTGAAGCTGCAGGCATATCTTTAATAGAGAGATTAAGAAGAGAAGGGAAGAATTCTCAAGCGGATTTAATTTTACTTGTTGATGCGGCAAGAATAACAAATGCCGCAAAGGCAGATTTGTTGCAACCAATCGAATCATCCAGTTTAGAGAAGGATGTTCCTATTGGATTAAAGGACCCTGATAAAAAATGGTATGCATTAACAAGAAGAGTTAGGGTTATGGTCGCCAATCCAAAAGTTGTAGATATAAATAAAATAAATGATTACACAGATTTAGCTAATCCATCCCTAAAAGGTAAAGTGTGTTTAAGGAATAGAAAAAGTCCTTACAATCAATCTTTGGTAGCTAATCAAATTGTAAATAAAGGACAACAGGCAACTAAAACTTGGCTAAATGGAATGATTTCAAATGTTTCTCAACCTTTTTTCCCTGGTGATATTTCTATTGTAAGAGCAGTTTCGAAGAGAAAATGTGGTGTAGGAATAGTTAATCATTATTACGTAGCAAGAATGCTTGCTGGCGTTAATGGAAGAAGAGATACTTTGTATGCGAAAAAGACGTCTGTTATTACACCTAATCCAGCACATGTAAACATAAGTGCCGGAGGAGTGGCCAAATATGCAATAAATAAAGCTGAAGCTATTGAACTTCTTGAGTTCCTTGCTTCTCCTGAAGGAAGTAAGGGTTTAGCCGCTCCTACTTTTGAACATCCTTTAAAGGAAGTTAATCAAAATCAGATAGTTAAAAACTTTGGAGCTTTTACACCAGATAAGGTTACTGTAGATGACCTTGGGAGTAACAACTCAATGGCAATAAGGATGATGAAAGATGCTGGTTGGGATTGAAGCTTAAGATATAAAACATTAAAAAAAAATATATATATATTTATATATTCTTAATTACGGAGAGGTGGCTGAGTGGTCGAAAGCGAACGACTCGAAATCGTTTAACAGGAGACTGTTCGTGGGTTCGAATCCCACCCTCTCCGTAACGACTTCATTTGCAGACTAAGGTTATGCTGTAATAAGTCCTCCAACTAGACTGCAAACACAGGATAGTTGGATATTTTTCTTATGGTAAGATAACTTTTTGATTTTGAAATATAAGGTATTTCTAGGGAAAATATGGGTAACAAATAAGTGGTACATGTTTTATTTCCATGGGGTATGAAAAGCACCCATGGGGTACATAAAAATACCAGTCCGATTTCATGAAAATAGGAGTAAAACCAAAACCCTTACCTCTCCGTTTTTTTGCAGTTTCTAGAAGTCCCAGATAGGTTCAAATAAAGAGTTTTTAAAACTATTAGTGAGGTTTTTCTTCCCTAATAGTTACCACTATTCCACAGTAGACACTAATTCGTTGTGTGGGGTGTAGTTGTAGTGTGGGGTAAATATGAATTGCTCTCAAAATGCTTCCTGTATGGTTCTATAACTGACTATATGGAATGAGATGTAATATCACCCTCTCCGTTTCTAATAATTGTACTCAAATTGAAAAATTAATCTTCTTACTAGTATTATTAAAAAGTTGATTTATTAAATGCAATAATTTCTTAAATGAGGTTAATATTCTATTTATTTATATTTAGTCAATTATTAAATTTCATTAGTGTCTTTGCAGATAAATATAGAATAGAATCCCCTAAATTAAGGCCAATACAATGGGAGAAAATACAAGAAAGTAATTCAAATAATTTGGAAAAAATAATCTGGAAATCTTATAAAAATGATGAAAGTTATTTTCAAAATAAAATTGATGAAAGTTCTGTAATAGAAAAACTTAAAAAATTTGGGGGCGGAAGTAAATATAAATCGCAACGAAAATTCACTCATTCTATGTTTGAAATTTAACCCTATTTGCCACTTAATAATTATCTTGAGTTTAGAGATTTTCAAATCTCGGTCAGATGGAAATCATCCCTTGATGGTGGCGTATCTGGTGGTATTGGGCAACAAAATCCATCATTAGTTTTTGATTATGGGTTAACTGACTCTTCCCTTATATCCTTTTATTTTTCTGAAGCTGATGATGATTTATTCAACTTAATTGATGGAAAAAAAAGTAATTATCATTGGCAAAATTATGCTTTGTCATTTAAGAAGAAATTATTATCTGAGAATAAATATAATTTTGGACTGTCAATGGTCTCAACTATTGAATATTGGAGGCAAGCTAGTGGATCTGAAAATACAAAAAGTATATATAATCAACAGAATAATTTATTTGGTAAAGATAAATTTCAAAATATAGTTGGAGCTTTTTCATTACCATTATCGAAAAATTTAAATGATAACTTTACTTTTTTAATTGTTCCTGGATATACATTCTTACCTGAGAAATTAGGCTCAAGAGGAGTTAGTAAAGATGCATATGGAAATAATTTTTATTTAGGAAGCGGTTTTATTTTAGATATAGTTGATGATGTTGATCTGCTTTTCTCATATACCACTCCTTTTGGACCTGGAAATAACTATTTTGATAGTGAACTTAATTACTCTAGAAAATCTTTATATAGTTTAGGTCTTGGTTGGAGTATCAATCCTAAGATTAGATTTGAAAGTAAAATAACCAACTCATACGGATCAAGTCCAGCCACAGGCTTACTTACTATTCCATCAGATAACAAGCTACTTTATTCGGCTAATATAATTTATAAACCTTATGAAGAAGATACTTATCTTAAAGCTTTTAATAAAAGGGATAAATTGATTTCCCATGGCGGAATTACAGTTAGTAATGCATTGATACCAAAACATGGAACTTCCCATATCAATTTAAATTATGATAGTAAAGGGAATTTGTTTGCATTTTATGGTTATTCTTTATCAAATATATTTCAATTAGAGTTGGTAAATATTGGTACTTTTCAGGATGCAAATTATTTGGTAAATAAAGATAGAAGTTTATATTCAACTTACTTAAGTGAAAATAATCTTAGTTACAGATTAGGAGGTAAATTATTAATATTTAGTCCTCAAAAAGATGATCTTTTTTGGATGACAGTGAGAACATCTGTTGGAAGAAATGATGATACTAATCAAGGTTACCTATTCAGTGAATTGATAAATACTTTTAGATTTAATGATAAGGTTGTCTTCAATTTAAGTCCTAAATATTTTTTTAGTGGACTGGAAAGTTTTGGAGGGGTTGGAGTTTCAAGTTATGTAAATTTATTAGATAACTTGCAGTTTATCCCTGAATTAAATACTACTTTTAAAAGTAATTCAGATTTAAACTATTCATTAGGATTAAGGTATTCTTATCTTTCTGGAAAATCAATTGATTTATATTATTCTAATGCAGTCGGTATTCAGGACATCGGACAATTTCTTGAAGATAAAGAATATAGACTTGGTTTCAAATTAAACTTTTTATTTTAAAGAATTTATAACTTAATTTTCCCAAAAGGGATCGGTAGTTAAAGAAATTCTTAATGAACAATCGGTGTTACTTTGAATATTGCTTATACAAGCTCTAACAGTTTCTCCATTAACATCTATTTCACAAGCTCCGCAACTCCCCGTTAAACATCCAGTCGGAATTTCTAAACCTGCTTCTTTAGCAATTGAGAACCAATCATCCCCTTCTGAGGCATATGTCTCGATTTTATTTGGCCAAATGATTTTAATCTTTGAATTTTTCAATTTAACAACGATGAAATATTAAAGTGTTTTTTAAATTCATTTGCGAGATTATCGATAATGTTTTCTCGTTTTATTTTATAAGATCTTGTTCTCTTGTCTAATAAAGGTAAGTTTTTACCTTTTCTAATTAAGTTTAAATAGTAATTCCTCCAGTCATCATTTTCAAAGATTCCATGAATGTATGTGCCTGCAATAGTTCCTCCTTCGATATTTTCTTTGTACCACCCAAGATCTAAGTCTTTAAAAATAGGCTTAATTTTAAAAGTATTTTGACTTTTATCTATTTCAGTTAAACCATTATGGATCTCAAATCCATTAATTTCTGAGAGACAAGGCCAGATTGATTGAGAAATTATTTGTCTTGTGATTTTGTTTTTAAGGAAAGTTGTTTTCAGAGGCAGTAGTCCGATACCCCTAGTTAGTTTTTGTGAATTATCTTTTGATCCCTCTTTTAAAAAAGGATCTTCCAAACTTGTTCCTAACATTTGTAGTCCACCGCAAATCCCAAAAATATTACCATTAGTTTTTGAATACTCTTTTATATTTTTTGAGAGTCCTGAAGATTCAAGAAATAGTTGATCTTTAATAGTTTGCTTACTTCCTGGAAGGATGAGAAAGTCAAATTGACTAAGGTTTTGGGATTCTTTTATCCATTTAATAAATATTGATTCTTCATTCTCTAGTGGATCAAAATCTGAAAAGTTACTTATTGAGGGTAATTTTATAATCCCAACCCTTATTTCTGGATTAATAAAATTGGCTTTTCTTTCTAATAAATCTAAGGAATCTTCTGGAGGAAATTTATCATCCAACCATGGAATTATTCCTAAGACAGGAATTTGAGTTTTATGTTCAATCCATTTTTTCCCTTCTTCGAATAGTGAAAGGTCACCTCTGAATCTATTTATTATTATCCCTTTAATAAGTTTTTTTTCGTCTGGTTTCATTAATTCAAGTGTCCCTATTATCTGAGCAAATACGCCTCCTCTCTCAATATCGGTGACTAAAATACAATTTGCTTCTAAGTACTTTGCAACTTTTAAGTTAGTAAGATCTCTATGAATTAAATTCATCTCAACAGGACTTCCAGCCCCTTCGATAATTAAACGACAATTTGGATGTCGTTCATATATCGAATTCAAACTCTTTTTTATTACTTCCCAACCAGGAAAAAACCAATCCTTGTAGTAATTTTTTGCCGTTGTAATTCCTGTACTTTTCCCTAGATGAATAACCTCGCTTATTGAATTACCTTGAGGCTTTAATAAAATGGGATTCATCTCTGAAGAAGGAACTATACCGCAAGCAAAAGCTTGAAGTGCTTGTGAATATGCCATTTCTCCCCCATTCCAATCAACCCAAGCATTATTACTCATATTTTGGCCTTTAAAAGGTATTGGTTCTTCT
>QCVS01000015.1 GCA_003210285.1 Prochlorococcus sp. AG-686-J21
ATTTTTATTTCCTTTGTTTCAGGTTTATTTATGAGTTCTCTATTAAACAAACCAATAAGCAATAACAAAATATCTAAACCTATATTTTCAGATGATGCTAAAACAACTGATGATAATAATTATTCAGTAAAAAGAGAAGAGAATGATGAACATCTTGATATCTCTCCTGAGAGAGATTTACGAGATCCTCAACCCACGATATCTGTTAATTACCGTGTTATTAAAAATAATGGGGAGAATGAATTTAAAGATAGAAACCAGACAAAAGATACCACACAATACGATGATGATTGGAACAATAATGGTTCAGAATGGTAAAAATATAGTTAATTTTAAATATTGATAAAAACAGGTAAAATTATATTTATAATTATATTTAAGCTTTAAATTTTTGTTATGGAAGAAAATGTAGATTCAATAAAAGAAAGTAATAATTCGGATGATAAACTTTTAAAAAAGGATCAAATTGGTGATGTCAGCCCAAAAGAAACCTCGAGCTCAATTAGTAAAAATCAACAAGTTACTAATAAAGAAGAAATTGGTAATAAAACATCAAATAATATGGTTAAAGATCCTAATAAACAAAAAGTTGGAGAGGAAAATTCAAAACCCTTAAACATAAAACCAAAAAAGGAACTTCCTATTGAAAAAAAACCTTTTAATGAATTTATTAATGATCATTTATTACCATCTTTAATTCAGGAATTTAAAGTAAGGGGATTTGAAATAGCAGATATTAATTTAAAAAATACATCAAGACCAATTGCTGGTGATAAATGTTGGGTTATTTTTTGCGAAATAAAAGACATTTGCAACTTTTGGCTATCATTTGAAAAAGAGGATATAAGCTCTTTAAAAAGTATTTCATTATGCAAATCTGATCAAAAACCAAGTGTAATTGAATCATTTTTAATAGATGAAAAAAGAATAACTCTCAAATTAATTATTTCAAGAATTCTGCAAAGATTGAATGGCCAAAAATTAATTGGCATAAATTAAAAAATAAAAGAATAACACCTAGTTAACTTTTTACTCAAAAATACAATAAATAGTAAATAATAGTAATAACGAATTAGAGAAAATGGTACAACAAACTATTGAATCAAATAATAAAAAATCTGTTAATAGAGGTAAAGATATCGCTAAGGATACGATATTAACTCCAAATTTTTATACGACTGATTTTGAAGCTATGGAAAAAATGGATTTATCCATTAACGAAGACGAATTAGAAGCGATATGTGAAGAATTTAGAAAAGATTATAATAGGCATCACTTTGTTCGAAATAAGGAATTTGAGGGGGCGGCAGATAAATTAGATGAGGAAACAAGAGAGCTTTTTGTAGATTTTCTTGAAGGAAGTTGTACTTCAGAATTTTCAGGGTTCCTCTTATATAAAGAATTGAGTAAAAGAATAAAAGATAAGAATCCACTTCTTGCTGAATGTTTTGCTCATATGGCTAGGGATGAAGCAAGGCATGCAGGTTTTTTGAATAAGTCAATGAACGACTTCGGATTACAGTTAGATTTAGGATTTCTAACAGCCAATAAAGATTATACTTATTTTGCTCCAAGAGCAATTTTTTATGCCACTTATATATCTGAAAAAATTGGATATTGGAGATATATAGCAATTTACAAGCACCTAGAAAAAAATCCTAGTGGTAAAATTTTTCCACTGTTTAATTTCTTTGAAAATTGGTGTCAAGATGAAAATAGACATGGTGACTTCTTTGATGCATTAATGAGAGCACAACCTCGAACAGTTAAAAGTTTAAGCGATAAATTTGAGATCTTTGGTTATACATTGAGACATCCAATTTTTGATTATTACCATAGATTTAGATATTTCTTAAATAATCATCCTGTAGTTTCTAAGTTATGGTCTAGATTTTTTCTACTAGCTGTTTTTGCAACTATGTACATAAGAGATCTTGGCACAAAAAGAGATTTTTATGGCGCTTTAGGTTTAAATGCAAGAGAATACGACCAATTTGTTATTAACAAAACAAATGAAACCTCTGCCAAAGTATTTCCTGTCGTTTTAAATGTGTATGATGAATCTTTTTACAAAAGATTAGACAAAATAGTTGAAAATGGTACTCGCTTATCAGAGATAGATAAAAAGGATAATTCAAGTGTAATTAAAGTATTATCTAAATTACCCATCTTTATTTCAAACGGTTATCAACTGATAAGACTATACTTATTAAAACCTCTTGAAAGTAACGATTTTCAACCATCAATTAGATAATCTGACCTTCACCAAGAAATAAATTTATAAGTCTCAAATGGTATCTGCGAGTATTAAATCTACCGAAATTAAATTTGGGGAATGTAATAAAAAACTTTTAGAAGAAGTTATTTTCTATGGCATATCTCTTGGCGCTGATTTTGTAGAATTATTTATTGAAAATTCTGATAATTCAAGTGTTCTCGCAGAAGAAGATTTCATTACGAGTGTAAGTCCATCATTTGGTAAAGGTGCTGGGATAAGAATATTTAAAGATAAGAGAGATGGTTTTGTGAGTACTAATGACTTATCAAAACATGGATTAATGAGATCTATTTCTCAAGCAATTGAAATGTTAGATATCTCTAAAAAAAATAATAATTCAAATTTTAATGGACTTGATAAACTAAAAAACTATAGCAAGTCAAAAATCAATTGGCTTAATGAAGTGCCCACAATAAATGAAGTAAGCGAAAAATTATTGCTTAGCACTAAGTCATTAAAAAAGGATAAAAAAGTAGTTGTTAGAAAAGGTAGTTATGCAAGAAATTGGCAGGAAGTAATAATAGCTTCAAGTGATGGAACTTACGCAACTGATATCAGACTGCATCAAACGGTAGGTCTTAACATAATTGCTAATGACGCTCAATATAGATCGAACGGGAGTAGAAGATTTGGATCGCATGGAATTCCTAATGAATTTAGATTATGGGATCATGAAAAAGCTGCAAATGAAGTTTATGAAACTTCAATGAATATGTTGTACGCAGACTATGTCCAAGCTGGACAAATGCCAGTTATATTGGCTAATAAATTTGGTGGCGTTATATTTCATGAAGCTTGTGGACACTTACTTGAAACAACTCAAATTGAACGTGGTACAACTCCATTCAGTGATAAGTTGAATGAAAAAATAGCTCATGAATCTGTAACGGCGATAGATGAGGGACTTTCTGAAGGATCCTTCGGATCATTATCTATTGATGATGAAGGAATGGAACCAGAAAAATCAATACTTATTAAAGATGGAATATTAAAAAAATTTCTTTCCGATAGAGCTGGTGAATTAAGAACTGGACACAAAAGAACCGGTAGTGGTAGACGGCAAAATTATTCATTCGCAGCTGCATCAAGAATGAGAAACACTTATATAGCTAAAGGTGAATTCACTAAAGAAGAATTAATAAATAGTATTAGCGATGGGCTTTACTGTAAGTCTATGGGTGGTGGAAGTGTAGGAGCGACAGGTCAATTCAATTTCGCTGTTGAGGAAGGTTATTTAATAAAGAATGGTAAATTAACTAAACCAGTAAAAGGAGCAACATTGATAGGTGACGCGAAAGAAGTTATGCCAAAAATATCTATGTGTGGAAATGATTTAGAGTTGGCTCCTGGTTTTTGTGGCTCAGTCAGCGGCAGCGTCAATGTAACTGTTGGTCAGCCACATATTAAAGTTGACTCCATAACTGTAGGGGGTAGATAAAAATGAATGCAACCGAAATAACAACTCAAATAACGACTGCTGCAAATATACTAAATATTGATAAATGGGACTACGGAGCTAGTTTTTCTAATGATTATTCTGTTCAAGTTGATAGAGGAGCAGCGAAACAGCTAAAAGCATCTCAAAAACAGGTCATAACTTTAAGAGTATGGAATAAAGAAAACTTAGTTGGTATAACTACAACAAGTGATCTAAGTAAAACAGGTATTAAAAAAGCTTTAAAACAAGCAAATATAGCTTCAGAATTTGGGAATAAAAATGAATTTACTGATTTTTCTCCCTTAGCCAAAGATCCTATACAAGTGAAAGAAGTTGATAAAAAAAATCCACTAGGAATTAAAAAGCTACTAAAAATTCTTAGAGAGGCTGAATCGAAGTTAATCGAAAGTCATGAGGCTATCAAATCTATTCCTTACAACGGATTGTCAGAAAGTTTTTACGAAAGAATTTATGCTAATAGTGATGGAGCATTACGAAATTATAGTAAAAGTCAAGCTGCTATATATTTATATGCCAGAGCAGAGGAAAAAGATAAAAAACCTCGCAGTTCAGGTTCAGTTAAACTGGGATACGGAGTTGAGGACATTGATATTGAATCCTGTATCAAAGAAGCTGCAAAGAAAACTATTGCACACTTAGATTACTCATCAATAAAAACAGGTAAGTATTTAGTCTGTCTATCACCTGAAGCATTTCTCACGTTGATGAATGCCTTTAGTTCAATCTTCAATGCAAGAAGTATTATAGACGGTGTTAGTCTCTCTGATAAAAACTCGATTGGTGACTTAATTTCTATTCCAGCATTGAATATCTACGATGACGGGCTTAATGAGAAAAATATATCTTCCGCACCATTCGATGGTGAAGGGACACCCACAAAAAAACTAAGCTTAATTAATAAAGGCAAATTAGAAAACTTAATACATTCGGAATCAACTGCAAAAATTTTTAATACCATACCTACAGGTCATGCGGGACTTGGTTCAAAAGTATCAGTATCTCCAGATTGGTTAGTAATTGAAAAATCAAATGAATGTTCGGACTTAAATATGGCCTTGGAGCACAAAAAATATCAAGGAAATTTTGTATATATTGAAGAATTAAACGCGATTCATGCAGGAGTAAGAGCCAGTCAAGGGTCCTTTTCTCTTCCTTTTGAGGGATGGCTTTATAATAATGGAAAAAAACGTTCCATTGAATCAGCAACTGTAGCAGGAGATATAAAATATCTGTTAAAAAATATAATAAATATCGAAAATGAAGAAGAATTAACTACTAGTGGAATTTCTCCGCATATATGGATTAATGAATTATCTATAACTGGTGACGAGTGAGAATTATATTTTGGGGTACTCCTGAATATTCAGTGAAAAGTCTTGAAGTATTAAAAAAATCGGATCATGATATTGTTGCTGTAATAACTCAACCAGATAAAAAAAGATCTAGAGGTAATAAACTAATAGCATCACCTGTAAAAGAATATGCCACTAAGGAAAATATTCAAGTTTTTACACCGGAAACAATAAAAGATAATATTCAATTTATAAGAAGACTTAAAGAATTATCTTGTGATCTGTTTATTGTAATTGCATATGGAAAAATATTACCCAAAGCAATATTAGATATTCCTAAATATAAATCATGGAATGCACATGCATCACTACTTCCAAGATGGAGGGGAGCAGCACCAATTCAATGGTCAATATTAGAGGGAGATAAATTCACTGGTGTCGGAATAATGAAAATGGAAGAAGGATTAGATACCGGAGACGTAATAGTTGAAAAACAAATTAAAATTGATAGTAACGATAATCTTAAAACATTATCTAAAAGATTAAGTGATTTATCATCAGAGTTAGTTTTGAGAGCACTATCAGATATAGAACAAAATAAAAATAGAGATATTAATCTTTTACTTAAAAAACAAACAGATTTTCAACGAGAATTAAAATATGCAAGAATGATTAACAAATTAGATTACATAATAAATTGGGAACAAACTTCAACTGATATTTATAGAAAAATAAATGCCTTATTCCCAAGAGCTAATACAACTTATAAAAGGAAAAACCTCAAAATAATAAAAATTAAAATCTTAACAACTGAAGAGATACAAAATAAAAATTATAAAATTTTAAGTAATATTTTAAAGCCAGGATTCATTATTGGACTTATAGAAAAAGAAGGAATTATTATAACAACAAAAACTGATCCGATTATTTTATTAGAAGCAAAGCTAGAAGGTAAAAACTTATCTAGTCAAAATCAATTGATACAACAATTAAATCCAGTAATTGGAGAAAAATTTTCTGATTAAGCTATTTGATCCCTTTTGGAAAAACCCCAAATAAATGAAAATAATATCAAAATATAAAAATAATAATCTGGAAGAATTGTCTCAGTAATTAATGTATTTAGAAGAAGCTTTATGCCAACAATTAGTATCGCTATGTAACCAGCCGTTTCTAATCTTAAAAATTGCTCTATAAGTCTAAGAAATATACCTGAAGTAAATCGCAATGCTAATACACCTATAATTGCACCAAAAATAATAAGAATATATTGATCACTTATGGCAACAGCTGTTGTAATGCTGTCAATTGAAAATGCAAAATCAGTCAAAGAAAGTAAAGCAACAATTTTCAGAAATTTAAAATTATTATTTTTTTTGTCATTACCTGAATCTTGAATATCGGATTCGCTTCTTAAAAATACATTTGAAATAAATAAATAAATAAGATATAAACCTGCAAAAATTCGAATTATGATAAATTTCAGAAGGATATTAGATAAAAGAATAAGAAATATTCTGAATAATAACGAAATAGTAATGCCAATATTTAAAGCTTTAGATCTTAATAAAGGACTTTCAAGAGATTTAGTAAGTGATGCCAAAGCAATAGCGTTATCAGCTGATAGCAGAAGTTCTAAAACAATCAATATCGGTAAAAGTGTAAGAATTTCTGACCAACTATCAACCTGATCAAGCGTTGGTATAAAGGAATTTATTGCAGCAGAATCCATTAATTATAATTCACAATCATTGTAAAATATAATATAATATAACCTTAAGTAGTAATCAAGTTAAATAAATATAAATGAGTTTAAATTCACTAATTAGTTATATTTCAAACTCACAAATAATAGCAGAGTTAGTAAAAAGAATTGAAAATAATAATGAACTAAATATCATTGGTTCCAGTAGATATGCAAAATCAATTATTATAAATAGTATTGCTAAGAAAGAAAATAAAGATATCTTACTTATCAGTCCTAATGAAGAAGTTGCTTACAAATGGTATGGATACTTCGATAGTATAGATAATAGAAATGTATTATATTATCCGCCAAGCGAAAATTTACCATATGCATCAATTAACAAGTCAAAGGAGACTGAATATTCACAGTTATCAGTCATCTCTAAAATTATTAAAAAAGAAAGAAAAGATATAAACATAATAATAACAACTGAAAGATCTCTACAACCTCATTTAATTAACAATAATCTATTCAAGGAAAATATATTTACACTAATTAAAGGTAATGAACTAGATATAAAAGAGTTAACAAAAAAGTTAGTTTTACTTGGCTATAATAAAGAAAATTTGACATCTCAGGAAGGCTCATGGAGTAGAAGAGGAGAAATTATTGATATTTATCCAGTTAATAATGAATTACCTATAAGAATAGAATACTTTGATAATATTATTGAAAAAATAAGAGAATATGATCCAGTAACACAAAGAACATTAGATAATATTAATAAAGTTGAAATTGTACAGGTTGGATTTAATTTATTAATAAGAAAGAAGTTAGAAAGTTTATCAGAACAAAATACATTTAGTTCCGAAGAAATAACAACTAAAAATAATCTTGACAGATACTTAGGAATAATTGAAGAACAACCATCAAATCTATTGAATTACATAAATAGAGAAACAATAATTGTTATAGACGAAAAAGAGGATTGTTTTAAATTTGCTAACAATTGGTGTCTTGAATCAGATAATAATTTTGAGCAATATAAAAATGAAATCGCTAACATCTTAAAATCTAATAATATAAATATTAAAGTTAGATCAAATCTTCATAAAAAATTTGAATCAATTATAAAAACAATCAGTAATCACAATGTAATAAATTTATATGAATTTGAGTCGAAAAGAAATATAGATAATAGATTTCTTTTATCAGATAAACGTATAAATACCTCATCTAAAAATATTGGTAAACTTTCGAAAGAAATAAATAAATTCATATTAAATAAAGATAAAGTCTGGATATTATCCGCGCAGCCACTTCGAACAAAAAGCTTATTTTTCGAGCATGACTGTAATACCAATTACTTAGAAAAACCAAATGATCTTGAAAGTGCATATAAGTTAATTGATAATTCAACACCGGTAATTATTAAAAATAAAAATAATTACGAAATTGAAGGGTTTTATTTACCAATATGGAAAGTCATTTTAATAACAGATAAAGAATTATTTTCTCAGCAAGCTTTATTTAATAATGTTTTTATAAGAAGAAGAAAAAGGAGTATAAATTCAAATATAAATGTAAATAAAATAAACCCAGGAGATTACATAGTTCATAAAAACCATGGTATAGGACAATTTTTAAAATTAGAAAAAATAAACATCACAGGTGAATCAAGAGACTACTTAGTTATTCGTTATCTTGATGGGAAAATAAGTGTTGCAGCTGATCAACTAGGGAGTATAAACAGATATCGATCTAGTGGAAAAATCAAACCTAAAATAAATAAATTAGGAGGTACAGAATGGTTAAAAATAAAAGATAAAAATAGAAAAATTATAAAAAAAGTTGCCTTAGATATTTTAAAACTTTATGCAAAAAGGGAACAACTAAAAGGTCATATATTTCCAGAAGATGGCCCATGGCAAAAAGAATTAGAAGAATCATTCCCTTATCAACCTACTCCAGATCAACTATCAGCTGTTAAAGAAGTAAAAATTGATATGCAAAGTGATAAGCCAATGGATAGACTAATTTGTGGAGACGTCGGGTTCGGAAAAACAGAGGTAGCTGTAAGAGCAATATTTAAAGCAATTACATCTGGTAAACAAGTAATCTTACTTGCTCCAACAACAATTTTAGCTCAACAACACTGGAGAACTTTTTCAGATAGATTTTCACCCTATCCAATAAAAGTTTCGTTACTAAACAGATTTAAAACAAATACTGAGAAAAAAGATATTTATATTGGTCTAAAAAATAAAAAAATTGACTTAGTTGTAGCAACTCACCAAATTTTAGGCAAAGAGATTGAAATTAATAATTTAGGATTACTTGTTATTGACGAAGAACAAAGATTTGGAGTTAGACAAAAAGAAAAAATTAAAAATATAAAAACAAATATTGACGTTTTGACTCTATCAGCCACACCAATACCACGAACTTTATACATGAGTTTATCTGGCCTTAGACAAATGAGTTTATTGAATACTCCTCCTCCCTCAAGAAGATCGATTAAAACGTATTTATCTGAAATTGATATGGATGTAATCAGAACTGCAATAAGTCAAGAACTTGATAGAGGTGGTCAAATTTTCTATGTTCTACCGAGGATATCAGACATTGATCAGGCTGTTAACAAATTAAAAAATATGTTTAAAGATTTAAAATTCATTGTCGCTCATGGACAAATGAATGAAATAGATCTTGAAAATGCAATGATTGCATTTAATAATGGGGAGGTGGATCTGATGATTTGCACAACAATTATTGAAAGCGGATTAGATATACCTCGAGTAAACACAATCGTAATTGAAGATGCACATAAATTTGGTTTATCACAACTTTATCAATTACGTGGAAGAGTCGGCAGAAGTGGTATACAAGCTCATGCATGGCTATTTTATCCAAATATTAATAAAATCAATGAAGCCTCCAAGCAAAGGCTAAAGGCTATAAAAGATTTTTCTGAACTTGGGAGTGGATATCAACTAGCAATGAAAGATATGGAGATAAGAGGCGTTGGGAGTTTATTAGGTGAAGAACAAAGTGGAAAAGTTAATGCAATAGGATATGACCTTTATATTGAAATGCTGCATGAGGCAATCTCAGAAATAAATGGTCAAGAAATTCCCGAAGTAAATGATACGCAAGTAGATTTGCCTGTTAACGCTTTTATACCCGCAACATGGATATTAAACCGAGAGGAAAAACTTGATGCATATAAATATGCAACTGAATGTACTAATCATAAGGAGCTTACAGAGTTAGCAACTGACTGGTCTAATAGGTATGGCGTTTTACCCAAACCAGTAGAATCATTAATACTCTTAATGAAGTTAAAACTATTGTCAAAAAAGTGTGGCTTTAATAAAATTAAACTTAAAAAACCAAATGTAATAATAGAAACCAGACTAAAAAACTCTACATTTAAACTTATTAAAAAAGGTTTACCATCAAATATTCAAACTAAATTTCATTTTGAAGAAGGTGATCAGTTCTCAAAAATAATTATAAGAGGATTAGGTGTCACTGATATTCAAAATCAAATTGATCAATTAATTTATTGGTTAGGACTTTTTGTAAGAGAAATAAATAACTTCGATAAAAATACAGCTGATACGAAAATCTGAAATATTAAATAAATATTTAATCATCACGAAATAGTTTAAATTCAGTTAGGTTTATAAAAATTTATTTAATGCATGGGCGAATACATTGATGTCGGATTGCAAAGTTCGATTTTACCTTTTACATTATTACTTTCATCAATAGCAGTTGGAGCTTATGCACTAATTGGATTTGAGACAGAAAACGATGATGATGATTCGGACTCTGGAAGCGGTGGGTTAATGAATCCTATTTAAACCTAATTTGCCTAGATTTTCTTTTTACTATTTTCATTATTCTAGTAAAAGCTCCCAACATTAAAATCAAAGCGAATATTAATGAGAAAACTATAAATATAGCTAAAGAAATTTCATAAGAATAAGATATTGAGTCCAAAATATTAGTAATCAATTTACCGATATTATTTATAAAATTATCAAAGATTATTATTTTATTCGGTATTAAATAATTAATATAAAAAATAAAGATACTGAAAGAAAACATAACAAAGGATTCTTTTATAAGTTTGCCTTTCGATTTTCTTCTTAAAGATAATTTTTTTTTAAAAAAAAATTTATCAGAGTTCTTATTCAAATTGGGTATTTTTAAATCAGACATTTATAAAATTTACGCTAATTAATCAAAAAATAATCTTCGAAAAGAATTATTTTTTATAGTAACTTGTTTATGGATTGAATGCTAACAAGTTTGTTTCTATAATTTAATAAAGAACGATTTTCATTATTATCGTAAAAATAGATAAATGCTGTAGAAAAAAGGAAGATAGAGAATAAGGAAACTACTGGGGGTAAAAGAAATTCTGAAATAGTTTTTTTATCTTTTAAAAAAGAATGTTTTTTATTCGTTAAACTTTTAAATTCTTTAGAATAAATATTTTTAACTTTATCTGAAAAGCCTAGTTGATCAAAACAATTTATTATATCTGCAAAAACTGAATTTCCAATCCTAATATTTAAAGGTTTCACATTAGGTTTAGAACTTTTTAATAGAAGAATATGTGTATAACAATTTTCAGGATTAATATCAATTAGTTTTGAATTGTATGATGCATTTTCATCATTTAAAATTGAAATAGAGTAAGAGTAAAAAGCCTTCATTATAGACCTCAAATGATCTAAGTTACCTTCAATAACAGGCTTATCGATAATCATAAGTTTCCATTGAGAAATAATCGATATATTATCTTGATTTTCGTTGTTTGAATAATCGGGTAATCCATTAATTTCAAGACTGACGGATGATTGGTTAAATAAAAGTTTATTTTGCAACATATCAATAATTAAGGAGGGTGCTTCTTAAGTTTAGAAATCCATCCTCTGAAATACACAACGCTAATGTAAGAATAATTTTAATAAAAACTTCATCATTACAACCAGGATCAAGCAATCGTTTAACTTTCATACTATTAGTGTTAAATCTTTCACTAATTAATTCAATATATCTATTCTTAAATTCATTCCAGGGTTTAGGGTTCCTAATTAAATCATCCCTAGATTGCAGTATTTGTCTTATGTAAGGATATAAAAATTTTGCCATTTCAGCAGTAAGTTTAATCAATGCGTTAAATTCACTTAATTTAATATTGTTATTATTAAAAGAATTCCTCATTGGATTATTGTTCCTTAATTTCCATATAGTAACTTTATTAGGTAAAACTTCATTTAAATTAAGTTTACCTGATAATGAATATAAAGATTCTGCACCATTTAAATCAATAGTTTCTAAGGCTAATAAAAGTAAATCTAATCTTTGAATAGATTCTCTTGAAATCCGTTTTCCTTTAGATAAAATGGTAATAGTTAACAACGAAAGCTACTTAGATATTATAACAGAATTCTTATAATTTTCTCTTAAATAAAAAGGTATATAGCTTATCCAGCTCTTCAAAAGTTAATAGACCATAACTCCAAAGAAGAACAGGTAGAGGAGTATTATTTTCTATTGATAACTTTAATCCTAATTCAATTGAGGACTCTTGTAATCCAATTTCATCCAGAAGAAAAGATATCATTTTCTTATTTGAATAATTAATCATATATGTTATTTAATAGATGAAAAAATTAAAGACTTAGTCATATGATTTAAGATTATTCTTCTTATAAAAAGAAACTTATTTAAAAGAAGAAATGAGATTTTTCTTAAAGGTATTAATAAAAGATTATTATTTGCGTATAATTTAATTAAAATATCCGTAACAACAATAGTTGAGACAATATCAAAAGACCTCTTGAAATAATATTTAAATTTAAATATATTTAATGCTTTTTTAGTTGTAGATATATCTCTAGCAAAAATATCATATATAACATTAACATCTCTCCAGCAAGTATTTAATCCTTGTCCACCAACAGGGTGAAAAGTGTGAAATGAATCTCCGACAGATACTTCCTTACTAAAATTAAAGATAGGTAAGCATAAAGATAAAGAAACAGGGAAAATATTAATATCGCTATCAATTTGATCTAACTTAAAATAGTCAGGAACAATTGTTGATAAATTATCTAATAGAAAAGTTTTACTAGAGTTTAATCTGTCAATTGATTTGGATGTACTTCCTGTCCAAATTATTTGATACCTATTTGCATCTAACGGTAATAACGCTAATGGACCTTCCTTCCTAAATATTTCATATGCTCGTTTATGAACATTTCCTCTAACTAAAACCTCAAATGTGAGACAAGACTGATTATATGATTTTTTTAAGTCAAAATAATTATGATTTTTCATATAGTTTGAATTTGCACCAGTTGATATAAATTTATAATCATAAGAAATATTTTCATTAGATAAATCTAAGGTAGATTTAAAAAAAATATTATCTATTTTATCGATCTCATAAAAGAATACATTCATAAGATCAGAATGTTTAACCACCCAACCGATAGTATCTAAAGAACTTATATCTTTGTCTAGATCTGAAGTAGTTAAAATTGTAAAATCTAAAGTTTCACTATCTGAAATTGAAAGAGAATCAAATTTATAAAGATAAGAATTTAATTTATCCCAAAGATTAAATTTTGAAAGTATTTTTCTTGTTGAATGGGTAATTGCATATGTTTTATCTTTATTAATGAGCTTTTCTCTTGACAATAAATCTGTAAGGTAAATATTGAAATTTAGTTTCGATAAAGTGATTGCCAAAAGCAAACCAGTGGGACCAGAACCAATAATTTTAAAATTTAAACATTTACTCATTAAAAAAGATATCTAACTTCAATTTACTTTAAATAAATATAGCAAATTTCTTCAAATGCTGGTCGAAGCAAAAAAGGGTAATCTCCTATCCAAATATTTTTTTCAGGTAACCATGCATCAGTCAAATAGATCTCTCTATCAAAATTACGATAATTTGATGAAACTAAACATCTAATATTAGAACCAATTTTAATTTGACTATGTTTATTTTCCATAGGAAAACTTATCTTATCTAGGTATCCATCCTCATCCTCTAATTCAATAATAAGCCAGGTTCTTTTTTTTTCAATTAACTCTAAACGGCCTTGCCTATTTGATTGTTCACGTGAACTTTCGATTTTTTCAGTTTTGTAAATATCAGAAATATAACCGTCGAAGAGGGAAAAGAACTTTGATTTTTTATAACTAATATTTTTCCTACTTGATTCAAGTATTGGTCCCCAAATAATATATAGAAAAAAAATCACACATAATAATAACCAAATATTTTCTGTCTGAGTTGATGATTGACTTATAAAAAGCAAAAGATTCAAAACCCCTCCAATAGAAGAAATAATTAATCTCTGAAGGACTTTTCTCGGATCTCCAAGAGCATATTTAAATTGACCGCCGGTACCAACCGAGGGTATTAGTTTAGTTATTTGAGTTTGTTTAATTGGAATAAGCATTTAAAATATTAATCTTTCAAGTCCATAAACTAATGATTTAAAACTACCTATTTTTCGTATTGCTTGTAAAACACCAGGCATATAAGCTTTTCTATCAATGGTGTCATGTTTAATCGTATAAGTTTCACCAGGGGAACCCATAATAACAACTTGATGAGCTAACAACCCAGGCAATCTTATTGAATGAATATTTAGACCTGAATCTCTTACTCCACCTCTAACTCCTTTTATAGATTCAGACTCTTTAACTAAGGCTTCATTATATTGCTTCGGATACTCCTCAATCATTTCGGCAGTCTTAATACAGGTACCACTTGGAGAGTCTGCCTTTTGATTATGATGCATTTCTATCAATTCAATATTGTCGTAAAACTTTGCAGCCACAGAAGCAGCTTGTTGAAGAAGTACCATACCTACTGAAAAATTCGGTATGATTGCACAACCAACTTCTGCTTTTTGAGCAAAAATAGATAAATCATTTATTTGAGAGGGAGAAAGGCCTGTAGTCCCAATAATTGGCGAAATTCCATAGGCTATCGCAGATCTAGTATTATCAAAAACCGAATCCGGATGTGTAAAATCGACTAAAACAGGTTTTATATTTTGGTTACGATAGTTTTGACTGATTGAACATAAAGATCCCTCTAGATCATTTGAAACAAAAACATCGCTACTTTTTAAATTTAATAATTGTGAGATATTTTCACCATTATTTTTCTTATTAATGTCAATTGCAGCAACAAGTTCACAATCTGAGGAATTTAGAACAGAATTAACAACTTCACTTCCCATTCTGCCTAAAGCTCCAGAAACAAGTACTGGTATAGTTTTTTTGGAATTTTCGGTCATTTTTATATAAAAAAGTTTTTAAAGGGTTGTTACACGCTATTTATAATGCACACAATAACGGCAATTCACCCGTAGGCTGGTAGAAATACTTAAAGAGAATCAATGTTTACGCAGGTCCGCTCAGCAAATCGCAGAGTATCTCCTGTTGAGGATAACAAACATAAAGTTGTAATAAAAGCAGTTTATGTCGTCCTTGAGCCACAATACCAAAACTCCTTAACCGAAGCTGCAAAATCAATAAACGAAATGAATGGCCCTGTAGGGATAGATCTTAGTGGATATCTTATTGAAGAATTAAGAAACGACAAAAATTACGAAGATTTTAAAGCTGACATAGCTAGTGCCGACATATTTGTTGCTTCATTAATTTTTATTGAAGATTTAGCCCAAAAAGTAGTGGAAGCAGTCTCTCCATACAAGGAGAATCTTAAAGCCTCTATTATTTTTCCCTCAATGCCTGAGGTTATGAGATTAAATAAATTGGGTTCATTTAGCATGGCTCAACTTGGACAATCTAAAAGCATTATTGGAGATCTTATAAAAAAGAAAAAAGAATCTGATGGTGCAAGCTTCCAAGATTCTATGTTGAAGTTGCTAAATACTTTACCTTCAATTCTAAAATATTTACCCGTTGAAAAGGCACAAGATGCCAGAACCTTCATCTTAAGTTTTCAGTATTGGCTAGGTGGAACTACAGAGAATTTGAAAAATTTCTTATTAATGATTTCAGAAAAATATGTAATTACAGAAAATTTAAAAGATCAATTAGAAGAGTTCAAAATACAGGATCCTGAAACTTTTCCCGATTTGGGCATATGGCATCCAATGGCGCCAAATATGTTTGAAAGCTTAAAAGAATATCAAAATTGGGAAAATAATAGAAATGATATTCAACCTAAGAATAATAAAACTCCAACAATTGGATTAGTTCTACAAAGAAGTCACATAGTTACTGGTGATGATGCTCATTATGTAGCCGTAATACAAGAATTAGAATATCGGGGGGCTCGTGTATTACCTATTTTTTGTGGCGGATTAGATTTTTCTAAACCAGTAGATGAATTTTATTATGATTCAACTGATAAGGAAAAAGCAATAGTGGATGGAGTTGTATCCTTAACAGGATTTGCATTGGTTGGTGGTCCAGCAAGACAAGATCATCCAAAAGCAATAGATGCTTTGAAGAAGCTAAATAGACCATATATGGTTGCATTACCTTTAGTTTTTCAAACAACTCAAGAATGGGAGGAAAGTGATTTAGGATTGCATCCAGTTCAAGTTGCACTCCAAATTGCCATACCAGAATTAGACGGAGCTATTGAACCAATAATTCTTTCAGGACGTGATGATGCTACTGGTAAAGCTCATACTCTTCAAGATAGAGTAGATGTAATAGCTGAAAGAGCTATAAAGTGGTCAACATTAAGAGTTAAAAAAAGAGAAGAAAAGAAATTAGCAATTACTGTATTTAGTTTTCCACCTGACAAAGGAAATGTTGGAACGGCAGCCTATTTGAATGTTTTTGGTTCAATTTATAGAGTTCTTTTAGAAATGAAAGATAAAGGTTATCAAATTGATGATCTTCCTAAAAACTCAAAAGAATTAATGGAAAAAGTGATTAATAATCCAGAAGCAATGGATGGTTCTCCTGAATTAAATATTGCTCATAAGATGACTGTAAAAGAATATGAAGAATTTACTCCTTATTCAAAGAGACTAGAAGAGAACTGGGGTAAACCTCCAGGAAACTTAAATAGCGATGGCCAAAATTTACTTATTTACGGGAAGCATTTTGGAAATGTTTTTATAGGAGTACAACCAACATTTGGTTATGAGGGTGATCCAATGAGATTACTTTATTCAAGAAGTGCAAGTCCTCATCACGGTTTTGCCGCTTATTACACTTATGTAGAAAAAATATGGGAAGCTGATGCTGTTCTTCATTTCGGGACTCACGGTTCACTAGAATTTATGCCTGGGAAACAAATGGGTATGAGTGATACATGCTACCCCGATTCTTTAATTGGATCACTGCCAAATTTATATTATTACGCGGCAAATAACCCATCAGAAGCAACAATTGCAAAAAGAAGAGGATATGCATCAACCATAAGTTACTTAACTCCTCCAGCTGAAAATGCAGGTTTATATAAGGGACTTAAAGAATTGAGTGAGCTTGTAGGTTCTTATCAACAACTTAGAGAAAGTAGTAGAGGTATTCAAATTATAAATGCAATTGTTGAGACTTCAAAACAATGTAATCTTGACAAAGATGTAGATCTTCCGATTGGAGAGGTAGAGGAATTAACTATTGAAGAAAGAGACTTGTTCGTAGGGAATATATATAAGCAATTGATGGAGATTGAAAGTAGATTATTACCATGTGGACTCCATACAATTGGAGAAGCACCTACAGCTGAGGAAGCCGTTGCCACATTAGTAAATATAGCTTCATTAGAAAGAGAACAAGAAGGCTTTAGATCCTTACCAGGTTTATTGGCAGAATCAATCGATCTTAAAATAGATGAAATTTATGACGGTAATAATAAAGGAGAACTTAAATTTGTTGAACTAAATGAAAAAATTATTAAAACAGCCAGAGAATCAATATTTGCGATGGTTAAATCATTAAAGATTGTTGATGGAAGAGTCTATTTGGAGAAATCACTATTTTCAAAACTTTTAGATTTCTTGAAAATATTTGGTTTAAATTTACCAACACCTTGGCTTAGGATATGCAGATTGAATGGATTTAATACAGTAAATCAAAAGGAATTAAATAAATTATTTGACTATTTATTATTCTGTCTTGAACAGGTTTGTGCAGATAAAGAAATGGATAGCCTCATAAAAGCCTTAGATGGTAATTATGTATTACCGGGACCTGGAGGAGATCCAATAAGAAACCCAAGTGTATTACCAAGTGGTAAGAATATACATGCACTTGATCCACAATCAATTCCAACTACAGCTGCTGTGGCAGCAGCCAAATCCGTTGTTGATAAACTAATTGAGAGACAAAAAGAAGAACAAGGAACTTGGCCAGAAACAATAGCATGTGTTTTGTGGGGTACTGATAATATCAAAACTTATGGTGAGTCTCTTGCACAAATTTTATGGTTTGTAGGAGTTAAACCAAAACCTGATTCTGTCGGCCGAATAAACAAATTAGAACTTATTCCTTTAGAGGAACTTGGCAGACCAAGAATTGATGTAGTTGTAAATTGTTCTGGAGTTTTTAGGGATTTATTTATAAACCAAATGGCATTAATTGATCAAGCAGTAAAATTAGCCGCAGAAGCAGAAGAACCATTAGAATCAAACTTTGTAAGAAAACATTCATTAGAACAAGCTGAAAAAGAGGGTACCTCAATAAGAGAAGCTTCAGCAAGAGTATTTTCAAATGCAAGTGGCAGTTATAGTTCAAATGTCAATTTAGCTGTTGAAAATTCAACCTGGGAAGAAGAGAATGAATTGCAAGAGATGTACTTATCAAGAAAAACATTTGCTTTTAATGCTGATAATCCAGGAGAAATGAATCAAAAAAGGGATGTATTCGAGTCTGTCATGAAAACCGCTGATGTAACATTTCAAAACCTTGACTCTTCTGAAATCTCTCTAACTGATGTAAGCCATTATTTTGATTCTGATCCTACAAAATTGATAAAAACATTAAGGGATGACGGAAAAGAACCAAGTAGTTACATTGCAGACACAACCACCTCTAATGCTCAAGTCAGGACCCTAGGCGAGACAATTAGACTTGATTCCAGAACGAAGCTTTTGAATCCAAAATGGTATGAAGGGATGCTTAAGTCAGGATATGAAGGAGTTAGAGAACTTTCTAATAGACTAAACTACACCCTTGGATGGAGTGCAACAAGTGGCCAAGTAGATAACTTTGTTTATGAAGAAACCAATGAAACATTCATTAATGATGAAGAAATGAGGAAAAGACTCATGGATTTAAATCCAAATAGTTTCAGAAGAATAGTAGGAACATTGCTTGAAGTTAATGGGAGAGGTTATTGGGAAACATCTGATGAAAATATTGAGCAACTAAAAGAACTTTATCAAGAGGTAGAGGATAAAATTGAAGGAGTCAAAGAGTAAGAAATAAAATTTTATCTAAAAATTTTATCTGCAACTTTTAAAACTTGATAATTCATTTTTACATTATGAACTCTAACCATGTGAATATTTTGCTGTGAACAAAGACAACTAATAGCAGTCGTTCCTATATCTCTTTCTTTGGGATTAGGTTCATTTAAGATTTCTCCAATGAATCTTTTTCTTGAAGCCCCAATTAAGATAGGAAATTCAAATTTTTTAAAGAATTCGATGTTTCTTAGTATTTCTAAATTCTGATTAGTATCTTTTGAAAATCCAATACCTGGATCCCAAATTATGTTATCTTTACTAACATTTTTGTTGATTGCCTTTTTTGTCAAACTTTCCAAAGAATGAATAATATCAACTAAAAAATCATCATAATTTGTCAAGTTGTTCATATTTTTGCTATCTCCACGACTATGAGTAATTACGAAAGGACATTTAAATTCTGAGACAACATCTAAAATCTCCTCTTCCCTTCGGCCGCCAGTGACATCATTAATCCAATTAGCACCATTTTTGAGAGTTTCATAAGCAACCTCAGAATTAAAAGTATCAACAGAAATAAGAATATTGGGATATACGCTTCTGATTTTTTTTAGATATGGTATCAATCTTTTTAATTCATTTTTTGCACCAATTTCTAATGCTCCGGGTCTAGTACTTTGAGCACCAAGATCAATTACATCAACCCCATTTGAAACAAAAGAATCTACTTGATTTAAAACTTTATCAATGGAACAAAAATCACCTCCATCACTAAATGAATCAGGAGTTAAATTAATGATCCCCATTATTGAGGTTTTTTGCCCCCAATCATCAGGCCAAGGATAATTATTATTCAAAATTAGCAATTCTAGAAAAACTAATTGGATCTAAGGAAGAACCACCTACTAAGACGCCATTAATATCACTCATCGACATTATCTCATCAATATTATTAGGTTTAACAGAACCTCCATATTGGATAATAACGTCATTAAAACCTATCAGCTTCCTTATCAAAGAACATATCTTGTTTGCCTCACTTGCTTCACAAGTTTTACCTGTACCAATAGCCCAAATAGGTTCATAAGCAACTATAAGATTAGATGGATCAGTATTCTCCAATCCCTGCTCAACTTGTCTGGTAATGACCCTATCAGCTTCGCCTCTTTCTCTTTGTTCAAGAGTTTCACCAACACAAACTATTGGGGTGAGTCCACTTGATTGAGCAAAGACAGCTCTTTTATTAATTTGTTCATCACTTTCACTAAAGTATTTCCGAGGTTCACTATGTCCAACAATTGCATATTGTACTTTGTGTTCAATAAGCATTGTGGGAGAAATTTCTGCAGTAAAAGCACCTTTATCTTCCCAATGGATATTTTGACTTGCAATATTTAAATAATCAAGATTTGTATAATTTGAAAAAGTAGAAATAGCTGTAAAAGGAGGAGCAATTACTATTTTTCTGTCATTAGGAATATCTTTAATAAGAGGAAGAAAATCTTCCAAATATCTTTTTGTATCAGCACAAGTCATGTGCATCTTCCAATTACCAGCGATTACAGATTTTCTCAAAATATGTTGTCTAAGAAAAATATACTAATATGGCTTGTGTTTTTAGGCTAATTATTCAAAAATTAATTCACTTTTTAGAAACATAACTTTATCTCCTTTAACTAATTTTCTTCCTCTCCTTTTTTCCGTTTCACCATTAACTTTTATCTGACCAGAATTTATAAGGATTTTGGCTTCGCCTCCAGAAGAAACAACATTATTCCATTTTAAAAATTGATCTAATTTCATTGTTTTATAAATCCACAGCTATTGATAAAGTAAAAGGAATAACTCAAAGATAATATTTTGCAATTAATTCCACCAATCACTCCCTATATTAATAGATTTCTTAAAGGTTTCATATGCATGATAATTTATGTAGCATGCTGGCCAATATTAGCTTTTTTGGCTGGAAAATTAATCCCCGCTATTGGATCGGGAGAAATATCAACCGTAATTAAGATAATAATAAATTCTCTTGTTGTATTTTTAATTCAAAAAACTGCTCAATTTGGGCAAGATGTCTATATTGCTAGACCTTCATTAGAAATAAGTGAAGTTATGAGACAAAATTTATTTAGTAAAATTCACAAGATAAAAATGAATTTTATCAACAATATTTCTGCAGGAGATATAACTTACAGGCTTACAGAGGATGCAGACAGAGTAAGTGAAGTAATTTATAAAACATTTCAAGATTCATTACCATGCTTATTGCAGTTATTAGCAGTAATTATCTATATGTTTTATTTAGACTGGTCGTTAACAATATCAACACTTGTTTTAGCTCCAATAATTGTTTTGTCAGTAAATAAGTTTGGGGAAAGAGTTTTAATAGCATCTGAAAAAAGTCAAGAATCAACAAGCGATTTAGCGAGTTTAATTGGAGAATCAATAAACGGCATTTCAACAATAAGATCATTTGCAGCAGAAAATTGGATTAAAAGTAGATTTAATAAAAGATTGAGTAGTAATAAAAAAGCAAAATATAAGACACTTAAATTGCTTGCTTTCCAACATCCAGTAGTAGGTTTTATTGAAGCATTTGGAATATTAGCAATATTAGGTTTAGGAGCATTAAGAATCAATTTAGGTCTTTTAAATAGCGAAGGGTTTAGCAGCTTTTTTGCCGCCATTTTGATACTTATTGACCCAATTAGTCACATCAGTACAAACTTTAATGAATATAAGCAAGCGGAAGCTTCATTAAAAAGATTAAAAAAAATAAATCTACAACCCATAGAACAAGATGAGCTTAATTTGGAAAAAATATCAAAGATTAATGGGGAGATAGAATTCAAGCATGTAAATTTTGAATATAAAAAAGATAATGAAGTATTAAAAGATATAACTTTAAAAATTTCAAAAGGGCAGGTAATTGCATTTGTTGGATCATCAGGAGCCGGAAAAAGCACTATGCTGTCATTAATATTAAAATTCATATATCCCAAAACAGGGGATATATACATAGACGATAAAAACATTAAAGCTATAAGCTCAATAGATATAAGATCAAATATTGCTTTAGTTCAACAACAACCTTTTTTATTCTCTGGTCGAATAATTGATGTAATAAATATGGGGAGGAACTTTAGTGAAGAAGAGGTAATAAAGTCCGCCAAGATGGCAAATGCTCATGAATTTATTCTCAAACTCCCTAAAAAATACGAAACAAACATAACCGAAAGAGGATCTAACTTTTCAGGAGGTCAGATTCAAAGAATAGCTATAGCTCGAGCAATATTAGGAAACCCATCTATACTTTTATTGGATGAGGCTACTAGTGCATTAGATTCAGATTCAGAAGCAGAAGTTCAAAAAGGGCTTAATCAAGCAATGAATAATAGGACTGTTATTGTTGTCGCCCATAGATTATCCACAACCCAGGGAGCAGATAAAATTATTGTTTTTGATAAAGGTAAAATTATAGATAGTGGAAAACATATAGATTTGTTTAATAAAGAAGGAATTTATAAAGAATTATGTGAAAAACAGTTGATAAAGATTACTTGATAATATTTAATTTAATAAAAGATAAAACTATGACGGAAAACAACATTGACAAAAATAATCCAGTACTTACTTTTGAAGGGAAAAAATATAATGTTAATGATTTAGCTAATGAAACAAAAGAAATAATTAAAGGATTACAAATAGCTGAAACTCAATTAAAAATGTATGAGGACACATTTAAATTACTATCTATTGGTAGGAACTCCCTAACAAATCAATTAAGAGAAAAACTAAGAAAATATGAGTAGATTCTAGTAGTTATGAATTTCCTGAAGAGAAAAAGTATCAATTTTATTTAATCGCAAAGATTTAATTGCTTGCAGTGCTGCTTTTGCTCCAGGAATAGTAGTAAAAGTAGGAATATTATATTCTAAAGAGGCTCTTCTGAGATAAGCATCATCATGGAGAGCCTGTGAACCAACTGGGGTGTTGATAACTAATTGGATGAGACCAGAGCGAATTGAATCTTCAATATTAGGCCTACCTTCATGAACTTTTAAAACTTCATCAACTTCAATTCCTAAATTAAATAAATATTTAGCAGTGCCCTTAGTAGCAACTAGTTTAAAACCTAATACTATTAATTCTCTTGCTATGTCCTCTAGATTCTCTTTATCTAGATCATTAGTTGATAAAAAGGCAACACCCTCAGAAGGAACACCATTTCCAGCAGCTAATTCCGATTTAGCATAAGCTAGGCCAAAATCATCTGCTAATCCCATTACCTCACCGGTAGAACGCATCTCAGGACCAAGTAATGTATCAGAACCAGGAAATCTTTTGAAAGGTAAAACAGCTTCCTTAACCGCTTGGTATTTTGGTATAAGTTCTTTAGTGAAATTTATATCTTTTAAAGAGGATCCTTGCATTAATTGAGTCGCCAATTTTGCAACAGGTTTACCGATAGCTTTTGAAACAAAAGGTATAGTTCTAGAAGCTCTTGGATTAGCCTCAAGGATATATAATTTATTTTCTTCATTACTATGATTTTTAATTGCAAATTGCAAATTAATTAAGCCAACAACATTTAATCTATTTGCAATTAATTTTGTCCATTTTTTAACTGTATCTAATGTCTTTTGGGACAAGGAAATTGAAGGTAGGCAACATGCTGAATCACCAGAATGGATGCCAGCAGGTTCTACATGCTCCATAAGACCTGCTATAACAACGGAACCCGTTTCGTCGCATAACGCATCAACATCAATTTCTATTGCATTACTTAAATATTGATCTAAAAGAATCGGGTGATCAGGCGAAACTTTAACGGCCTCTGTTATGTATCGAGATAAATCGTTTTTATCTTTAACAATTTCCATAGCCCTTCCACCTAAGACATACGAGGGCCTTACGACTAAAGGGAAGCCTATATTATTTGCGACTAATATCGCCTCTTCTTCATTACGCGCTATTCCATTGAGGGGTTGTCTTATGTTTAATTCTACAAGAATCTTAGTGAATTCCTCTCTATCTTCAGCTATGTCAATTGAATGAGGAGATGTTCCAAGAATTTTTGAATTACATTTAATACCTTCTTTAGACTCCAACCAATGAGATAAAGGCAAAGACAACTTAAGAGGAGTTTGTCCTCCAAATTGTACTATCAATCCATATGGATTTTCAGCCTCAATTATATTGAGAACATCCTCCAAAGTAACAGGCTCAAAATATAAAATATCGCTTGTATCATAATCAGTTGAAACAGTTTCAGGATTACTATTAACCATTATGGTTTGGTAACCATTACTTGAAGCTTGGTACGAAGCATGACAGCAACAGTAATCAAATTCAATACCTTGACCAATTCGGTTAGGTCCACCTCCCAATATCATAATTTTTTTTAAAGACTTATCTTTAATGACAGAAATTTCATTGTCATTTAGCTTTAAATTATTATCTGAAAAAGCTTCTTCATATGTTGAATAGTGGTAGGGTGTTTCAGATGAAAACTCTGCGGAACAAGTATCAACATTTTTATATAGTGGAACAATATTTAAATTTTTTCGATAATTTCTTACTTCAAAAAAATCAGAGTTGGTTAGTTTTGCAATCTGTTGATCTGAAAATCCCAATTGCTTTGCATTTAACATTAAATCTCTATCAATTTGAGAAAGTTCATTTCCTTTTAAAAATTTATTTTGAAAATTAAAAATATTTCGCAACTTCTCAATAAACCACAAATCTATATTTGTTATTTCATTAATAAAAGAATTAGTCTTACCAGATTCCATAGCCTTTTTTATAACTAATATCCTTTCAGCAGTAGGGTTTCGTAAATTATTCTGCAAATCATTGTCGTTATTAAAATCACCAATAGAATCACATTCCCAACCGAAAATACCAATTTCTAAAGATCTCAAGGCTTTTTGAAAGGATTCTTCAAATGATCTACCAATTGCCATTGATTCTCCAACAGATTTCATTGATGTATTTAAAATATTTGAAGAACCTTTAAACTTTTCAAAAGCAAATCTTGGTACCTTAGTTACAACATAATCAATTGAGGGTTCAAAACATGCAGGAGTTTTTTTAGTAATATCATTAATAATTTCATCAAGTCTGTATCCTACCGATAATAAGGCAGCAATTTTAGCTATAGGAAAACCTGTAGCTTTACTAGCTAATGCTGAAGATCTACTAACTCTTGGGTTCATCTCGATAACTATTACATCACCATTTATTGGATTTACGGCAAATTGTATATTGCTTCCTCCTGTTTCAACACCTACCTCTCTTATTATTTTTATCGATAAATCTCTAAGTCTTTGATATTCTTTGTCAGTTAATGTTTGAGCCGGAGCCACTGTAATTGAGTCTCCAGTGTGAACACCCACTGGGTCTAAATTTTCAATACTGCAAATTATTACAACATTATCAGCTGTATCTCTCATAACTTCTAATTCAAATTCCTTCCAACCTATTAAAGATTTTTCAATAAGAATTTGATTACTAGGACTTTCGTCTAAACCAGATTGGCAAAGATTATTAAATTCTTCAAGATTATATGCTATTCCTCCTCCAACTCCACCTAAAGTAAAAGCTGGTCTTATGATTAATGGGTATGAATTTATTTGCTTAGACACTTCTCTTGCTTCGGATAAATTAGAAGCGATTCCAGAAGGGCATACATTTACATTTATACTTTCCATCGATTCTTTAAATAGTTTTCTATCTTCAGCTTTGTTGATAGCTTTTAAATCAGCTCCTATTAATTCAACATTGTTATTTGTCAAGAAATCAGATTCAGAAAGTTTTACTGCCAGATTCAAGGCAGTCTGACCGCCCATTGTTGGAAGAATCGCATCAGGTTTTTCCTTCAAAATTATTTGAGAAACTATTTCAGGAGTTAAAGGTTCAATATAGGTTTTATTTGCAATATCTGGATCAGTCATTATTGAAGCTGGATTAGAATTAATTAAAATAATTTCATATCCAGCTTTTCGTAAAGCTTTACATGCTTGAGTTCCTGAATAATCAAATTCACATGCTTGTCCTATAACAATTGGACCTGAACCAAGAATAAGGATTCTTTTGAGATCACCTCTTTGAGGCATAATTAGAAAACTTCATTTATTTAATGCTACTTATAAATCATCAGTTGTTAATCAAGTGACTTGAAAAGCAACATTTGTTTCTATAGTATTGTTAATAAAATATAATTTATGAGCGAACTTCAGAGACTTAAAAGTTTGTTGCCTCCGGAGAATGAAAGTTGGGTTTTTATTGAAGCTGCCGCCGCGATAGATCCTCCATTGATTGCATTGGAGGAAATTGGTCGTGACGAAGTTGAAATTCAAATAGATTTAGAAGAATGGGACAATTATGCAATTGATCATAGAAACTTATTATTTTGGCATGAAGTAGGAAAAATCCAAAACGATGCAATTCCGAGAGACGGATGGGAAATGGCAGCTTTAGCAATAGGCCTTGGTGGAGCAATAGGTGAATTATGGGTACAAGATGGATTACTTTTAATACTTGCTCTTGGCTTATCAGGTTTTGCAGGATATAGACTTTACATAAAAAATAATTCTGAAAAAAGATTACAAGATGCTATTTTTGCAGATGAACGAGCCATAGACCTTGCCTGTAGATTTGGATATAGTATTCCAAATGCTTATAAAAGTCTCGGTGGGGCTTTAAAAGAATTAATTGAAAAAACTAGAAAAAAGAAAAAAAGAATCATTTTTGAAGATAGATTAGAAGCATTAAGAAAAAGTGCTGAAAAAGCTAGGTCAGAATTATCACAACAAGAGGGTTCAGACAAATCAGTTTCAAGTGAAAACGTTTATGGACAATAAATTGTTAGTTTTAATTGCAGCTAAAGCCTGTGATGAGAAAAAGGCTAAAGAGATAAAATTGATTAAAATCGACAACGTTTCATACATTAGTGAATGGATACTCATTGCTGAAGGTTTATCAGACGTTCAAGTTAGATCAATTACTAATTCAGTCGAAGTAGAACTTAGAGCAAAAGCAAATATTGAACCAATTAGAAAAGAGGGAGTTAACGAAGCAAAATGGGCACTACTTGATTATGGTGATTTAATAGTAAATATTTTTCAACCAGAAATAAGAAAGTTCTACGATCTTGAATCATTTTGGAGTAATGGAGAAGACCTATATTTTCCATAAAAATATTGATGAATCAATTTAACTGCCCAGTACCTAAAGATCAACAGCCTACAAATGAATTTATCGAATTATCAAAATCTAAAATATTTACATGGCCAAAATCAAAGAAATCTTTTTTACTTATATTACTAAAGTTTTGGATAGGAACATTTTTTATATTTGTTGTTATTTCTTCAGGAAGTGTATATTTTGAAACTTCTACATTAAGGTATATTTTAATTAGCTTTTTTAGTAGTTTATCTTTACCATTTCTTTTCTCTATAAGGTTATATCTTGGTTGGAATCATATATTCAAAAGATTAACTTCTGAAAAAGTAGAATATGAAGAATCAGGTTGGTATGACGGACAAATATGGATCAAACCAGTTAAATTAAAGGAGAAAGAAACATTAATAGCATTATTAGAAGTTAAACCAATTTTAAAGAATTTAATTCAAATTTTATCTCTTATTATAATATTTGCTTTAATTGGAATTTTACTTTTCCAAAACAATAATCTCTAAGATGAGCTCTAATTTTAAAAATTTATATACATCAAACAACCCTCCATTAGAGATGATATTAATGAGAGGTTCAAAACTAGAATCTATTCACAAAGTACACGCAGTAATTAGCGATAAAAAAGGAAGAGTCTTAATGTGTGCTGGTAATCCAGAATATAAGAGTTTCATAAGATCAGCATTAAAGCCTTTCCAAGCTATTCCATTTGTGAGTAGTGGAGCTTCATCAAAAATCAAGAATTCATCAAAGTCAATTGCCTTATCCTGTGGATCTCATAGTGGATCAAAATTACATACGAGAGAAGCTTTTAGAATTTTGTGGGAATACGATATAGATATTCATAATCTCAAATGTCCGTTAAAAATAACGAGTCCCTTAGAACATAACTGTTCTGGTAAGCATGGAGCTTTTCTGGCTACTTGTAAAAAATTAAATTGGCCTTTAGAAAGTTATTTAAAGGGAGATCATCCACTTCAATTAGAAATCTTTCGAATAATATCGGAACTTCTAGAAATTCCATTAGATCAGATATATGCAGAGAGGGATGACTGTGGAGCTCCAACTTTTTATATGAAGATACTCGAAATGGCAAAACTATATTCACTATTAAGTAGTTCAGATAATGCGGAATTAGAGCAGATAAGTAGAGCAATGACAAGTAATCCAATAATGATAAGCGACCACAATAGATTTGATACTGAAGTTATACAAGCTTCACATGGTCATGTAATAAGCAAGGGAGGAGCAGAAGGAATACAGTGTTTTTGTAAAGTAAATGAAGGAATGGGTTTAGCTTTGAAAGTTGAAGATGGATCAAGAAGAGCAAAACAATCCGTGGGTTTACATATCCTAAAACAACTAGAATGGATTTCTGAACTAAGAATACAAGATATTGAGGACAAGATCATAAAATTACCTGAAGGGGTTCATATTGAAGTAAAAGGTCAATTAAAATTCCAAGAATCCTAATAAAACAAAAAAAAGAACACGTTCAGATGTATGCTAAGTATGTTCCGCGGGGTAGAGCAGTCTGGTAGCTCGTCGGGCTCATAACCCGAAGGTCGGAAGTTCAAATCTTCTCCCCGCCATTAATTAAAAGCAGCGTTAAAGCTGTTTTCTTATTATTTGCTATTTGTTTAAGTGCTCTAATAGGAAGTAAAATGTTTTGAATTACAACTTTATTCAATTAATACATCCAAATCAATTTATTGAATAAAGTTTTGATATTTTTTTAAAAAATTTTATGTTAACTCAAAATAATAAAGCGCAATGTCCTCTTCTCTTCACAGATTTGCTAGGAAGTTATAATGGAAAAGTTGGATTTACATAATCTCTTGAACAAAGAAAGAAAAGTCTTAAGTCAATGTCTTGGAGGAAAGGCAGGATTTGATACTAAAGATTGTGAAAGCTAAAGAAATAAAAATAGGAGTGGAATTCAAAATTAAATACATTAAGAAAAAAATTTTAAAATCTAATCCATATTTCTAATTGCTATCTAGAATTAAGACCAAAAAGTTATGATAATAATAGTTTACTTGACGAATTAAT
>QCVS01000016.1 GCA_003210285.1 Prochlorococcus sp. AG-686-J21
TTCATGAGTCAAAAGCACTTCATCGACTTTGTGGACACTGAGGTGCATGACTTGAAGAGGGCGAAAAGCCCTCTTATTTTATGAAAAAATAATGAGATTAAATAATTAACAGTAGCCTATAAATATCTTCAATTTTCTACGCTACCGAATATACATCTATGCGCGGTGCTCTAAAATTACCTACAAAATAAGTTTGCATCATGATTAACCTAATATATACTCAAAATCAGTATTAATGCTCTTGGAAATCTGTTTCATCGCTCATATAATAATCCCACATAAATGAGGTTTAAATTTATGAATACATATAAAATTAAATTCTCTTAAAATACAAAAAAACAATAAAACTATTTGGTTAGAGATTTTAATTAATCAACTTTAAAAATAAAGAAAGAGGAGATTAATTGTGAGTTCATTTAGAGATAAAAATTTCAAAAATTCGTTAGATCCTAATTTAACTTCTTATGAATGTATACGTAGTTGTGAAATTAAGAGCTCAACTGAAAATTCATTAGAAAACTGTTTTATTAGTTGTGAATGGTCGCCTCCAACAAATGATTCAAAAAACTAAATTCGATAACTTACTAGATCACGTAGTGCGTTGATGATTGACAGTCGATCTAAACTGAGAGGGATAAAACCCTCTTTTTTAATAGCAAAGTACGCTATCCGCTTTAATTGATTCTTCAACTAGAACATCTGGCATAACAAACTCTGCAGTGTATCCATCTAGAAGCTTTTCATCGTAACCCCTAGATTTAGCAGACATTCCTGAGACATATATGGTAATTTTTGAATTCTTTAAATTTTGAAGATGTTCGTATAAATCTCCAGTACCTTGACCAACTATTTCACCAGCTTTTTTGCAATCTAATATTTGTACTCCGTCTCCTGCTAGAAAAAGTGTTACTTTATGATCTTTTTTTTCTGCAGTAAGGGCAAGCAATAAACCTAAAGTTATTTTATTTTTGGATTCTAAACCGCTGTAAATATGAACTAAAACTGTATTGTCGGTAATGATAGACATTTAATCCTCCTTGGAATTTGTTTTTATATCCTAAATAAAATCTATTTTCATAAGCTGTTTTTTTATGAAACGCTTACTAGGTTCTTTCTGACGCTTGGCCTTTGGGTCGTTAAAAGGTATAAACTACATCAAACTATATCTATTGAGCTACCCCTAGAGGTACCCTTTCGCAATATGAGACAACTAGGCAATAAAAAAGAGAGGTTGGGATTCCTCTCTATGACTTGGATTATTAGAGTCGGGGCGACAGGATTCGAACCTGCGACCTAGTGCTCCCAAAGGACTCGGTTGTTCAAATAAGATTTCCTTGAGATTCTAGTTATAGTCTTAACTAATTATAGATAGTGGAACAAGTCTGAGACTAAATATAAGGATATCTTCGAACCTTATATAAGGTGTTTATATATTCTAGATCCCCCTAGAGATCCCCCTTAGTCAACCTAGTGCCTAGCGTTAACTAGGTCCAAGAAACGATATCTTTTTGGAAAATATATAAACTCAGAGGGATAAAATCCTTTTTTAATTATTAGTACCTTTATTAGCTGTACTTTCTTTACCTAATGATATTTATGAAAATCTACTCGCAGGGTTGGAGCTTAATTTTTAGTATTGGTACTATATTGATAACGTTTTTAATTTTGGATAAAGAAGAAAGAAGGAAACAATATAAATCAATGTCTAGCCAAGAAAGGCAAGAATTAATTTTAAAGAAGATGAAAGCTAGAGGAATAGAAGTAGGAAGTGGAGTTCCAAATAAAAATTATGACAGTGAAGAAGTATATGAATTGATTCATATTGCTAAATGCTTTCCAGAGTTAAGAGAAAAAGACAATAAATAAAAGAGTGTTTTATTATAAATAATAATATAAATAAGCTATAAAATAACAAAGAATTAATTAGTAATCTAGGTATCTATAATTATAAATAAGAGCTTAAGTCATTTATGATTCTAGTATTCTAGAAATCTAATATTTCTTGCTTTTGTAATGGTTTATAGGTTTTTATTATTATATTTTACGAGCATATCCTCATACAAGATAGAAGGAACCTAAGAAGATTGATATAAGGAAATAAGTATATTTATATTTTAGGTGAAAAGATATAATTTCCTGAAAACTAGAAAGATTAAATTTATACCTAAGAATTTATTTAATCTTTCATTAGGAACAGCGTTTTTACTGTCTATACCATTTCCAAAAGTTTATGCTGATCCAGTCTCTGTAACTATAAACGGAACAACTTACCAAGTATCTAGTCAGGAACAAACAAATTCATACGCAAATGACCTTGCAGTATTTTCCGACCAACCGTGGTGGGGAGATAATGATCTCTCAGTATCTTTTGCCACCGCTGTAAAAGTTCAACTTACGTTGACTCCAACTAATACTACTCGTGGTGCAATCTTTTTCACTTCGTCTGCATCAAGTAGCAATAGTAACTTTAATTATTGGGTGGATACTGCTGTTCGTACAACATGGGCGGAAGGAAATACTGGTTATAATTTCTACGATTCAAATACTTCATCCCCCTTTTATGCCCCTAATCGTTATTACTATGCATACATAGTTCAATCAGATGATGGGGACGCTACTTATTCAATTACTGGTCAAACGTATGCAGGTAAAACTTTAACAGCTGGAGTTTCCTCTAATGATCCAGATGGTAATGGTTCAGTAACTTCATACACCTGGCAATCGTCTTCTGACGGAAGTAACTGGAGCAATATTAATGGCGCAACAAGTTCTACTTTTACTGTTACTTCTTCAGAAGAAGGAAAATATATCAGAGTTACAGTTGCTTATACAGATGGAGAAGGGACAAGTGAATCAGTTACGGCTTCCTCAATAACAATTAGCCAGCTACACACTGAGTGGATACAGCCCTATGCAGCGATGCAGAATATTGGATTGGCATCAATAAAAAATAATAGAGACTTGGTTTTAGCTAAAGCAGGAGAATGCAATAACTATGGTTGGGTGATTGGAGATACTGATTATTGTGTTTATACCAATGCAATCAATACAACTACTTCTGTTAATGGCAATAGCAGTTATGGAGGATATGATTATGCAAAATTTAATACTTCAATAAATGTAGAGAAAACAATTAATGATAGATGGAAAGCTGGTGTTGCATATGGCGTTGGGTCTTCTAATTTAAATAATTACAACTTCTCCAGTACAACAGCTAGTTTGAGTTCCACTAACACTCACTATTCTATTTATGGAGTTAAGAAAGTAAGTGACAAATTCACCTTAAAAGGAATGATTGGTGGATCTGATTTTGATTACAAAGGTAATAGAAATTATTCAAATACATCAGCAACATCTGCCTACGATACTGATGGATATACTGCGGAGATAAATGGTATCTGGGATATAAAAAAGAATATTAAAAATATGAAAACCCCAATCCGTTTACAGCCATCAGTAGGAGTTGCTTATGCCGCCCACACTCAAGATGGATTTAGTGAATCTGGTAGTGGGGATTTAGTTACCATTGATCCAAATCAGGCAGAGTCTTTATTGCTTAAAACAGGAATTAGTGTAGATAAGCAAATCCCTATGGAAGGAGGAAAGTGGATTTTAGTTCCTTCACTTACACTAAATTATGAAATGGATCCCTATTCGGACGATGATCATAGAAGTATTAAAGGTGGATTAACAGAAAGCTCAACAGCTCATACTAAAGTTTCTTCTAAAACACTTGGTCAGCATAATGGCTCTATAAAAGTAGGAGCTGATTTTATCTGTACTAAAGATTTTATGTTTAATTTAAATGCTGAATATGGACTAGCAGAAGGAGGAGATAAACAGTCCTACGGTGGCGGTTTTAGATGGCAGTTTTAACCAACTAGTTATTAATTAATTTAAAAAGGTAGGCACCATTTAGGGGATCTTCGAAGATACTAGATCCCCCTACAGATCCCTTTTCGTTTATGAGACTGTACAGGCAATAAAAAAGAGAGGTTGGGATCCCTCTCTATGACTTAGATTATTAGAGTCGGGGCGACAGGATTCGAACCTGCGACCTAGTGCTCCCAAAGCACTTGTATGTAAAAATGAGAAAAACTTAAGAACATAGATTATAACTAGAGTTATCTATTGTGTTGGAACGTATTTGAGACTAGATATTGCGTGTTACGACCGCTTACAATAGCATGATATAGTCACCTAGCTCCCCCTCTAGCTCCCCCACGAGTAACCGAGTGCCAAATGCCTACCAAAAAACCACAAGAAGATTGGGTAGAGAGTTTAAGAGTATTTATTAGAGATACTCTTGGGAATAAGAATTGGCAGATTATAGAAAATAAGGGAAAGGCTAGATTAGGAATAAGATTCGAAGATGGTACAAGAACTTACAAATATCTTCCCTACAAATGGCAACGTGCCAATGCAAATGAGATTAAACATTTTATTGAAGCGATCCACTATCTACATATAAAGAAGAACATAGATATTGATGAAGCATTTGAAAGAACCAAACGTAACGCACCAAAAGATAAACAACCAAGAAAGAAAACTAATCCAAAGATTCTTTTAGATGCATGGGCAAAATTTGAAGAATATAAAAGGATGGTAACGGGAGATGTATCTAGTATTAATAATTGGAACAATGAATATGGAGGAGAAGAATTAGAAGGGGTTAGAGATAGGGTTATGGGTAAAACTTATACAAGATTAAAAGCTGTTGTTATTGGAGATAGTTTTAAAACAAGAGAAGGAATAGTTGAATGTAAATCTCCAGGTAATTCAAATGATTTATTTATTGAGATGGGGAAAATATCAGGAGAAGCTGGATCAAGAATGAGAGCAAATAGATTAACTCAGATAAGAGAATTTTTAGAATATTGCACCAATACAGAATCTAATTTCTTATTAGAAAGTGAGAATTGGAGTCCTCCTATTAAAGGAGGTATTACTAGATATAAGGGAAGAAAGTCAGAAGAACTAGAAGCAAAAACAGCAGAACCTACAGCAGGAATATCCGATAAGGAATTATTAAAGTTAATTGAATCTCTACCCATAGAAGACACGAGAAAAGATATTAGAGAACGGGCTAGAGAATGGGACTTAGCAATAAAATTGTGTATCGTTTACGGATTAAGACCAATAGAGATTTTCTATTTAGAGGTAAGGAAGAATGGGAAAGATAGTCTTTATTGTACCTATGGGAAACGGGCAGGGGTAACAACAACAAAAGGACGAAAGCTGTATCCACTACATAGAGAATGGGGAGATAAATGGGAGTTAGTTAAACGGGTAAAACGTGGAGATAAATTACCCGAATGTAATTCTGGGGCAGGAGAAGGATTTAGAAGTTATTTAAAAAATAATTCTGTTTGGAACGAATTGAAGAAAGCTAACTCGAAAGTAGTTCCGAAAAGTTTTAGACATTCCTACGGGTTAAGAGCACATGAATTTTATAAGATGCACTTTCGTGATGTTGCTCCAATGATGGGTCATTCTGTAGAGGTACATATAAAAGAGTATTCACGTTATATAACCGAAGAAATATTAGATGATGCTATGGAACGTGCTGAGAAACAAGCTATCAAAAATTAAGATGATATCGATTGACAGTCGATCTAAAATTAGAGGGATAAAACCCCTCTTTTTAAAGTTTTATATTTTTAAGTAATGGCAAAAGAAACTTATCAAATAGAGAAGTTTCACTCTTCTGTTGATGCTTTTACATTTGCGTTCAGTTTTTTATATAGGCAAGAAAGGCCAAAAGAAAAAGACGGAGATTATCATATGTTATTTTCAAAAAAACATATCAACTTAGAAAGTTCTAATCCTGCTGACACTATTAAAGTTGCTACTTTTTTGAAACATAGGAGTGGTATCGAAGAATCTGACAAACATATAAAAAAAGAATATATTTATGTGTGTGAATTTAAATGGCAACCATATAGAAAAATCAAGGAATTTAAGAATAGTGACGAAATAACATATGAAGGTCTTGAGACTATAGAAACAGGTCATTTGTTATTCATGTTGAAATGGAACGCTGATTTTAGTTGTTGGGAGAGAGTACCTATGCTTGCTTGTAGTAATGCATCTACGCATAATGAAGCAGCAAATTGGATGTTGCAAGAATGTGTTGAAAACGGTAGTGATGTCCCCGAGCACCGCTCTCTTTACCGTTACTTATCGAAACGGGGCATACTAAGTTGTTTTTATTCAGAAGTACTTTCTAAGCTTTCTCAATCTGATCATTATGGTCGATTCACGAGAAACGCCAAAATAAATGGGGGTATGATTCTTGTGGGTTGGTTCATAGTTCTTGGGTTTGGATTTTTATATCTATTTGATGCTGAATATAGAAATATCTTTTTGGGAATTAAATATACCTTAGTTGGGGGAGGAATGGCTTTGATTGCTCATAAAAAAAAGCCAAATTGGAAAGGCTATCCTTGGAACTGGTAAATAAACGAAACGCTTACTACTTGCACCGCTTTTAGAACTGTAAATATAAACAGCGAACGCATATGACATTTTGCGGTTGTCGAATTTTTGAAAGTATGTCAATATCTATTTTATATGGAAAGCAAGGTTGGACTTAACCTGTAAAACTTCCGAACCGAAGCAAACACAAAACACACAACAAAGCACTACAAGACACAATTCGAGCAATCTAAGTAAAGCTCCTCAAGTCAAAACAAAGCACACAACAAAGCACAAACAAGCAAAGACAAATATCTACAAGTTGAAAGATCCCAAGTCGATCAGCTAATAAGTCCAAAAGAAAAAACTACAAAATTAAACAATGCAACAAGCAGCTACCCCGAAAAGGGAAAAGCTCCTGAGCACATATGACGTATGTGAATTATTGGGAGTTAGTGACGATACGCTATGGCGTAGACGTAAAGAAGGTTATCTCGTTGAGGGATACCACTTTATAAGAATCGGTAATTTAAAACGTAGTTCCTTTAGGTGGTATCAAGATCGTGTTCTTGATGTATTTACTAACTGGAAAAAACCTAGAAAAACTAAAAAGAGCCAGTAGCTCCAACTACAGGCTCAAAGAAATAGCTGCTCACTATTAACTACCTTTATTATGACACTTTTATTAGAAAGGCAGAATGAATTTTATACGGATGTATCAGATTTATGTCTTGAGATGGAATACTGCCTTTGGAAATACTGGGGTGATTTTGATGCCTACAGAATAGGTAAAGAAGACTGTTTAATGGCTAGTGAATTAATAGCTCTTACAGAAAAAAAACTTACTGAAAGAGAAGAAAATCCTATTTACAAGAATGGCCCAGGGCGAAAAATATATTGGAGATTGGATAGTTGGTATAAAGATTTTGACTTTTGGAATGGGCATGAAAACATCAAGAAATATTCTTTGTTGGCATCGACATTGTTTTACTATTTGGAGTGTCACGCTGATCCAAATAATGAAGAATGGAACGAGCAGTGCGAAGTCATGGGAGGTTTTTGGTTAAAGAGAAAGCGTGATAAAACAAGGAATCCACTTCCACCATTAGAAGAAGTTAAGGGGGAAATATTATTGAAAAAATTAAAAGTTGAACATAACGTTGGAGGTGTTTTGTATAGAGACGATCCAAAGAAAGATGAGCCAGATATAGAAGATTATTTAACTATCAATGAGGAGTTGGAATTTATACGAAAAGCATATTTAGAAACAAATACAGCTACTGCAAAAATGACAGGGGACAAACTTCAACAACTCGAAAGCGGGTATCAAGCAATTCGAGCAATTTCAAGACCGGCAGAAAGGATGCTAGCAATCCAAGAACTACAAAAACAACTACATTTATCTCCTAAAGAGATGAGCCTATTAATTCAAGAATTGGCATTAGAAAAATCTGAATTGAATACTAAGTTCTCTACTTTTAATGGAATTATGAGTGCTGATTTAAGACAAGAGATAGTAGTGGATCGATTGATTATGGCAGGCACTTGCTCAATGCTTGGTGCGGAATCTAATTGTGGTAAAACTTCTCTTTTTTATCAAATATCAGAAGCTGTTTCTACTGGTTCAAGATTATTTGACCAACTGAAAACGATCCAGAAGAAAGTATTAGTAATTCAAGTTGATGAGAGTCACGTTAATGCTCGGAAAAAGTTTGGTCGTATGCAATTAAAACCAAATAATGACAACATAACTTTTTGGTGGGAATGGTCTAGCGGCCAAATGGTTGAACTAGAAACGTTCATTAGAAAGGAAAATATTGGATTAGTTTTAATGGATAGTTTTGGAAAGTTATTTGGGCAGGGCGCAGATATGAATACCTGCGATAGTGGCTTTTTTATGTATGACTTAAATCTTATTGCCGCTAAAACTGGAGCAGCTTTTATGATTGCTCATCATTTAAAAAAAGATCAAACTAAACAAAAGAAAGATGATTCTCCAAGGATTCCAACTTTAGGAGACTTCTTTGGATCGGGTTATATTGTCGCTGGTGTAAGAGATGCCTGGGGGATGTGGCCAAAGGGAACAGACATAGAGGGTACTCCTTTATTTGGATTGAAGTATTTGAAAGATAATTCTGGATTAATTGAAAAAGGTTGGACTATGAATTTATCAGGATGCTTGGAATCTCAAAGATTTTCATTAACAGGAGGATCGGGTGGATTAGATGAATTGGAGATGAGAGATAATATTCGGAGAAAATTACATCTGGCATTAAAAACTAATACTCCAAATTGGCTATCCGTTCCAGACTTAGAAGATAAGATTGATCTCTTTGCTAAAAAGGCAAATAGTAAGTCAGTTAAAAGAGAATTATTGAATCTTGTTGATGATGCTGCAAGAACTGGAATACAGAGAAGAAGTATTAAAACTGAATCAAGAGGTCGACCAAGATTTGAATATAGATTTGTACATTGACAGTAGATCTAAAATTGGAGGGATAAAATACTCTTTTTAATGCGAGATAACTTCCGACCAAATGTCAGACTAACTACAAATATTCTTATGGTTATTGGTACTTTCTTAATTGCTTTTAATCTTTCAAAAATATCAACAGAATCAAAGGCAGAGCAAAGAAGATTTGATTGTGCAAGATTTAATGCAGGTGCAATACCTTTAAAAAACTTTAATGAAAAGTATGAGATATTTTATTCAGAAGAGAGACCTCTTAGAAGTTCAGAAGTAGCAAATTCTTTCTGTAGGTATTACAAAGCTATATAAAAAAGGGGGAAACTATCTTTTGGAACTGGAGAGTGTATCGCCCGCTATGGTTTCTTTCAGGAGGGGTTAATGGGGACTATTGGCGTCCCTTCTACAACGTTAAAACACCTCCAAATTTATTTAATTTTCTTGAATTTATTTACGCTTAATGGCTTTTAGCCTAATATAAAAAGATTCTAATCTGATATTTACTGTGCTCGTTGTAGTAATTATTGCCGTTATCATAATATATTTTTTCTTAAAAAATAGAAAAAAATCGAATAAGAAATCGATAGGCAGAATCTTCGAAAAAGTACGCCAGATTTTAACTGATGAAGAAATACAGAATGAAAACCTACCACCTATTTTTAAAAGTTTTCTGAAAGAAAATACTTTAGAGAGATCTATTTCAAGATATTTTGGAATGACACCAAATGAGCCTATTAGAGTAAATGGAAGCCTAGGAGAAGTTATATATATATCTATGTTGAGAACACCAGAAAATGTACCCTTTATTGGCCATAGACTTGGCTCTGTAAATCAATTAGATGTCTACGAAATATGTTCAGAAGATTTTAAAGATTGGCGGATACTTTTCTTTGATCTTTATTGGTTACAAAAGGATAAGTATGCTCCTAGTGGGTTAACACTTTCTTTAAATGATTGTCCTTTAATATCAGCAATTAATAAATTTAGCAGTACTTTCCCAAATGAATTTTGGCCTTCCGTAATGGATGCTACAAAGGATTTATTAGGACTAGCTGCAGTTAGAACGACCATTAGAGAAATAGATTATTCATTGAGCTCTCGACCAGAACACCATAATGCAATCTTGAAAAAAATTCTTGTAGAAGTCAGAGCTGAAGGGATCGGCCCAGATGGTTGATTCTATTGAAAAGCATTTGTAAATTCTCTAAATAATGGCATTTAATCTTTTCTGTATTGCATTTTTAGTCGCAATTCTCGCCCCTATTGCCTCAGTAATACAGACAATAGGAGGTATAGTTTCTATCTTTTGGGGGCTACTTACACTTTTAACTTTGAGCTCAATACCTAATAACTATATTTGGGTATCAATTGGACTTTTAATAATTGGATCACTTCCACCAATGATGGCTCTAAATGGATATTTGGCTCGATTGATCGCTGGAACAACAAAGTCAATGAGACAAGATATGCTGATTGGAGGCTCTTTTTTAGGTTCACTGGTTGGATTGCTTTATAACGGAAGTTGGCTTGAGTTTGCTGCAGCAAATGATGGGACATGGCTTATTTATCTTAATTGGTTCTTATGTTCAATAACGATATTCTCTTTTTTCAATTACGCACTAGTCGCTAATTATCTCGCTTTAAAATCTAATGATATAGCAGTCAAGAAAGAATTAGCAGTAAGGTTAGTTTCTATCTTCTTCTGGATAGGAGGATTTATTACTCTATTTGCATATGGTTGGATTTACTTAATAGCATTTATACCTCTTTATTTTGTATTTTGTAGTTTCGCGGGAATTCCCCAAATCATCTATGCGATTAAAGCCAGAAATTTCAGAAAGAAAATCTTGTTTGTAACTATACCTGCTCAGTTAATTATTTTCCTTACTCTTGTTTTAATATTAAACCTTCTAAAAATGAACTCTATCTTGCCATTCTTTATATTTGCAGGCTTGGTTAATGGATTGGCCACGCCAATGACAATGTTAGAAGAAGAAATAAATGATTTGCCTACATCGCTTAGCCAGAAAGTGACTAGAGATAAGTAAATATTATTCTCACATGTAGGAAAAATATATTGACAGTCGATCTAAAATAAAGGGATAAAACCCTCTTTTTTAATGAGTGCTATTGCTTTAATTATTTTTGGAAAGTTCTGAAAATGTGGTGGATATTTAATATTTGCTTATTAGGCTTTTTAAGTGCATATATTTCAGGTTTTTTTATGGACCCTTTTTCTCACCGAAATTATGTTGCATTTCTAGAAAAAAAATCACTTAAAGCATCAAGATTTTTACCATTTGGAAAATATAATGTGAGAAAATTCATAAAAAGATTATTAAATTCAACACTAAGAAAAAAATAAATGAAACGCTTACTACTTACACTATTAGCATTACTTACTTTACCTACTACTGTTTTTGCTGATCACGATGCCAACCATAACGATGAAGCAAAATGCATTATCAAAAGTGAATATAATTCTGACTACAGAATTGAAATGTATTGGTCTTCAACTGGACTACTTCTTTATAAAGATGAGCCAAGATATTCTCTTAAGTTCAGTATGTCTAATGGATATGGTTCAGATTATGCAACGATTCAAGAATATGAATCTACCTTAGAAAATAACCCCAAATGGCAACATAGTTTTAGGGGAGGAGGTAGAACAGGAGAAGTTGTAGTTTTTGTAGGTAATATCCCACTTTTTGCATATAATCATATGTCTGATAAAGAGAAGAAAAAAGTAAAATATGAAGGTCAAGGAAGAGTACTATTTATAGGAATGGGTCAGGCATTTCATTATTTGCCAGATTTTAAAGAAAGGAAAGAACTATATGCAGAACGTGATGGAGAGTGGTTTAAAGTTGCACATAATTTCTGGAGATTAGGGAAAAATTGCAAAATTACTATCCCAAAATATTTTCTTTAAGTAAATGAAAACTATAATTGATGCTTCAGAAGGTTTTTTGTTGAATCATGTGGATTCAGAAAGTTCTTTCCTTATGGATGGGATTAGATGAGAAGATTTTTATTTTTATCAATATTATTTTTGGGTTTAATATCAATAAATCCTATTTTTTCAGAAACAAATAAATTCGAAAAAAATACCTCTATCTTCAATTCGGAAGCTAGAAAATTTTTTAAAAATGATTTTGAGATTAGTAATGGAATCTATTACTTAAAGAATTCTTCAATTCCTTATACTGGAAAAATAATTCATGAAAAAAATGATTCAATTACCGAATCAGGCGAATTGAAAAATGGAAAAAAAATTGGATTATGGATAGATACATATAACGACTCTGGAATACTAGAGAGAAAGAGAGAATATAAGAACGGGAAAATTAAAGATGGTCTTCGTAAAAACTATCATTGGAATGGAAGATTAATGAATAGGATAAATTATACTAATGGAAGAATGAATGGATTATGGGAAGAATTTCATGATAATGGGATGCCTTCGATGAGAGTAATAATGATAGATGGTAAAGCAAATGGATTATGGGAAGTACTTAGAAAAGATGGCAGTCTTTATTACTCAATAAACTATAAGAATGGAGTCGCAGTAGATGGATTAAAAAAGTTTTATCGTAAAAATGGGGAAGTTAAATTTGAAGGGAACTATCTTAATGGAGAACGTGATGGTGCTTGGAGATTCTTTAATAAGGAGAATTCTCTTGAAAAAACAATTATTTATAAACAAGGCAAAGGTGTTTTTAAAATAATTCATTAAAAAGTTAAGAATTAACAGCCGATAATATTTTCTTTAAATTTTTAAAATCTTTTTATAGATGCTTTACCACTACATTTTTTATCCTCACAAGGAAAATAAACTCCATATCTTGATTTCGCAAAGATAGTGGCTTTTTTACAAATAGGACATTCAGGATTCTCTTTTTCAGCCCATTGCCTTATTGAAATTCTTTTTGATGTACTTTTAAGAGATAAGTTCTCTGCTAACTGAATAGCTACTCCTTTTTCTCTACATGTCATCATTGATTCAAGTGTTCTACCTCCATAGGAAAGTGGATTTAAAGAACCGTGCCAAATAATATCTGAATCAATCAAAACGGCTTTCTGATGCAATCTAACTCTCTGATCTATAACAATTCCCATACTCCTAAGCCTTTTTATAATTTTTTCACATGCCTCTGGTTGACTTTTTCCAAAACTCCCGTTGGTTTCATTTGAAGGTAAAACGATTTTTATTGAAACTCCATTTGAAATCCTTTCTTGAAAAATAGGAATAATTTCTTCAATACGTTTTGGGGTAAAAAATCCTGAAAAAATAATTATTGCTTCAACTGCCTTCTTTAAGTCATTGTATAAAAGTGGGAAGAATTGATCTTCATTTACATGACCCGTATTAGGTAATTCAAAATTTATACTCGATGGTTGGAAATAAGATTTTGATAATTCTTCTCCAATAGTTGTTAAATTTACTATCGATCTTCCATCAATTACTTTTCCTTGTTTTTGGCATTTAAAAAGAACATTTCTCAAAAAACTATTATTGGGAAGTTTTTTATCTAAAGTTGCTAAATCGGCAATAAAAATTAGATGTTTTTTCGCTCTACTTATAGCCACATTTAACAACTTTGCTCCTTCAGACCATTTGTGAGTTGCAGTCAAAAATGGACCTAAAGCAAAATTATTACTTATCGCTTCTACAGTATCGTAAATAATTATGTCCTTTTCATCTCCTTGAAAAGAGTGAACAGTACCAGCAGAAATGTTATTTAATAAATCTCCGTTAGTAATTGCTTTTAATAGTTTCGCTTGACCTTTGAATGGTACGCAGTAACCAACTGCAAAATCAGGATCAGACTTATTAAGTTCTTTAATCAAATTCCTCGCAACAAGCGCATTTAATGGATTAATCTTGGATCCAGTATTTGTAACACTTGAAAATGGCATCATTGTTGAAGTATCAATAATAGTTAAAAATGATGATTCTAGAATTGATGAATTAAGTAATTTATCAGAATTTACTTTCCCTGTTTCAAGTAGGTTGTCATACATGAAATCAGAAATTAAAGAGCATATTAAGGGATGCATTCTATATTGCGTTTTCAGCATGGATAAATTTTCTGATCTTATCTTTTGATTTTTTAAATCAATTACGTTAGCAACCTCAAAAATATTGTTTCCTAATATATTTTTTATAGATAAATTATTTGTTTTACATATTGGTGATAATTGTGAAAAATCTCCACAAATAATAATTCTTTTCTCTGAGAGTGAACCTGCTAAAAATATTGCAGGTATCATACACATCGAAGCCTCATCGACAATTACGTTATCAAAAGTATTTAGCTCAGATGCTTTTAAATAAGTTTTAGTTAGCGTAGTTCCTATTACCTTCGCTTCGTTAATAACTACTTGTTTTATATCTTCAATATCATTTTCTATTATTTGGATTTTTGAATTCAGTTCATTAATTTCATTATTGATATTTTTGTTTTGTTTATTTATTTCTGACCGATCATAATTCTTTAATCCATCTTTATTTTTTTCTATTGATTTTTTAATTGCAATATTTTTTTTAAGTAAATTTTCTATTTTAGAATTTTTTTCATCAAGAACTTCTTTTAAATTCGAAATTTTATTTTTATTTTTTTCGATATCATTTTTTAAAGTTTCGGGAGTCCTCCCAATAAGAGCTCTTAATCCACCTCCTCCATTTTTACGGATATTATATTTCTCTACTAGTTCTTCTATTCTTATTGAAATTCTATTTATATCTCCATCAATAAATTGAGACTCAGATTCTTCTTCCCTACCTATACTAATTAGTTGTTTTCGTTTTGATATTAGTCGGTCAGTTTCCAAAAACTTTTCATGAATTCTTATCAATTTTTCATTATTAACTTCAAGTTCTTGTTTTTTCTTCATAAGAGAACTTTTCTCTTTAAATAATTCTTTTGATCTTTTTTCAGATATTCCATCTATAGTTACATCCTGATAGAAGTGATTATTTAATTCATCATTAGATACTTTACCTATCCTTACAACTTTCCCATCTTTAACAAATTTATTATTCTTTTCTAAAGCACATTTAAGAATAACTTGATCTACTGCCATATTTGTATTCGAGCAAATTAATGTTCTTTCATTTTTGAAACAAAAGTAATTTATTAAGAATGCAAGAGTTTTTGTTTTTCCTGTACCTGGGGGTCCCCATAAATAAGAGATGTCAGTTTTAATAGCATTTTCAATAAAATTAATTTGCGAATTGTTTAATTGCTCCTTATCTTGATAGTTTATTTTTTCTAAATTTTCTTCAAAATATTTAAAATCATTATTTATAAGATTTTCTGCGAATGGAAAATTTAACCCTATTGCTACAGTAGTTTTTTGATTATCAGAAGATTTTTTTAATCCAATTTCTGCTCCTATTAAATCTTTTAAAGACTCATACATGGCAGTATCATCTATAAAAATCCTACCCCCATCTGTTTTTTCTCCAAGATACTTTTCCGTTTTTATTTGAATAGATGATTTATTTCCTAAAGTAATTCCCGCAATTCTTCCCTCCAATCTCATACTCGAAATACTTAAATAGACTTTTGCATTTTCAAATATATCTTCGGCAGATGTTTTTGTTGGAAACAAATACAAATATCCAGCTGAATCTATATTATTATCTTGAATTAATTTTCCAGGTAGAACCTCGATACTTTGCGTTGAACCAGTCTTTTTCAATTCTTTTATAAGATCATCCAAAGAGTAATAAAATTTTTCTGACCACCTTAATTGTTTAAATTCTTGAATAGATATTCCCTTGATTCCTCTATCTATTATTTTAGGTTCCCAAGCATTAGGAGTATCAGTGAGATCTACACTGCTTGGTCTTATCTTATGAATATCTATTTTTGTTGGTTCTGAAGATTGAACTTCAGGTTCTCTTCTCTCATCAATATAGATATCAATCTTTTGTTCATTTAAGTCAATAGGTGATAATTTATCTTCAATTTCTAAATTTTCATCAACGCCATTAGATACTTTCTTTTTATTTGGATTTTTTTCTGAAGATTTATTTTCTGAGTCTTCCTGCTGATTTTTATTTTTTAAGGCATTCTTTATTGCAGAGAGGGTAGAACTTAAATATTTTGCGGTTTTTTTTCTGAATTGGATCTCGTTCTCAAGATAGACTAAATTTTCATAATCTTTTTGGCTGATAAGCTCTTTGGCCAATACGATTATATCTTTTGCTCTAAGTTTTATAAATTTTCTTCTCATATTTAAATTAAATTAAATTAAATAAAAATTTTCAATAGCATATATTAAATCCATTTTAAATTAATATCAATATTGAAAAACATTAGTTGTAAATTTCAATATTTAATTACTTTATTTTTATATTTTTAGGTAATGTCATCCCTCATATTTATCTCAGAAATAAAATTTTTAAATCAATAATATATATATATTCTCTTTTCTCAGATTTAAGGAAAATATATTGACAGTCCATCTAAAATTGGAGAGATAAAACCCTCTTTACTTTTGTGAAAAAAATATTATTTCTACCAATTTTATTTACAGTGATTGTTGGTTGTAGCAGTAAAGATAAAACTTATATTGAAAGAAGAGATGCTTGCGCAGATTATATGTCTACAAAAATTGATAAGGAAGGAATGATTAAAGCTATGGGATTAAAAAAAGAACCAGAAAATTTTAATAACAGATTAACTTATTGGTGCGGAATATATGGTTTAAAAAATTTGAAATAAATATGAAAGGCTTACTACTTGTACCATTGTTATTAAGTTTAATTCCTTCAGCTAAAGCAGGTATTTATTATCACCCCTTCTATCAAAATGGTATAGAAATTCGATGCTCTGATGATGAGCCAAGGCATGCAATTTTTTTTAAAAATGGAAGAGCGATGTTATTTGAAGATGATGGTGATGATGAATATAAATTTCCAAAAAGTTTTCTATGGCCGGAAAAAACTGATAAGCGATATTCGTACTTTCCAAGTACTGCCGGAACTCATTGCAGTTCAAGAGAACTTACTAAAAAAGAGAGAGAATTTTATATAAAGAAAGCAAAAGACGTTTGTTACTCAGGTAGCTTTGAAACAAGGATTAAACGTTGCTATGGTTGGAACTAATGAAACGCTTACTGCTTGCACTTCTATTGTTTTCTAGTCCTGTATTAGCTGAAGAATATACGATTTATACAACAGAAAGACCACCTTTCTCTTGGTCAGGAGTAATCGATTCTGAAGGTTATTATTATGATTTCACTAATTCTGGAATTGATAAATGTGACATAGTAGCAAGAGGTTGTTTTATAAAAACCAATGTTAAAGCAGAAATAATCAATAAAGACATTATCAAAGTTCAAGATAGGTATTTCTGTTCAGAAGATCATATACAAGCTGTAAATAAAGCCAACCCTATACTTTCCCTAATTCGATACTCTTATATGGATTATGGATATGGAACTTGTACTAAAGATGGTTGGGTAAGATAACTAAAACTATGGGTTGCTTTTAAAATGAAACTCTTACTAATTGCATCACTATTTTTCTTGTTACCTGCAACCGCAGTTGCCGTTCCAACTAAACCGGAGCAATTTGAAAAATTAGAAAATGAATTGAGCTTGGAATGTCAAAAATATGGAGCAGAAAGTTGTGCCGCAAGATTTATATCTATGGCTGCTTGTACTTATGTATTTGCTGTTAATCAAGGCAAACATCCTGATGAAGCAATGGACATAGCAGATAAATTATTTGTTGGAATTATGAGAGGAAATAAAATCAAACCTGAAATTATGTTTACTGAAGAAAAAAATATAAAGCCAATTATTGTAAATGAAGTTGCAGAAAGAACTGCTTTTTGCAAAGAAGCAACTGAAAAAGCAGTACCAAAATTATTTAAAGCTAGAGGTATGGAAGAGCCCTCTCCAGAAATTCAAAAAAGATTAACTGATGGTTTTGGATATTGGTGGATATCAACTATAGAAACTATTTATAAGGTGGGTAAAAAATAAAATGCTTACTACTTGCTCCGATAATATATGGCTGAGACTTTAAGAGATAAATTAAAAAGTGCTTATGGTATTGATATAGAAAGTTTTGCAAATTGCAGAAATTTACTTGAAGGACTTACATTTTTTTATGTAGAAACATATCCAAATTTTGGTGTTGACCTTCACTTATTTTTAAGATTATTAGGTGGCAAAAAAATAGTTAATTGGGATCAACTTAAGGACTTTAAAAAAGAAGATTATAAAAATATATATGCTTTAGGTATTCCAGACTTTGAACTTGAGTTAGAAGCAAAAAAAAGACGAAATGAACCTGAAGTTGGGGTTACTTACAGTGAGGGATTGAAAGAAATTCTTGATAGTATGGATTCAATAGATGCAAAAGAATTAGGAATTGAATTTATAGATGAAAAAGAGTTTATTGATTTAATTATCGAAAAAGTTAAGTCCTATAAACCAGAAATAAGAAAGGATTGGATTACACCACCTTTGCCAGAATTTGGCCCTTATGAATATGCTCCTTTGGGATATTCTTTTATGCCAGAGGCAAAAGAACTATTTTTAAGACCAGCTACTTTTTATGTTGTAAAAATTAGAGTACCAATGAATGATGGTTCAACAAGAATTGTTCATAAGCCAGGCATTGCTATTGATAATGTAAAAGGTAAAGTTAACTCTCGATATACGAGTAAAGCTCCTTTGGATGTAGCTATTGAAATTAAAAACCTTAACAGAATATTTGCTAAAGAATTAGAGCTAAGAATGCAAGATATTTTAAAACAAACTCCCTGGTATGGAAGACAATATCCTGAATATGCTGAGGCTTCAAAAAATCTTCATGAAAACTGGAGTGAAGAATCCTATTTTTTGAATCAATTGGTTTATAAAAGGAAAAAGGATCAAGCAAAGGAACGTAAAAGAAGAGTAGGTATTTTGGATGAAAGTTTTTTTAGTAGGTTTACCCCTGTTCCTGATATTCCTTACTCATGGATAAGTAAATATGGTTTGAAGGAATGGCGAATCTTTGATGGTAGTGATGAAGAACTGAAAGAGATTGTAGAGAGAACATTAAAAATAGTAGAAAATTATTTTGAGAACGAGGGCAAAGAACGAGTTGAAAATAAAGATTTCTTCTGGGGTGTTTTATAAAAAAAAAGAGATCTAGGGCTTAACTATTATTTAGATCATGACTTCTTTTGTTCAAAAATAATCTACTATTAATGGAGTTCATTCTTTGCTCTTAAATGATCGAGATTCCAAAATTTCATGAATTTATGACTCCACTTCTTTTGGTATTAAAAGAAAATGGTGAGATGTACAGAAATGATGCTTTTGATGCGACCATTGAAAAAGTAGGATTAACTGACGAGCAAAAAACAGTAATAAGAGAAAGAACAGGAAGATCTGTTGCTATAGAAAGAGTAGGTTGGGCCTCATCTTACTTAAAGCAAGCAGGAGGGATAATTAGACCAAAAAGAGGATATATGCATTTAGGGCCAAATGCCCATGATTTTTTAAGCCTTGGGAGATTATTAACTGTTGCTGATATTAAAAAAACAAAAGAGTGGCAGACTCTACATAATGCAAAACAAACTTCCAAAAATGATGATATTTATGATTCTACAAATGAGCAGGAGAATGACACGCCTCAAGATCTTATTGATAAAGGAATTAAAAGACTTAATTTACAACTAATAGGAGATTTAATTGATAACTTCAAAAATATAGATCCTGCTTCGTTCGAATCTCTTGTATTGAAAGTTTTAGCCGCAATGGGTTATGGAGGAGGAGATGAGAGAAGAATTCAAGGTGTTCCAAGAGGTCCTGATGGAGGCATTGATGGCAAAATTAATGAGGATAAGCTTGGTTTAGATCAAATATATATACAGGCAAAAAGATATTCTGATAATTCTGTTGGCAGACCAACTATTCAGAGTTTTGTTGGTGCGATGACTGGAGGCGGATGTCGTAAGGGAGTTTTTGTTACGAGTAGCAGCTTCACATCAGAGGCGATTGCGTTTGTTAAGGGGCTCAGAGATCAAAGGTTAATTCTTATTGATGGAGTAGATCTTGCAAAATTAATGATTGAACACTCTGTTGGAGTTCAAGTAAAAGAAGTTATTAAGGTGTCAAGAATTGATCAGGATTTCTTTAGTGATGATGAATCATAAACTTTAAATGAAACGCTTACTACCTGTACCGCTTCTATTGGTGTGTATTCCTAAAGGGATTTAATAGGGCTTTTTCCTCCAAACGTACCAACGCAACTAGGGTTATCTATTGCGATTAATTAACCCAGGAATAAATCACATCCTGAGATTCATTGTAAGAGAATAGATTAGAGAGAATATATATTATTAAATCACTATAAGAAGAGACACTTTTCTTTATTCTTTGGAACGTTTTATCAATAGAAAGTTCTGATTTTTCGTTATTTTAAAAGACGCTAAAATTGTATAGAAAAAATAATTGGGGAATTGTTTGATGAAGTTTGATAAGCAGATGGATCGAATGAAGAGAAGATTAGATGATATTACTTTTACCCAACAACCTCCAACCCTATCTATGAAGATTATTGGTGAAAATGATCCAGAGCCAGATTGCAATCAATGGAATCTGGTGGTTCGTATAGAGGAAAAGCCCCGACTTGTTAACTAAGCAAATAAATTAGTGGCATTAACCAAATCTTCGTCCTTAACTTCTAAATATCCTGCAAGAGTATCCAGAGATGCATGACCACTTACCGCCATTAAGTGTCTTGTTGGTACGCCAGCGTTATGTGCCGTTGTAAGACTCGTCCGTCTAAATGAATGACTAGAAGCACCTTGAAGATTAGTTCGTTCAATGGCGGCCTTTAAAGCGTGTTGAAAGCCTCGAACACTAAAATGCTCGTTTGGATTTCTGGACTTAAATAGATAACAATTAGGCTCAGTATCTTCGGCCTTTAAATACCAACAATCTTTCTTATATTGTATTAATTGATTCATTAACTCTCGTGAGATGGGAATTTCTCTTGGCTTTAACTTTCCTTTAGTAATTTCTTTAGGAAAATAAATACCAGGATAATTTTTATCAGGTCTTAAATCTTCCCACTTGAGTTGACATGCTTCGGAAATTCTACAAGCTGTATTTCTACAGATAGATGCAATTAGTTTGTGATGTTTTCTAGGTAAGTTTTGTATTAGTTCATCTAGCTGGATCGTATCTAATACCTTCGACTTACCCTTACGATTATTCTTTGACATTTGTAAGTTAAGTAATTTTAAAGAGAATATAGAAACAAGCTGTAGCAGTACTTGTCGTCATAATATAATTATACGTCACTATCTCATCTAGTATCATTTTACCGCATTTAATATCAGTTAAGTATTTGTTATTAATTAAGAGAAGAAGATCACGAATCAAAATATTATTTTTGATGATCTATTTCTTATTATTTATTACCTTTATTTATATAGGGGTGGTATTGGAGATCCTAGAATTTTAAGGGTTTCTAACTATAAACTTTCTGATAAATATAAGATAATATTTTGTCTAATTTTACAACTACTTATGATCACTAAATTTTATATAAGATTATTATATGTACCTAAAAAATAATAAATAGTGTAGTATTTAGATATGAAATACTATTATACTAAAGATATCTTCATGGATCCTGCTCAATTCTTCTGCAGGAATTGTAATTGATGTTAATTGAAGATCATAAGAGAAGTAGTAGAGGTAGGCCACATATAACAGAAGTCCCACTTCCAGAAGATATTATTCTTGCGTTGAAATTTAGGGGGCAGGGGTTCAACTGGAAAGAATCAGCAGAACGAGCCAACACAAATTACAAAAGACTTCGAGAGTATGTAAAACAGCATCCAGACTGTAAGACGTACCAAAAGGATATTAGGAATGCGAAATTAGAGGAAAGAGATAACTTATTGATTGATAGTGCACCCGAAGCGGTAATGACTTTACGGGATATTATGCGAGATCCACGCAATAGAGCTTATACAAGAATCGAAGCTGCAAGAACTATTCTTTCGGAAAATAGAAGTAGTGTATCGGAAGTTGATATTAAAGAAGCTATTGAGTTCCAGGAAGAAAGGATTAATGCGTTAGAAGGTAAACGAATTATTGATGTAGAAGCTGAATAAATTACTCTATATATAATGAGTAATTTTTTATGCGTAGATTTTTAATACCTTTATTAGCTGCTCTTTCTTTTCCTTCTGCCTCTTTTGGGACGGACATAGATTACATAAGATCATTAGATAATATGGGGAGTTTTACTTACGGTAGTGGTATGGGTTCATCTGGCATCATGTGTACTGCAGTTCGAACTAAAAAAATTAAAAAAAGAGATGCGGAACTTATTTCCTCAGATTTGTTAAATCAAATTTCATGGCCTGAGTATCATCGAGGTTGGAATGATGGTTTGCGTTCAGGATGTGAGTTTTTAAGATATTAAATGAAACGCTTACTATTCCCACTACTAGCTGCTCTTGCTTTACCTACTGCTGTTAATGCTGAAACTTGGTATTTATTTGGTTCTCACAAATATGGTACTCATACAATTCCAACAAAGTCGAAAGAAGCTTGCGAGATAGCTGGTGAGAAATTTTGGGATGAAAAAGGTAGAAATTGGCAAGGATTTAAACCTCCTGTCCCCGCATATATTTGTATAAAAGGAAAATAAATGAAACGTTTACTACTCCCACTACTAGCTGCTCTTGCTTTACCTACTGCTGTTAGTGCAAATATAGATCCAGAAGTTTATAAACTTTGCATACCTGCTACTGATTTTCAAGGTTGTGTAAAAGCTATGACAACTAAATCAACTGATATTCCAAGCATGCGAATGATTGATGGAGGTGTTGAATTATCAGGTAATAGCTGTCCGATTGATTTTGTATATGTTGGTTCTGGAAGATGCAGAAATTTCGTTGTAAACATGAAAACAAATATTACTGTTGACGCTATTGCTTTATGGACAGCAGGTCATGTTGATCGCCCAATATGGAATTACTATTACAAACTTGATCAAGGAACCAAGGCTATTTTTGATAAAAATTGTCCAAAAAGAGAACCATTTTTATATACTCAAAATTCATGTGATGAAAAACCTTCTCCACCACCATTAGTAGAAATAAAGAGAATACTTAAAATAGCTAGAGCCAAAAAAGAAAGTACATTAAAAGTCTGGGATAAAAAACTTGAAAAAATTTATGGAGTTAAAAATCTTGCCACAGATGCTATAAGGCACTAGATAAGTAAGTGACGATCGCTTTGGTTGAATCCTAGCTCCCCCTCTAGCTCCCCTTTCGCAATATGAGACAAGTTATATTATTTCTAATCTATTGTTATGACTGATCGGGGCGACAGGATTCGAACCTGCGACCTAGTGCTCCCAAAGCACCCGCGCTACCAAGCTGCGCCACGCCCCGCTAATAAGATCTTAGTTCATAACAGTCATCTATAAAAGACTAAATTGCTAAATATTTTTAAAAAATCACTTTTGAGGATAGAAAATGACTTTTTGTCGCTTTCTTGTCACTAGAAAAATATGTGTTTTGTCACTAGAAAGAGTTCTTACTTAACCATAGAACTAACTTCTAAACTAGTATTAAATTTTAAAGCAAGTGTTGTTTTTAAAAGTTTTTTTCTATTAATAAACCATATTATTTTTTTTAAACGAATTAAATTCCTATCTCATTTTTATTAAAACCATAATGATAAAATTAAAATTAATCATGACTAATACTTCTGAAAGATATTTATGGAAAAGAAGAAAACAATATCATGGGTTGTTCCTTGCTTTAATGAAGAAAAAGTAATATTAGAAATATTAAAAAGAATCAGAAAAGTTTCAAAAAAAATAAATAAATATAATTGGGAATTAATTTTAATTAATGATGGAAGTACTGATAATACAAAGAGGCTTATCCTTGGAATTAAAAATTACCCTTTTAAAATAATTTTATTAAGTTTTTCAAGAAATTTTGGGCATCAGCAGGCTGTTCAAGCTGGATTAGACAATTGTTCAGGATCTGCCTCTGTCATAATAGATGCAGACTTACAAGACCCTCCTGAAATAGCTGAAAGAATGATTCAAAAGTGGGAAAAAGGATATAAAGTGGTATACGGTCAAAGAACTATAAGAAGACAAGAAAACATTTTTAAGAAATTTACCGCATTCATTTTTTATAGGTTATTGAATTTTTTTTCAGGAATAAAAATACCTCTAGATACTGGCGATTTCAGATTAATTGATAGAACTGTTATTGATGAATTAAAAAAATTCCCTGAGAAAGGTCGATTTATGAGAGGATTGATCGCGTGGGTTGGTTTTAATCAAATTAGTGTTTTCTATGAGAGAGATCCTCGCTTTGCTGGGGTTACAAAATATTCTCTGAGAAAAATGATTTCTTTTGCAATTGAAGGTTTAACCAATTTTTCAAGGAGACCACTAAGACTTGCTACTTTTATGGGTTTCTTTTTCTCTTCATTATCATTTTTTGGCATGATCTATGTCTTATATATAAAATTATTGACCCAAAGTTGGGTCGGGGGAGGGGCTGCAATTTATTTGACAATATTACTCTCCTCTGGAATTCAGTTAATTTCTATTGGACTATTGGGAGAATATATTGGAAATATATTTTTCGAAACTAAAAATAGACCTCTCTATATTATTGAGGAGAAAAAAGTTCTCAACAAAAAGTAAGGAAGTTTTTATGGATAAGTTAAATAATTTTAGAAGAGATATTTATTTTAAGAAACTTTTTTTTATTACCACTTTCTCTTCTCTTGCATTTTTTGTACTAGCAGTTTCGAGACATTTTTTGCTGCAGAGTAATGCTTATGATTTAGGCTTATTTGATCAATGGATATGGCTCACTAGTAAAAATTTACCTTCATATTCAACAATGACTGGATTACATATGTTTGCAGATCATGGTGCTTGGACTCTATACATATTTTCAGTGGTATATAAATTAATTCCTGATGTAAATATTTTATTTCTTTCACAATCTTTATCTCTTTGCTTTACGACAATTCCTCTATGGCTTTTGTGCAAAAAAAATAACTTAAGCAGTAAAGTTGGATTTCTTCTTGGAACTTTTTGGCTTCTACAGCCTGTGGTTTTTAATATAAATCTATTTGATTTTCATCCAGAGGTTTGGGCAATGCCTTGGATTGCCTTTTATTATTATTTCGAAAAAAATAAGAATTTCTATATATCAATTTTGTTTACTGTTTTAATTCTTGGAACAAGGGATGGATTAGTACTTTTAATTTTTGGTTTTGGTTTGGAACAAATTTTGAAAAAGAAATTTGGTAGAGCCTTAATTCTTTTGTTAATTTCAGTACTTTGGTTTTTATTTTTAAATAATTTGATATACCCAATGTTGAATGGTGATAAAGGATCTGTAATGGCTTTAGCGAGATATTCAAACTATGGAGATTCGTTCATGGAAATATTATTAACATTATTTTTGAATCCATTACATGTTCTAAAAAACATTAATTTAATTGATTCATTATTTTATTTATTAATTTTATTTGCCCCAGCTTTCGTTTTTTGGAAAAACATTTCTTTTATTACATTAATAAGTTCATTCCCTTTAGTTTTCTCAAATATTCTTTCAGAATCTTCTTCTCAAAGAACTTTGATTCACCAGTATAGTCTCCCAATTGTTCTTATTATTGTAATTTCAGTAATTAATGGCATAGCAAATAATAATAATAGATTCATTTATAGTAAGAAAACATTCCTATGGATGATTATTTGTTGGGCGGCACTAGCTAAGCCTCTTTTTTTTGCAGGGCCCTACCTGAGTCGTTTGGATTCTATCATTCCAGCTAGGGAAGCATTTAAAGAAATACCAAAAAATGCAAACGTAATTACGACAAGTTATTTGGTTCCCCATTTATCCCAAAGGTCTTTAATAAAATATTCTAAAAATGAAGTTGATATTAAATCAGATTTAAAAGAATTTAATGTTTTACTTCTTAATCCAATGGATCCTGGTTGGGACTCCTCTAATAAATTGCAGAAAGAATATATAAATACTGCAAAAGAAAATAATTGGGAGTGTCTTAAATGGGATAATGGTATGGAGCTTTGTGAAAAATAATTATTTAGAAAATATATTTATTCGACAAGTAGTAAAAGGAAAAACTATAAGAAGCCATAGATAAAATTTGTGAAATATAATCATTTAATTCAAAAATATAAGAAAAGAAAATTAAAAAAATTAAATTTATAAAATAAGAAAATAAACAAGCACAAATAAATTTATAAAATTGTTTTTTTACTTTGACGTTTTTACTCTTAAATACAAAATTTCTATTCAAATAAAAAGAAACAAAAATACCAATTACGTAACCTGATAAATTACTTACAACCAAAAATATATTAAATATTTTTAAAAGAATTATTGAGGTAGTATATGTGACTATTGTATTTATAACGCCTGAAAAGATATATCTCAAAAACTTTTTCATACTACTTATTTTTAATTTCTTTATCAAAACACCTTAACATCGCAAATTAATTTTGAAAATATTGTTATGACTACTAAATTTATGTTTTTGAATATTACTAAATTATTTCTGAGAGATTATATTCACAACTGAATTTCTTTAAAAGAATTTTCTAAATTTGAGATCTTATTTGACGACTATTAGACCTCTATTTGATCGCTTCCGCCGCGCTCATTCTTAAACAATATCTGACTTCTATTGGTATAACAAACTGATAGGGGCTAAAGGATTCGAACCTGCAACATATTGCTTGCAAAGCACTAGATTTTTTAAAAAAACCATTAGGTATTTGGTTCTTTCATATGATTCGTTCAAAATCAATTTAAAGGCACCCGCGCTACTAAAAGTTTGTCACTATCCGTCACTATATGGTTTGTTATAAAAGTAAGAAAGTCAGTTATTGCAATCAGTCTCGTTAGT
>QCVS01000017.1 GCA_003210285.1 Prochlorococcus sp. AG-686-J21
AACTATTAAGGTGGAATAAGCCTACTGGGAGACTTATTCTACTTATTCCTGCTGGATGGAGTTTATATCTAACTCCCGAATCAAATCCAAGCATTTACATGTTGTTAAAAATCATAATAGGTGGATTGTTGGTTAGTGGTTTAGGTTGTGTGGCTAATGATATTTGGGATAAAAGAATAGATCAAAAAGTCTTAAGGACCAAAAACAGACCTCTTGCTGCAAATAAGATTAGTACTAAAACAGCTTACTTATTACTTATATTTTTGATTATATGTAGTTTCTTTTTAACATTATCGCTTCCAGAGAATGGAAGACAACTTTCTATTTCACTTGCTTTCTTGGCTTTACCTTTAATTTTAATTTACCCTTCTGCAAAGAGATGGTTTAAATATCCTCAATTTATCTTATCAATATGTTGGGGATTCTCAGTTGTAATACCTTGGGCTGCGAACGAAGGAAATATCAATAGTATTGTTTTATTATTTTGCTGGCTTGCTACGATTTTTTGGACTTTTGGTTTTGATACTGTATATGCTTTGGCTGATAAAAAATATGATATTCAAATTGGAGTAAACAGTTCCGCAGTTAATTTGGCTTCAAATACAAAAAAAACCATCCAAATTTGTTATTTTTTAACTTCCGGTTTTCTTGCAATATGCGCTTTAATCAATCAACTAACTTTTATTTTTTGGCCAATTTGGTTAGTCACAGCAATTTTAATGCAAAAAGATATTCTAAAAATATTTCCTGAAAGTAAACAATCCATTAAAAAAATTGGTGATCATTTTAAAAAACAATCTATGTATGGAGGCTTAATATTGTTGGGATTTATAATCGCGTCATAACTCATTAAAAAAATGCTAGTTAAATTAAAAAAAGGAGATGAGGTTAACATTTTAGCTCCAAGCTCTTTTATAGATAATGAAGAGGATTTTATAAAAGGCATAGATATTTTAAAAACGTGGGGATTGAAGATTGTTCACAAAAATATCCTCTCAAGAAAGTTTGGCTATTTTGCTGGAGATGATCAAACAAGATTTGAAGAACTTGAAAAAGCACAAAACAGTAAAGTTATCATTTTCGCTAAAGGAGGATGGGGAGCAGCAAGACTTTTAGAAAAAGAAATAAATTGGGGCAATGGATTTATGATGGGATTCTCTGATACTTGTTCACTATTGTTATCAAAATATTCAAAAAGTTCATTTGGCTCGATTCATGGACCTATGATTTCTACTCTTTTTAAAGAACCTGAATGGAGTTTAAGAAGACTAAGAAATTTACTTTTTGAAGGATATGTTGATGATATTAAGGGTTTACCTTTAAAAAAAGGCATTGCAAAAGGAGAAATTGTTGCTTCTAATCTAACAATTGCATCTTTCCTAATCGGGACTGATCATTTTCCTGAATTAAAAGGGAAAATAATAATATTTGAGGATATAAATGAAGAAATTTATAAAATTGATCGAATGTTGACTTATTTAAGAATGACAAACAAATTGAATGGAATTGTAGGTATTGGATTTGGAAGTTTTTCAGATGAACCGTCTACTCCTGAATGGAAAGGCTTACTCAAAAAACTAATAATAGAGAGGCTTCAAGAATTAGATATTCCTATTCTTTTTGACCTGCCTATTGGACATTTACCTGGAAATGCGTGCATCCCTTTAGGTTATGAAGCCATATTAAATGGAAATGATGGAAACCTTAGTATTGATATTCCTTGTTACTAAAAATCTTTTAAAAATACTTTTGCTATTTTCAGATCTAGTGGTGATGTGATTTTTATATTTGCAGAATTTCCCTCAATAATTTTTACTTGCCAATTTAACATCTCAAATAGGGAGGCATCATCTGTAACCGTCCAGTTTTTCTCGATTGCCATCTCATGAGCTTTTCTTAATCTCTTCACTAAAAAACCTTGAGGAGTTTGCGCCGCCCATAAATTTTGTCTATTTGGTGTTTCCTTGATGTAACAATTATTATCAACAATCTTTATTGTGTCGGTGACTTTGGTAGCTAAGATAACTGCATCATTTTGTTCTAATTCCAAAGCACATTTGTTTATTAAATTGGGATCAATAAAGCATCTAGCACCATCATGAATTAAAACTTTCTCAGCATTAAATGGAAGAGAACTTAAACCATTGAATACAGACTTTTGCCTCGTATCTCCACCATTGATCCATTTAACTTCATTAGAAAAATTTTTTATTGATTTTAATAATTCTTGTTTATCGTTTGGTTGTCCAATTATTCCTACCCAGCTTACTAAACTTGCAGATAATACAGATTTTATAGTCCAATAAATAAGAGATTCCCCTTCTAATTCGATAAGTAACTTATTTTTACCAGCTTTCATTCTGCTACCACTGCCTGCTGCGGGTATTAATACATGCACAATAATTTGAATTTATATTTTCTAGATAATTATAAATAAAAGCAATATGTTTGCACAAATAGTACTACGATTTTAAATTATTAAAATTTCACAATGTCAAATACAAAATCTTTAACAGGGAAAGTTGCTTTAATTACAGGTGCTAGCAGGGGCATTGGTAAGGAAATCGCCTTAGAACTTAGTAATTTAGGAGCAGAAGTCATTATAAATTATTCTTCTTCTGATGAAAAAGCTGAAGAAGTTGTAAATCTAATTAAAGCGTTTGGAGGTAAAGTTCACAAATTAAAATTTGATGTTTCAAAAGAAGAATCTGTTAGTAAAGCTTTTGAAGAAATCATAAAGATAAATGGTACTATAGATATCCTTGTAAATAACGCTGGCATTACAAGAGATGGGCTCTTAATGCGAATGAAATCAGAACAATGGGATGAAGTTCTCAATACAAACTTAAAAGGGGTTTTTCTTTGTACTAAATATGCTTCAAAATTTATGATAAAAAAAAGAAGCGGAAAGATAATTAATATCTCATCTATTGTTGGAATAATTGGAAATCCTGGACAAGCAAATTATGCTGCCGCTAAAGCAGGTGTTATTGGTTTTACAAAAACCTGTGCGAAAGAGTTTGCTTCAAGAGGAATAAATGTTAATGCTATAGCTCCAGGTTTTATAGAAACAGAAATGACTGAAAAACTAAATAACGAAGAGATTATCAAAGCAATCCCATTAGGAAAACTTGGTAGTTGTGCACAAATAGCGAACTTAGTTTCATTCTTGGTCTCAAGTAATGCTGGCAGCTATATAACAGGACAAACAATAAGTATTGATGGGGGCATGAGTATTTAATTATGTACTTTCATATGGTTGAACCAACTCATCCCTCAATCTTCTAATCTTTTGTAGAAGTTTTAATCTTCGACTTCTAGCAGTTAAAGTTAAGAAAAATCTTAGAGGAAAGTATATTAAAGTCATTGCAACTGCAAGTGTGGCAGTTAATGTAAAAATAAGATTCCCTGTTTTGTCCATAACTTTAAGATACTCATAATTTAATTAATTTGGATAGCTATTTAAGAGAAATTCGGCTTTCCCCACTTAATTAAGTATCCCTTAGATATAATTTCATGGGACATTAGAATAACGATATAAAGATTTCAATAAACATGCCAAAACAATTAAGCTTTTCGAACGAATCTAGAGAAGCGCTTGAAAAAGGAATAAATACTGTCGCAAATGCTGTTAAAGTTACTATTGGTCCAAAGGCAAAGAATGTTGTAATAGAAAGAAAATTCGGTTCTCCAGACATAGTAAGAGATGGTTCTACGGTTGCGAAAGAAATCAACCTTGAGAATCCCATCTCTAATTTAGGGGCAAAATTAATAGAACAAGTAGCATCAAAAACTAAAGAGAGTGCTGGTGATGGAACAACAACAGCAACAATCTTGACTCAAATAATGGTTCAAGAAGGTTTAAAAAATATAGCTGCGGGAGCTAGTCCTATTGAGCTAAAAAAAGGTATGGAAAAAGGATTAGATTTTGTTTTAGAGAAATTAAAATCAAAGAGTATCAAAATAAATGGCTCCGATATTAAAAAAGTTGCGACAGTAAGTGCAGGAGGAGATGAGGAAATTGGTTCAATAATTTCAAAAGCAATGGATATTGTAACTTCAGATGGAGTTATAACAGTTGAAGAATCACAATCCCTAGAGACAGAGCTAGACATCACAGAAGGAATGTCTTTTGATAGAGGTTATAGCTCACCTTATTTTGTAACAGATCAAGAAAGACAAATTTGTGAGCTTGAAAATCCTAAGATCCTAATCACTGACCAAAAGATATCAACACTAACCAACTTGGTACCTATCCTCGAAGAGGTTCAAAAATCTGCCTCTCCATTCTTAATTCTAGCTGAAGATATTGAGGGGGAAGCTCTAACAACTCTTGTATTAAATAAAAATAGTGGGGTATTAAATGTTTCGGCTGTTCGAGCTCCATCATTTGGAGAAAGGAGAAAAGCTGCTCTGGAAGATATTGCAATTCTTACAGGAGCTAAATTAATTAGCGAAGATCAATCTATGAAATTAGATGAAGTTACTCTTAATGATCTTGGAAAAGCAAAAAAAATAACAATCTCAAAAGATAAAACAACAATCGTAGCTTTCGACGATACCAAAGACCTTGTCCAAGCAAGAGTTGAAAAATTAAAAAGGGAAGTAGAAATAACTGAATCGGAATACGATAAAGATAAGATTAACGAGAGAATAGCAAAACTTGCTGGGGGAGTAGCTCTTATTAAAGTTGGGGCTGCGACGGAAACAGAGATGAAGTATAAAAAATTAAGAATAGAAGATTCACTCAATGCTACAAAAGCTGCTATCGAAGAAGGAGTAGTTTCAGGGGGAGGACAAACGTTAATTGAAATATCAAATGAACTTTCTAATTCACGTAAAGAAATCTCAGATGATTTGACTACAGGTATTGATATTATTACAAATGCACTTTTAGAACCTACAAAACAAATTGCAAAAAATGCTGGTTTTAATGGAGATGTTGTTATCGCTGATATAAAAAGACTTGGTAAGGGTTTTAATGCTAATAATGGAGAATATGAGAACTTAAACGAGTCAGGAATATTAGATCCTACTAAAGTTATCCGATTAGCTCTTCAAGATTCAGTATCAATCGCAGCAATGATAATTACTACGGAAGTTGCAGTTGCTGATATTCCAGAACCAGAGGCATCACCTGGAGGACCAGGGGCAGATCCAATGGGTGGTATGGGTGGTATGGGTGGTATGGGTGGAATGGGTGGTATGGGTATGCCAGGAATGGGTGGTATGGGTATGCCAGGAATGGGCGGCATGGGTATGCCAGGAATGATGTAAAAACTTAGCTAGCTTTTTTCTCGTTATTAATCCATTTTCTTAAGTTATTTATATTAGGTAATGGCAATTCTTCTTTGTCTTTATATTCACTTTCATTTTTATAAGACCCAGAAATATCTTTATCAATAATTTCAGTATTATTTGATTTTTTTGTTTCTTTAGGTTTAAATTCTATCTCTTCTTCGTATTGAACATTTTTTAAGAATTCCAAATTGATTTGATTCTGATTTGCCTCTACCTGATCCTCTTCTGTTAATTCCAAGTTGATTTGATTATGACTTGTCTCTGCCTGATCCTCTTCTATTAATTTAAATTGATCTTGATTTTTAACAAATAGTTCATTTAAAGATTCAGGTCCAAACCTATGTGCCCATACATTAACTATATTTTCTAACATCAAATGATTTTTATCAAAAGATGCTTTTTGGTAAGTATCTTTTAGATGATCTTTTAAAAACATAAATTTATTAATTTAATTTTCTATTTAACAGTGGTCTTATAATAATTAAAGAAAAAACTGTTAAAGAAAATAAAATTGAGATACAACTCTTACAAGTTAAGTCACCATATGGTGCGTGTAAAGCCACCACATCTAAATTCATAGTTTGAGTATAAGCAATCCTGATAGGTTCAATCGCAAAAGTTAATGGATTTAAGGAGGCTAGCCACCCCAACCAATTTGGCATAAAAGAAATGGGTGCTAATGCAGTACTTGCAAAAAGAAGAGGCAAATTTATTACAAATATAAGAGCAATTAATTCAATATGACCAGGTAAAACAAAAGCCAAACAGAGGCTTATTGATGTCACAAAGAGTACTAATAGTATTAATGTTGTAAAAACAATTCCTAACCCATAAAAGTCAGGCCACCCATAACCCAAAACAAATGAAACAATCATTATCACAATACTTTGAACAAAACTCAGAATAGTTATGTAAAAGAATGAGGATAAAACAATAGACAATCTACTCGCTAGAGGTGCTACAAGTAACCTATTTAAAAAGCCAAACTCTCTATCAAACATTAAAGGCAAGCCTGAATTCAACGCTCCACTAAAAGCAGTAAAAACAATTAGTCCTGCTCCCAAAAAATTTCCATAAGAATCAACTCCTGGTAGAAAACCTTCAGGAGCTTTTGAGAAAAGAGCTCCAAATAAAAAGAGCCAAATTATAGGTTGCAATATGCCCGCTAGAAGAGTAGAAGGTCTTCTTTTTAATTGGATAAATAATCTTTTGGTTAAAGCAACAGTTTCTTGATATAAAAAAAATAAATTATATTGTTTTAATTCCATTATTTAAGAACTTTTAATCATTATTATAATTAGTTATCAAAAAATTTATTATTTTCATCTCATTGATTGCTTCGATTCTTTTTTTAGATCTCTTTTACCAGTCATGGAAATTTCAGCATCTAATAATGTTTTGCCCGTGGCCTGTAGATATACATCATCCAAGCTAGGTTGACTTTGAGCAAGAGAAAAAATTTCAAACTTTGAAAAAGCTAATTCTACTTTTAATTTTGTGAGCAAATCCTTTTCCTTATCTACTACAAAATTAATTGAATAACCTTGCGCCTTATTTATGATAATCTGACTGATTCCATTGATTGAGGATAAAATTTCACTTATTTTTTTAGACTCTTCATGAGTACTAAATTCTCTGACTTTTAAAGTTATCCTATCTCCTCCTAATTTATTTTTAAGTTGAGCAGGTGTTCCTTGAGCTATAACTTTCCCATCATCAATTATTACCAAACTATCGGCTAATTTATCTATTTCATCAAGATAATGACTACTTAAAATAATTGTCATGCCATCATTCTTCAAATCTTTCAAAAGTTGCCAAATTATATTTCTACTTTCAATATCCAAACCTACCGTTGGTTCATCTAATATTAAAACTTTGGGCAAATGTAAAAGGCCTGCAGCCAAATCTATTCTTCTTTTCATTCCTCCTGAATATGTTCCGCATTTTCTATCAATCCAATCATTCATCTCTAATTGATTGATTAATAATTTTATTCTTTCGTATTTTTCCTTTTTATTCATATGATATAAATCCGACTGAAAATCTAATAACTCTCGCCCTGTAAGGATTTTATCGAGAGCAATATCTTGAGCCACATAACCAATTAATTCTCTAATTTTTCTTGGATTTTTAATTAAATTGATATTATTTATGAAAACCTCACCACCATCTGGTTCTACTAAAGTAGCTAGTATTTTTATGAGAGTAGACTTACCTGCACCATTTGGACCTAAGATTCCAAATAATGTACCAGCATTTATTTCCATTGATAAATCTTTTAATGCCTGAATATCAGAATATGATTTTGAAAGATCCGTAATTTGTATATAATTCATCAAACTAGAATTTATCCACTAATACTTTACATCAATCTAATAATTAAAGTATGCCTTTAATGATAAGAACATTTGCATAGACTGATGTTCAAAATCCACAGAAAGTTGAGTTCTTGAAATCAATAGCAAAAGACAAATACCGAACATATAAAGTATTGACCATCTGAATAATCCTTTAGCTTTTTCTAAATCGTCTGGTGAACTTTTCAATCTATTTATTAATTGTAAAAGTCTTCCATTAAAAGGTAAAAGCAATATCAAATAAAGAAGTCCTCCCTCCGGTAAAGCAAAAACACCCAGAATACTCATAAAAACAGTTGCCCATCCGTAACGTGAAATAGCTTTGACTGTAAAAGCTGAGCCTTTAACGGAAGGAAGCATAGGTATACCTACAGATGCATAATCATCTTTTAATAAAATTGCAAGAGCCCAAAAATGAGCTGGGGTCCACAGCATTACCAAACCAAATAACCACCATCCACTAAGGCCTATATGCCCCGTAGCTGCGGAAGCTCCTACTAAAGGAGGTATAGCTCCTGCTACTCCACCAAAAACAATATTTTGAGTTGTTCTCGGTTTAAGGATTATCGTATATAAAATTACATAACTACATAATCCCAGCAATGTTAATCCGGCAGCTAAAAAATTTACCCCGCTAATCAAAAGCATTGCAGCTGCCAATGTACAAGATACTGCTCCAAGAAAAACAGTATTAGATGATAATTTACCTGAGGGTAAAGCTCTATTACTAGTCCTTTTCATCCTTTTGTCTAGGTCCATTTCCCACAAGCAATTAAGGGCTCCAGCAGCTGCGGCAGCCAAAGCTCCTCCTCCTAAAGTACATATAAGTTTAGGCGAGGACAATGGCCATTCTTCCGTTAATGCCATGCCTCCCAAAGTTGTAGCCAGTAATAATGGGATTAACCTAGGTTTGGCAACTTCAAGCCAAGGAGGTAGTTTTACTTTTTTTCTTGAAGGTACAACTTGTTCACGAATAGAAGTCTGGAAGTTTAAGTTTTCTAAATTACTTTTCATGATTTTAAACCTACTAATAATGTATTTAATGGTTGATTAATTTTTTTATTTGGATAAGGATTCCTAAAAATCAATGATGTTAGTATCGCAATTAATAATGAAGCGTTTAGTTGATGGCCAATAACAAAAACAGGTTCACTTAAATTAGTTTTAAGGCTTAATATCCCAAGAACAATCTGGGAAATTAAGAGAAAAAAAAGTGAGCAAAGGTATCTCCAATTATTGAGAAACAAATTTTGTTTATATACTGAGATAGCCAAAATACATAAAATCGAAACAGAAATTGGGATGGCAAATAATTTATGAGTATCTAATATTAAGCATTGTTTATTAAAAGATAAGCAGAGATGTGTAGACCAAGTTGAAGAAAGCCGTACTCCAATAAATGATTGAACTAAAGTGAGTATTAGAGGAAAAAATAATAATATTTTCCACCAAATCAATGATTTATTAACATTACTATTTTCTAGATTCTGATTGATAGTAATTGTTGTTATTAAAAGTAAAAAAGCCGTCAAAAGATGAGCAGTGACTGAGTACGAATTAAGTAAATTAATTACTGTTAATGCCCCAATAGAACCTTGAACAATTATTAAGAAAACTAATAATGAATATATTTTTGGCAACCAATTTGGAAGATCTTTTCTCCAAATTATTGAAAGTATGAATTTAGAAAGAATTAATAGACCAACCAGGAAAGCATCCAAACGATGAAACCATTCTAGAAAAACTCTTAAATTCAAATGATTTAGAGGCAGAAAAGTCCCATAACATAAAGGCCAATCAGGGCAAGCAAGTCCAGCCTCCATAACCCTTGTAGCACCTCCAATAACTATTAAAGCGATTAATGCCAAAACGCAATGATTTCCCAATTTTTGAAAAACTGACTTGTATCTTGATTGATATATTTCGTTTTTGAACAAGTTAAATAGATCTCTTGTTTTTGCATATTAATTTAAATTCAATTATCAAACATTAATTAAAAGTAAATGTTTTATTTTTAAAATTTATTTGCTTATTTAATCTTTTTTCCCTGACATAGATCTATAAAAAGTTATTGATAATACTACTTTTATTTTTTAAATCTTAAGAAGTTGTGAATTTCAATAATTTTCCATTAACAAACGATGCAATTTTAGAAAAAATGAATATGTTGAGAATATAAATAACAACTTTTTACCTCAATTGTTAAATAAAAACTTTTATTTAATACTTATAATTTCCGCTGTATTTGGTATATCTTTTTGGATCGGATTTAATGTTAACTTACTTCCTGTTGAAGCAAGTATAAATGCACCAATATATGATGAGCTTTTTAAAATTCTTTTCATTATTGGATTAATAATATTCATAGGAATGACCATAGCAGTTATATATAGTTTATTTAAATTTAGGAAAAGGAAAGATCAATTTGGAGATGGGATAGCTCTAGAAGGTAATTTAAGCCTCGAGATTGTATGGACAATTATTCCATCTATTATTGTTTTAATAATAGGTTTATATAGCTACAACATTTACGATCGAATGGGAGGTATGAAAGAACTAAATCATAGCCATGAAATGATGACCACAAACACTGAAAAGATTTGGGCTGGAATCAGCCAGGCATCAAATAATGAGGTTGCTAGCAATAATTTATCTGTTGAAGTATCAGCTATGCAATTTGCATTTTTATTTAATTATCCGAAAGGGGAATTTATTTCTGGGGAGCTTCACGTTCCAGTTGATCATAAAGTTTCTATGAAGATGGAATCAAAAGATGTTATTCATGCTTTTTGGGTGCCAGAATTCAGAATAAAACAAGATATTATTCCGGGCCAACCCACGATATTAAATTTCACTCCAACTAAGGTTGGGAAATATCCAATAATATGTGCGGAATTATGCGGTCCTTACCACGGAGGAATGAGAGCTTCAATAATAGTTGAAAAAGAATCTGACTACAAAGATTGGTTTAACAAAAACACAAAAACGGAGGTTAGCTTATGACGATATCAATTGATTCGCAGGATCCAAATACCAATAGTCTTCAACCTAAAGGATGGCTTAGATACTTTAGTTTTAGTCTCGATCATAAAGTAATTGGTATTCAATATCTTGTCTGTGGGTTTCTTTTTTATTTAATTGGGGGGACCTTAGCGAGTGCAATAAGAATTGAATTAGCAAGCCCAATGTCGGACTTTATGCCTAGAGATGTATATAACCAAGTTTTAACATTACATGGAACAATAATGATTTTCTTGTGGATTGTACCCGTAGTAAATGGTGCATTTGGTAATTATTTAATTCCTTTTTATGTTGGAGCTAGAGATATGGCATTCCCAAGATTGAATGCTGTAGCTTTTTGGCTCATCCCTCCTTCCGGTTTGATGTTAGTAGCAAGTTATTTTGTTGAAGGGGCCGCACAGGCAGGATGGACTGCTTATCCACCTTTGAGTATAACCACCCCTCAGTCAGGACAAATCATTTGGATAATGAGTGTTTTATTGCTCGGAGGTAGCTCTATCTTTGGAGGGATAAATTTCATTGCAACAATTATTAAATTGAGGAGACCAGGATTAAAGCTGATGCAATTACCTATGTATTGTTGGGCGATGCTGGGGACAAGTTTATTAGTCGTTTTATCAACTCCAGTTTTGGCTGGGACATTAATATTACTTAGCTTTGATATTGTCGCTCATACCGGTTTCTTTAACCCTGTTTTAGGTGGAAACGTAGTTGTTTATCAACATTTATTTTGGTTTTATTCCCATCCAGCTGTTTACATCATGGTTCTTCCTGCATTCGGCTTAGTTAGTGAAATTCTTCCAGTGCATTCAAGAAAGCCACTTTTTGGATATACCACAATGGTTTTTTCAATAATGGGAATAGTTGTACTTGGTTTAGTTGTTTGGGCTCATCATATGTTTACAAGTGGTACCCCTCCTTGGATGAGATTATTCTTTACTATTGCTACAGCATTTATAGCAGTTCCAACAGGAATTAAATTTTTTAATTGGGTTGCAACCTTGTGGGGTGGAAAAATATCTATAAATAGTGCAATGTTATTCTCATGTGGATTTATTATAAATTTTGTATTTGGTGGTATTACAGGAGTTGCTCTTGCTCAGGTACCTTTTGATATTCATGTTCATGATACATATTTCGTTGTTGCTCACTTCCATTACATAGTATATGGAGGAACTGTTTTTATTATCTTCTCATCTATATATCATTGGTTCCCAAAGGTAACAGGTAAGTTAATGAGTGAGAAGCTAGGAATACTACATTTTGCCATAACTTTTATTGGCTTTAACTTATGCTTCGCTCCTCAACATTGGCTTGGTCTTAATGGAATGCCTAGAAGAGTTGCAGAATATGACCCTCAATTTCAATTTGTTAATCAAATTAGTAGCGTTGGAGCTCTTTTAATGGCTATAAGTACTATCCCATTTTTAGTTAATATATTTTTAAGTATCAAAAATGGAAAGGATTCTGGGGATAATCCATGGAATGCTTTAACTCCTGAATGGTTAACATCATCCCCTCCACCTGTTGAAAATTGGGAAGGGGAAGCACCTTTAGTTGAAGAACCTTATGGTTATGGAAAACCAATAAATCAAGAAAATTAATCAAAAAAAAAAAATCTATGACAACTCTCGATAGTTCAAAAGAAATTAAAAAAAAAGAAAGTGAAGTAAGTGAACATAATGAAGACTTCAGGATGTTTGGATTAATAACTTTTTTAATAGCAGATGGGATGACTTTTGCTGGTTTCTTTGCTGCCTACCTAACATATAAAGCAGTTAATCCTTTACCGGATGGAGCTATTTATGAATTAGAACTACCTATACCTACATTAAATACAATTTTATTGCTTGTTAGTAGCGCGACTTTCCATAAAGCAGGAAAAGCTCTTCTTAAAAATAAAAATTCTGATACTCAGAAATGGTTAATAGTCACTGCTCTACTTGGGATTACCTTTTTAATATGTCAACTATTTGAATATTTCAATTTGCCGTTCGGACTAACGGATAATTTATTTGCAAGTACTTTTTATGCCTTAACAGGCTTTCATGGTTTGCATGTAACTTTAGGGACGTTAATGATATTAATTATTTCTTGGCAAACAAGACCAAAGGAAGGAAGAATTACTAATCAAAATATGTTCCCATTAGAAGCTGTTGAATTATATTGGCATTTCGTAGATGGGATTTGGGTTATTTTATTTATCATTTTGTACCTCTTGTAATAAAGGATTTATTCTTTAAAAATCTATTTTTTATTAACTTGTATTGCCACAATTCTCATTTTTAGTAAGAATATATAATAAGAAAAAGCTAATATAATGCTTGTAGGAAAAGAACTTCTAGAAAAATCTAAATTACTCAGCAAGAAATCTGAGGATGAAATAGCAAGAGGCTGTGGCTATGTAAGTCCAAGTGGAAGAGTCTTAAGAAAAAGTTTTTATAGAGCACTTATTGAAGCGAAGGGTTATAAGTTAAGTAATAGTGGTGCTGGTAAGGCTGGGAACAGATCTTCAAGAGGGAGGCAAGCAGAATTCAAAACAAAAGTTCATGGCAATGGCAACTTATTGATAGGTCATGCCTATACAAAGAAATTAGGATTAGAGCCTGGTAAAGAATATAAAATTGATCTTAAAAAGGATTCTAAAATTATCTCCCTTACTCCATTAAATTAAGAATATTATTTATTCCAGCCATTCTCTTTAAGCCAACTTGAGGAGATTTCTTGAGAAAAGTTTTCTGAATCTATATTTGTATTAAATTTAAGTAGTTTTTCAACATATTTAATTAAAGCATCTCCTTCAAGGTTTACACTTTCGCCAATTGATAAATTTTTGAGATTAGTGTTTTCCCAAGTATGTGGAATAATTGCGATAGTAAAAATTTCCCCTTCATTCTCAGAGTTTGCAATTGTAAGGCTAATGCCGTTAACGCATATGCTTCCCTTCTCTACAATATACTTGGAAAATTTTTTATTTTGCCATTTAATTGATAAAAGCCAAGATTTTTCAAGTTTTTCTATATTTTCAACTTTTCCCAAACCATCAATATGTCCACTAACTATATGGCCCCCAAGACGATCCGAGATTCGGAGAGCAGGTTCTAAATTAACTATTTGATTAATACTAGATTTTTTTCCTAAAGTAGTCTTCTTTAAAGTTTCTTCACTTACATCAACTTTAAATTGATTATTTGAAATCTCTTTTACTGTTAAGCAAATTCCATCAACTGCGATACTATCACCTATTTGCATATCAAAAGCCTGATCCAGAATTTCAATAATTAAGAAATTTTTTTCTTTTTTAAGTTTTCCTATTGACTGAACTATTCCTGTAAACATAACTTTAAATGTAGATTATTTGAAAAACTATTATTAACTTTGTTTTACTTTAAAACATTTTATATTATAAATAAATTAAAAAGTCATTAAGTAGGTATTAATCATATAAAGATGATAATTCATTCTAAGAAAAGATCATTTGGAAAAGCGTGCGATGTAAGTTTGTTTACGTTAGGCACAATGAGAGCGACAGAAAATCTTGATAAAATGAAATACCTTATAAAAAGTGCTCATGATGCGGGCATTAATCATTTAGAAACTGCTGCTGCTTACGGTAACGCTGAAAAACTGATAGGGAAGTCATTAAAGAAATTAGAAACTTCCGAAAATATATTTAGGAAAGAATGGATAATTACGACCAAAGTATTACCCAAAGGAGATTTTAATTATCTAAAAGAGAATTTCGAAAATTCACTCAAAAATTTAAAGCTAAAGAAAATAAATAATCTTGCGATCCATGGAATAAACTTAGAGGAGCATTTAGATTGGGTTCTAAATGGAGAGGGGGGGAAGTTTTTAAAATGGGTAATTAAAAAGGGCTTGGTTGATCAAGTTGGGTTCAGTTCACATGGCAGTTATAAGCTTATTGAAAATGCCATTAACTCTGAAGTATTTAGTTTTTGCAATCTTCATTTACATTTTTTTGATCAATCAAAAATAAGCCTTGCCCAACTAGCTTTAAAAAAGCAAATGGGTGTTTTAGCAATATCACCTGCGGATAAGGGTGGAAGATTATATGCTCCAAGCGAAAATTTATTAAAAGCATCAGCGCCTTACCACCCTTTGGAGCTGGCTTATAGGTTTTTACTATCGAAAGGTATCACAACTCTATCTTTAGGAGCTACAAAATTTGAAGATTTTAATATTGCAAAAAAGCTTATAAACTCAAGTCAAAAACTTACATATTCTGAAATAAGTGCATTAGAAAATATCGAAAATTTTGCAAATAAAGAGTTAAAGTCTTCAAAATGTGAGCAATGCAGATCTTGTCTACCATGTCCAAGTGAAATTCCTATTCCTGAAATACTTCGTTTAAGAAATATATCTATTGGATATGGCCAATTAGAATTTGCTAAAGAAAGATATAATTTAATAGGGAGGGCCGGTCACTGGTGGGAAGAAAAAGATGCCTCTTTTTGCTTAGATTGCAATGAATGCATTCCAAAATGTCCAAGTAAATTAAATATTCCATTTTTATTAAAAGAAACTCACAACTTATTAATTGAAAAGCCTAAAAAAAGATTATGGGGTTAATGATTTATTCCACAAATTTTCTAGACTTAACTTCTCATCATTATTTAAAGGTGAAAAAGACCAACTATTTTCCCAACAATTTTTAGATGGACCATAATTATTATTTTCAATTTTGATATTGTATTTATCCTGAGAATATTCATTTTTAAAAGGTAAATACCAACCTTGATTAGCTAACTCATCGATAGTAGCCTTTTTTTCTAAAGACTTTATCCAATCGGTTAGAATTATATTATTAACTTTTGATTTCGCAAGAAGAAAATTCCACATTAAAGGAACACCTTTATTTGGGAAAACCATAGAAAGTCTTGAATCAACTCTCAGATATTTTTCGCATAAAGAAAAGGGGATAATGGCAACAGATGCATTAGAGTTAATTAACCAATTTATTGTATTTTTATCATCAAATAACATTGCTTGTTCTTGAAGTTTGCTAAGTGAATTTTTTATAGTAATTCTTTTTGAAATTGAAATTAATATTCTTGAACTTTGAGGGAATATAATTTTTCTTTTCAACTTTTCAGCTAGAAGAAAATCCCAAGAATTACTAGCGTCATAAATAAGATCTTTATTATTTTTTATAATTACTGCATATGGAACTACACCTATCGGAAATAATTTATCACGTTGATATTCTTTAAAACTTTTTAAAAACTCTCTCGATCTATCATCTAATATATCATTTGAAAATAAATTATTTATGTTTTGAAAACTTGCAAAATCAATATTATTTAGCCATCCATCGTTAATCAAAATAAAGTCCGATTTAGATAATTTTATTTTATTTTTTTCTAATTTAAGCTTACTAAAATTAATATTTTCTTTTTGCCAAATCACAGGGAAAGTATCTTTTAAAGATTTTGGATAAAATGAACCTTGAAAACCAATTTTAAATTTTTTTAAAGAATTACTACATGAATTAAGAAAGAAAAGGAGCGATAGTTTTCCGTAATTAAGGAATTGTCTTCTTGTAAGATATTTTTTAATCATTTAACAATCCTTATTTAAGGAAATTTGACCTAACTCCTTCATTCTTTCAAGATTAACTTGACACCTTGAAACTATTTCTTCATTACTAAAGCCTTTTAGAAAAGCAAGAATTGACATCCCACCAGCACCAACCCCCTCTTTTACATAACCTATTTCATAATCACTCAATTCTTTAAATTTAGATGATTTGAAATTCAAAGGACTTGCCAATCCTAATAAGTTCACATTGTGTTTCTCAGTTATTAAATCTAATAAATCACCCAACAAATTATCTTTAACCAACCATCCAGTAGTAGCTATAAAAACCAAATCAATGAATTCCTGTTTTTCTTTAGAATCAATAAATTCCAAAGCAAGTAAAATAACAGCTAACATTTGGCTTCCTCCAGATAATACAACAGATTGATTAGCTAATCTTGCTCCAATCAATAGTCCCAGAGAAAACGCTTGAAATGGATCTCCGACTGAAGAAATAACATCTAAAGAATCAAAATTATTTTTTAGATTTGCTTTTAAAAGACCAGCTTTAATTACTTTTGTTTTTAAAGTCCTAGGAGCATCTATCAAACTGCTTCCTATTAAATTATTTACATTTAAGCCAAAAGCTTCCATGACTGCCTGAGCAGTTGTAGTTCCTCCTGGTACAGATTCTGAAATGAATATGGGTTGTTTCGTTGATTTTCCAATTTCTAGGCCTTTTTTGTAAAGACTCAAAACTCTCTCTTTATTCATAGATTTTCCAGTAGTCAAGCATTTAGCTGGGCCTACTAAATTATTTTCTACAGTTAAATGGCTAAAGTAAGGTTCTTCTTTTATTCCTATAGGAACCACTATTGGAATTGCACATATAAGTTTCCTACATACATAGCTTATTAATGCAGGAGTTACTCCTGCATTTAAAAAGGGTAATTTATATTTATGATCTTTAGAAGCACCAAAAAGAAGGAACTCAGCATCTGCTAAGGCAGTTCTCCTTCTGGCTTTTGAATTAATTCCTGCTGCGGATATACCTTGAATTTGAGATGTTTCTGTTCCTGCAATCACAAGATAGAAAATAAAATTATTAATTTCTTTTTGAAGAGCATCTACCCTTTCAGAAAATAATTTTTGATTTACTTTACTTCCAAATAACTTTATTCCTAAATACGATTTATGCATTATTTAATTTTATATCAAAAACCTAAATCAACAAATCCATTAATTATTTTTGGAGGATCGGGAATGTTTGAATTTAATCTAGGGAAAAGAGAATATGCGAGTATATGTATGGTTAAAACATAGACCATTTCTTGAAAAATTATTAAAAATATTGCAACAAATTGGATAATTCTGATCGAAGGTGAGAATGGCAAGTTAAATAGTTCAATAAATTTATCTAAAAGGCCATAACTTGCTCTTGTAATTATTATCCAAAGATTATCCCCAACTAAAGTTGATAATGCAAATACCCTTATAAAAAAACCGAGTGTTCCAAGAATAAAACCTACGCCCCAACTAAGCCACCAATTTTTTTTCATAAACCAAGACCAGCCTAGCCAAAAAGCTAATATCCCATATGGGAATAAAAACAAAGTTCCTCTAATTGGACCCATAAGTATTAATAACAAAAGAAATTGTATTATGAGACCTTCAAATGCAGTTTGAGTTCCTCTTCTCAAATGCAACAAGATTATTGGAAGAGGTAATATTAATCTCAACAATGCACCACCAATAGGTAAATAATATAAAGCGATCCATAGTAATGAAGAGAGAGAGGCTAAATATGCAGGTTCAATTATGTTAAGTGCCTCATTTTTTTTTGAAAGTTTCATGTGAAATTTTTTGTATAAATATTTAATTGCTTTTTATAGTTGTATTTTCTGGATCAAAATAACGTTCAATCTTTTCTATTTCAAAATTTACATCGGAATTTCTTAAAATAGTTCTTAAATCTTCAGTAGGATCTTTTGGATCGACATCTTTTAAA
>QCVS01000018.1 GCA_003210285.1 Prochlorococcus sp. AG-686-J21
GAAAATCAGAATTTAACAAAATTATTTAAAGAAATCGAATTACCTTTAGAGCCAGTCTTATCAGAAATGGAGATGAATGGTATCAGAATAGATATCACTTATTTAAATGAACTTTCTAAAGAATTAAAAAGTACATTAGAAAATATTGAGGAAAATGTTTTTGAAATAGCCAAGCACGAATTTAATTTATCTTCCCCAAAACAACTTGGTGAAATATTGTTTGAGAAGTTAAATCTTGACAAAAAAAAATCAAGGAAAACAAAAACAGGTTGGAGTACTGATGCCGTTGTTCTTGAAAGATTAGTAGAAGAACATGAGATAATTCCCTATCTAATAAAACATAGAACTCTTAGTAAACTTTTAAGTACATATATTGATGCTCTTCCCAACCTTATCAGTGAAAAAACTGGACGAGTTCATACCAACTTCAATCAAGCAGCTACTGCTACTGGTAGATTAAGCAGTAGCAATCCAAATCTTCAGAATATCCCTGTCAGAACAGAATTCAGTAGAAGAATAAGAAAAGCCTTCTTGCCAGAAAAAGATTGGAAATTATTATCAGCAGATTATTCTCAAATTGAATTAAGAATACTAGCTCACTTAGCTAATGAAGAAATTCTTATAAATGCATTTCACAAAAATGATGATATTCACTCTTTAACAGCACGATTGATTTTTGAAAAGGAAGATATCAATTCCGACGAAAGGAGAGTTGGTAAAACCATTAATTTTGGGGTTATTTATGGAATGGGAATAAAAAAATTCGCACGTTCTACAGGGGTAAGTACCACAGAAGCAAAAGAATTTTTGATTAAATATAAAGAAAGATATGCCAAAATTTTTAAATTTCTAGAACTTCAAGAAAGGCTTGCTCTCTCGAAAGGTTATGTAGAAACAATTTTTGGAAGGAAGAGAGAATTTAAATTTGATAAAAATGGACTTGGTAGATTAATTGGGAAAGATCCTTATGAAATTGATTTACAAACGGCTAGGAGAGCTGGAATGGAAGCTCAGTTATTGAGAGCTGCAGCAAATGCTCCAATTCAGGGTTCTAGTGCTGACATTATTAAAATAGCTATGGTTCAATTAAACCAAAAACTTTTAGAGATGAATATTCCAGTTAAAATGCTTTTACAGGTTCATGATGAATTATTGTTCGAGGTCCAACCAGATTTCTTAGAAATCACAAAACAATTAGTAAAAGAAACTATGGAAAATTGTGTAAAATTAAACGTCCCACTTTTAGTCGATATCGGAGTTGGAAATAACTGGATGGAAACCAAATAATCTTCAAATAAATACTTTTTTAATATGATCAAATTATTTAATACTTTAAGTAAAAACGTTGAAGTCTTTAAACCAATAGATGAAGTAGTAAAGATTTATTGTTGTGGCGTAACTGTTTATGATTTATGTCATCTTGGGCATGCAAGAAGTTATATAGCTTGGGATGTCTTGAGAAGATTCTTAATTTATAGTAATTTTAAAGTAAAGTATGTGCAGAATTTTACTGATATCGACGATAAGATTTTAAAAAGAGCAAAAGAAGAAAATAGCTCTATGGCAGAAGTATCAGAAAAAAATATTACTGAATTCCATAAAGACATGGATGCTTTAGGCATTATGAGGCCTGATAGCATGCCAAAAGCTACCAATCATATTTGCAATATTTGTTCATTTATAAAAGTTCTTGAGGATAAAGGTTTTGCATATGCCCGAGGTGGAGACGTTTATTATTCTGTTTTTAAAAATAAAAATTATGGAAAACTAAGTAATCAAAATATTCTAGAGCAAAATATAAATCAGCAAGGCAGGATGACTACAGATGAAAGTAATAAAAAAGATAACCCCCAAGATTTTGCTCTATGGAAAAAAGCAAAAGAGAATGAACCATCTTTTGATTCTCCTTGGGGGAAAGGCAGACCTGGATGGCATATTGAATGTTCTGCGATGGTAAAAGATGAATTAGGAGAAACAATTGATATCCATTTAGGAGGTTCTGATCTTATTTTTCCTCACCATGAAAATGAGATTGCGCAATCTGAATCAGCTAATAATAAAAAGCTTGCAAACTATTGGCTTCATAACGGAATGGTCAATGTAAACGGACAAAAGATGAGTAAATCTTTGAAAAACTTTACTACCATAAGAGACTTATTAGATTCAGGAACAAGTCCGATGACCTTAAGATATTTTGTTTTAACCGTAAACTATAGAAAGCCACTCGATTTTACCGATGAGGCTTTGAGAAGTGCCTCCGAAGCATGGAAAAATATTAATGTTGCACTTTCTTTTTTTGATATTACTAAAAAAGAAAATCTATCGATGGAGGTAAATGATTTCAATGAATTTATTGAAGAAAAATATAAAGAAATAATCAATTATGAAATCTCTCAAAAAAAGATAAAGTTTACTAATGCATTAAATAACGATCTGAATACAGCAGGGGCAATTGCAATTATTTATGAATTAGCTAAACCACTAAAAAACTTTATAAATCAATTCCAAAGAATTAAAAACCTTGAAATAAATACTAATGAAAAATTTCATCTTAGAGAAACTTTAAAAACACTAGAAGAACTGACCAAAGTGCTTGGATTAAAAAAAGAAGAAATAATAATCGAAAACAAAATCAACGAAGATCAAATATTATCCCTTATTAATAAAAGATTGATAGCAAAAAAGGAAAGAGATTATGCAGAAGCCGATAAAATAAGAAATTCATTAAAGGAAAAAGGAGTAGAACTCATAGATCAATCCCCTGAGCTAACAACATGGGTTAGGATCTAAATTTTAAGAAAAAACCCAATTTAAAATTTTTATTTATTAAATTCACCTTTAAGTGGGAAAATACTATAAATATTAGAGAAAATTGAAATACATCACTGTACTGGGTTCAACAGGTTCAATTGGAACTCAAACTCTCGAAATAGTAAGTGAACTTCCAGATAAATTCAAAGTAGTGGCTCTTTCAGCAGGGAGAAATATAGACTTATTGACTGAGCAAGTTAGTCAACATAAACCCGAAGTTATTGCTATCGAGGATGAAAATCTTTTAACAGATTTAAAAAATAATATTAATAATTTAGGAATAAGTAATCCTCCAATAGTTTTAGGTGGTAGAGAGGCAATTAATTCAGTAGCAGCGTGGGATTCTGCTGATACTGTAATTACTGGGATAGTAGGATGTGCTGGACTTATTCCGACGATGTCAGCAATTAAGGTTGGTAAAAATATTGCTCTTGCCAATAAAGAAACATTAATTGCCGCGGGGTCGGTTGTTATACCTGCTTTAAAGGAAAACAAAAGTAGACTTTTACCTGCAGACTCTGAGCATTCAGCTATCTTTCAATGCATACAAGGATTACCTAATTATGAAAATGCCGATTTTTCAACAGGTAAAATCCCCAATGGGTTAAAAGCTATTCATTTAACGGCATCAGGAGGGGCTTTTAGAGATTGGGCCGTAGAGGATTTAAAAAATGTCACAGTAGAAGATGCGACTTCCCATCCAAATTGGAGTATGGGGAGAAAAATAACTGTAGATTCTGCCACTCTTATGAACAAAGGATTAGAGGTTATTGAAGCACATTATCTATTTGGGACGTCCTACGAAAATATTGAAATTGTTATTCATCCTCAAAGTATTATTCATTCAATGATTGAAATGGAAGATTCTTCTGTTTTAGCTCAATTAGGATGGCCTGATATGAAGCTCCCAATTTTATATGCAATGAGTTGGCCAGAAAGATTAAAAACTAATTGGAAAAGATTCAATTTAACTGAGATTGGTCAGCTTACATTTAAAAAACCGGACGAAGTGAAATATCCATGTATGGGACTTGCATACTCCGCAGGAAAATGTTCAGGAACAATGCCTGCAGTACTAAATGCTGCAAATGAAATGGCGGTAGATCAATTTCTAAAGGAAAAAATTTCTTTTCAAGAAATTCCTATCTTTATAAATAAAACTTGTGAATCGCATTTGAATATACTTAACTTAAATCCACAGTTAGAGGATATTCTAGAAGTCGATAGTTGGGCCAGAATTTTTGTACAAGAAGAAATTAAAAAAGGAAAAAAATATATCAATGTAGGATAAAAAAAGTGAATGTTCATAAGCACTTATTACTTTGTGCAACGCCTACAAAACAAAAATGTTTTAAAGGCGATGAAGGTAATAAGACTTGGGAATGTCTTAAACAGACTTTAAAAAATTATGAGAATTATTCTTCTTCAAGAAATATTCAAATATTGAGATCTAAAGTAGATTGTTTAAGAATATGTAAAAACGGACCAATTCTTCTTATTTGGCCCGATGGTATTTGGTATGAAAAAGTTTCTCCAGAAAAAGTATCAGAAATTTTCATCTCTCATGTTGTTAATGGTAATCCAATCGAAAAGTGGATTTTCAAAAAAACTCCTTTTGAAAAATAATTTTAAAGATATATATTTCTTAAATACTTAAAAGCCAATTCTTAACTGCCTCATCAGACCAACAACCATTATTTGAATGGAAACCATTATGCCCCCCTTTATTAGTAATTAGAATAGTTAATTTATTAAATGATTCATTCAAAGAATTTTTCAAATTTAAAGTAGATTGATAAGGTACCCAAGGATCATCCTTAGCGTGAATTAAAAGAGTAGGGGGAAGATTCTTAATTAAACTTTGAATCCTAAATATCGGTGAAGATTGATAATAATAATCCTTTAAAGATTTGAACCCCCAACTAGGTGCAGTGAAATTTTTATCAAATTCTCCTATCGTCTTTAAACCTTTAATTTTTTTACTCAAGTTACTTTTAGGCAATAACAACCCTTCATTTTTAAATCCATCCCATAATTGCCTTTTTAAACGTTGCATTAACCATTTTTGATATAAAGAATTTCGAGGTCTTTCTATACAATTGCTGCAAGCTAATAAATCTAAAGGGCTACTAACGCAAGCCAATCCATCTAATAATTTTTTACTATTTTTTGAGCTGTTGTCTAAGCAGGCATTAAGAAGAATAGTTCCTCCTAAAGATAATCCAACTCCAAATATAGGTATATCCTCTCTATTTTTTAAAGAATATTTAAATTCAGAATTAAGAAGTTGTCTAAAATTTTTAAGCGCCAAAATAATATCATTCGAACATCTTGCAGAATAATTCCCTTTCGCCAAATATCTAGCTGAACCTGCCCCTCTAAGATTTAATTTAAGAACTCCAAATCCATTATTAACTAATTTTCTAGCAATTCGTTTTAAACCAAAACGCCTAGTAGATCCTCCTAATCCATGAGTAATAAGAACAATTCCTTTAAAACAATCAAAGTTTTCTGGCAACTCTAAAAACCCTAAGAGATAATCACCCTCAAATTTTTCTGAGAGAATATTATTTATTGGTAAAAGTATTTTTTTATTTGTTTTAGCTTGGAGGAAATCAAAAATAAATGTATCTCTTAAAGTTTGAAGGTCCCCTCCAATCCACGGGAAAGCCTGATTAAAAGGTCTTTTGTTTATATAATCTGAGAACTTAAATGAGAGATTACTATTTATCACCAACTCCTAGATCCTTTAATTCTCCAATTAACTCACTTAAAACTTTCTTAGCATCACCAAAAACCATAGAAGTATTTGGCAAATCAAACAAATCATTCTTTATTCCCGAATAACCAGCACTCATACCTCTTTTTATTACAAAGACTGTTCTTGCTTCTTGTACATCAAGAACAGGCATTCCATATAAAGGAGAACTCTTGTCATTTTTGGCTTGAGGATTAACAACATCATTTGCTCCTAAGACCAAAACAACATCTGTTGCGGGAAATTCAGGGTTAACAACATCCATTTCTTTAAGTTGTTCATAGGGAACATCTGCTTCTGCTAAAAGAACATTCATATGTCCTGGCATTCTGCCTGCTACAGGATGAATCGCGTATACAACTTCAATACCATTTTGTTCTAGTTTTTTTGTTACTTCTCTCAAGGTATGTTGAGCTTGAGCCACAGCAAGACCATAACCAGGAACAACGATTACCCTATTTGCAGCCTCTAATGTTAGTGCACATTCTTCAACACTACAGGAAGTTATATTTGTATATTCCCCAGATCCAGAAGATGTAGTAGTTTGTGCAGATAAAGAGCCTCCAAAAAGGACAGAAATCAGAGATCTGTTCATTCCTTTGCACATTACCTGAGTTAATATCAAGCCCGCTGCTCCCACCATTGCACCGGCGACAATTAAAAGCTGACTGTCTACAACAAAACCTGCAGCGGCAGCTGCGATACCTGAATAGCTATTTAAAAGAGATATAACAACAGGCATGTCTGCACCACCAATTGGCAACGTTACCCCAATTCCTAAAAGAGTAGAGGCTATAACTAAAAGCCAAATCGAACTAATATTGCCGCTTATTAGGTATATGAAAGCTATCAATGAAGTTACGCCAAAAACAATATTTACAAAATGCCTAGCTTTAACCTGAGTCCATCCAGGGGTGGAAAGCCAGCCTTGTAGTTTAGCCATAGCCACGATTGAACCTGAAAAAGTAATGGCACCCACAAATATTGAAACTGAAATCGAAACATCATTAATAAAAGGCTCTAAAGCTCCTGCTTTTGCTACTTCATTAAAAGGGAATAAAAAGGCTCCAATAGCTACTAATAGAGAGGACATTCCACCAAATCCATTGAACAAAGCTACAGTCTCTGGCATTGATGTCATAGGAACCTTCTTAGCAAGCAAAGTTCCCAACAAACTTCCCACTAAAGATCCTACAAGGATCCATGCCCATGATTGAGCAGGGATTCCTGAAGTCCCTAAATAGTAAGAGAGTAAACCTACAACAGAAAGCAACATAGCAATTGCTGCAGTTATATTTGCTTCTCTCGCGGATCTAACTTTTGATAAACCCTTTATTCCAAGAGCCAACAAAAGAACTGCTATAAGATCTATTACGAATTTAATAATATCAGGAAGATTCATTTTAATTAATTGATTAATTATTTATTTTTTTTTGTGGGTTTACGACTAAACATGGCAAGCATTCTGTCAGTTACAAAAAAGCCACCTACAACGTTGAAAAGAGCAAATCCCAGAGATATTGATCCGATTATTAATAATGGACTGTTTGGCTCTGCTTTTATAATTGCAGTTAATGCTGCCAACATCGTTATTCCTGAGATGGCATTTGCTCCACTCATTAAGGGTGTATGAAGAGTTGGAGGTACTTTTCCTATCAACTCCAGACCTAATAAACTTCCAAGCAATAAAACCCAGAGTAAGCTATCAAAATTCATAATTTAATTAAGACCTCATTTTTCAAAAACTTTATTTTGAAGGATAACTCCTTCATCACTTAATAAACAGCCAGAGATTAATTCATCTTCTATGTCTAAATTAATTAGACCATCTTTTATGAAAGGTGTAATCAAGGATGTTAGGTTCTTAGCATAAAGTGTACTTGCATCATATGGAACAGATGATGGTAACTCTCCAGCACCTATAAGCTTTACACCATTACTAATAATAGTTTCATTAGATTTTGTTCCTTCACAATTACCACCTTGAGATACGGCCAAATCAATTACAACTGCTCCTGATCTCATCTTTTCGATCATATAAGAATCTATTAAAACAGGAGCTTTTTTACCTAAAACTTGTGCTGTACAAACAGCAACATCAGCTTCGGATAAATATTTAGTTAACGTAGCCTTTTGTTTAGCAAGGAATTCAGGTGTAACTGCTTTTGCATAACCGCCTGATTCACCTGGTTTTTCGTCAATTTCTGGAAGTTCTATAAATCTTGCTCCTAGAGACTCAACTTGTTCTTTTACAGCTGGCCTAATATCTGAGACAAAAACAATAGCTCCAAGTCTTTTTGCTGTGGCTACTGCCTGCAATCCTGCGACTCCACCACCAAGAACAACTACTTTCGCAGGCTGCACAGTTCCTGCTGCAGTCATCAGCATAGGAAAATATCTATCAAGTTCACTTGCTGCTAAAAGAACTGCTTTATATCCTGCGATATTTGCTTGAGAAGAAAGTACATCCGAAGATTGAGCTCTACTAATCCTTGGAAGTAATTCCATTGATAAAGCTGAGATCTTTTTACTAATAATAATGTTTTGAAGTTTTTTATTAGCATATGGATTTAATAGGCCTAGCAGTATAGCTCCTTTTTTTAACTTGCCTAAATTAGATTCAGAGGGAATTTGAACACAGAAAATAACATCAACATTCTCCCAAATATTTATATCAGATTCACCAACAATTTCCCCTCCAGATTCTTTGTATAAAGTGTCATTAAACCCTGATAGTTCTCCTGCTGAACTTTCTACAAAAACTTCGCATCCAAGACCTTTTAATTTCTTCACAGCTGCGGGAGTAGCTGAAACTCTTCTCTCTCCAGAGGCTGTTTCAATAGGAATGAGTATCTTTGTCAATTGATAGTATTTTTAAACATACTAAAGATAATTTGAATAAAGTCAAAAGTCTTGGAGTTTGAGTTTTGTTAAAAATATATTTTCTTTTTTTAAAATCATGGCTATGAAAAGTTTATAAGTATTAAAAACTAATGAGTATAAAAGCTATCGAATGCCCAGATGGAGTTTGTCATAGTCATCATGGCGGCCATGCTGTTCCAAGACAAACCATGCAGAGAAACTTAGAAAAACATGGTAAAGACTGGTGTGAAAAACTAGCTGAAAGAATTTATGAAATGTCAGTTGATACATATTCTCAAACAGTAATGCCCAGCCTTCATTCTTCAGGATGGCAAAGAAGACATCTAGATTGGGAATTTAAATTAGCTGAAAATGATTCCGAACCTGATGAAGCTCTTGTTGAGGGAATCATAAATGCTACTGAAAGTTTCCTTAGAAGCAGTGAGGTTCACAGATTATTTATACAAGAACTTGTACAGGGTACTTTTGAAGAAGCGAATGATAAAAAAATAATTTCTAAAGCTATAAAGTCTATTATTGAAGAAGAAATAGTTATTTCATTAAGGGATAAAAAAGAAACTCTTTTAAGAAAAATATCTTCAAAATTAGTTTCTGAAGAAAAAGTTAGCGAGGAGCTTGCTATAAATTCAGCAAAAGAAGGATTTGATGAAGTTGAAAGGCTACTCGTAAATCATACAGAGGCAGTTTAGTTCTAATTCTTTATATTTTTTTTATATTCATAAAAAATACAGAGTCAAATATTAACTAATTATTAAATTATTGTTTGAAAGTACAAAGTTGTAACTTATTAGACAATGTTTAACCCAATCAATATGCTTACCTATAGTCAATTCCAAAAAAGGAAATGACGAATTTTATAAGAAAAAGAATTGATGTAGCAACTTGTTGGGCGACCAATAGAATATCTGTAATGGATACTCTTGAAAAATATGAGGATAGTTACGCAATCGCGGAAGAGTTCAGAGAATGGATATTGCATATCGGTGAAGAAAATGAAAACCTAAAAAATTCCGTATTAAATTTCCCTATTGAATTAAAAGAATTATTAAATCAAAAGATAGATGAGAAATTAATCGAGTGAAATCCGACCTTCATTATTAGGGCCTATTGATTAATATTAGAAATAAATAGATATTTAAATGGAATCAAAAGAAAAAGAAGACAACATTGAAAATTTAGTAATAATAGGTTCTGGTCCAGCAGGTTATACAGCGGCAATTTATGCAGCCCGTGCAAATCTTCAACCTCTTTTAGTAACGGGATTTAATTCTGGTGGAATTCCAGGTGGTCAATTAATGACAACTACTTTCGTGGAAAACTACCCAGGTTTTCCTGATGGAGTATTAGGACCTGAATTAATGGATTTAATGAAAGCTCAAGCGGAAAGATGGGGAACAAATTTATATGAAAGTGATGTAATTTCAATTGATACCAGCAAAAGTCCTTTTGAGATAAAAACCTTAGATGGGAATATCAGATCAAATTCAATTATTATCGCAACTGGCGCAAGTGCTAATAGGTTAGGTGTTATAAATGAAGATAAATTTTGGAGCAAAGGGATAAGCGCATGCGCAATTTGTGATGGAGCAACACCACAGTTTAGAGATGAAGAATTAGCAGTTATTGGAGGCGGAGATTCTGCATGTGAAGAAGCGGCATATCTCACAAAATATGGCAGCAAGGTTCATTTACTAGTTAGATCAGAAAAATTAAGAGCTAGTGCTGCAATGATAGATAGAGTAAAAGCTAATTCAAAGATTGAAATACACTGGAATACGCAAGTAAAGAAAGCAAATGGTACAGATTGGCTTGAAAATCTTGAAACCATTAATTCACAAAAGGGTAAATTAGAAATTAAAGTAAAAGGACTTTTTTATGCTATTGGACACACTCCTAATACAAAGTTTTTAAATAATAAAATTGAATTAGATAAAAAAGGATATATTGCTTGTAATTCAGGAAGACCAGAAACTTCAATTGAAGGTATATTTGCGGCTGGCGATGTTGTAGATTCAGAGTGGAGACAAGGTGTTACAGCTGCCGGGACAGGATGTATGGCAGCATTAGCTGCTGAGAGATGGTTAGCAGAGAAGAATTTATCAAAAATTATTGTAAGAGAAACAACTGAACCGGAGAAAACATTGTCTTCATCGAGTTTTAATGAAGAGGAGACTAATGAAGATACTTTCGATTTAAACTCCGAATGGCAAAAGGGTAGTTATGCGCTTAGGAAGCTTTATCATGAGAGTAATAAACCAATTTTAGTTATATTTAGCTCTCCAAGTTGCGG
>QCVS01000019.1 GCA_003210285.1 Prochlorococcus sp. AG-686-J21
CTGAAATTATACTGTTATATTCGTTAAAGCTCTCAACTGAGAATTTAGAATCACCTATATCAATTCCTTTTAATTCACCAATTATTTTATTCAAATCATCAATATTAACCATCCCATTTCTATCAAATTTAACTTCCCCATTGCTATCCAAAATTATAGTCTGAGGAATTAAACCATTCCAATAGTAATTAGGTTGAGTTGATTTTGATTTGTCGCTTTGTAATTCATCTGTAGTAAGAGCTATTAAGTCAATATTATTTCTCCATATCAGATCTAAACCAGAAATTACTGGAGCCATGGCTTTACTATCAGAGCTATCGTCAAGATAAAAAAATAATACAGATACTCTTTGGTTTTTCAATGATTCTTCAAGAGTGGTTTGAGGAGGAACTATTGCTCCATTTCCTGCATATATTGGAAAAATATTTCCGTCATAACTATTTGTATCTCTACTAGCATTAGCGGGGTAAGAAGAAAAAAATATTAATAAGATCAGTATTGATTGAAATAACTTCATTAAAGTTTGGGGATTTATTTAGTATTAGATCTACCTAAACCTTGTAAGATACCTTTCCCAACTAATCCAATAGCTTTACCAACTACTTTTGTTAAGAAATTCACGAAAAGATTACCAATATATTTTACAGCAATTTCTAATTGTGGAGCTATTGCATCTCTAATTTCGACTAATAAAGTAACTTGTTTTTGAAACCATTCTAAATTTTCTAGCTCTTTTTCTCTATTTTCATTTTTATAGTATCTGGTAAATTTAGAATCAATAATATCAATATATTCTCGTTTACTTTCATATAAATAGATAGGCATATAGATATTTTCATGCCACCTATTGTAGTTATTAATATTATTTCTAAATCTTTCAAAGGACCTTGTAGATTGTAATTGGGGATTTATAAGGATAGTTCTTAATTCTGGCCAACTTGAACAAATATTAAATACTTCGGAAGCTAATAAATTACAATTTCTTATTATCCAATTAGATATTATATTTTCTAAAACAATAAATGCTTCTGTTTCATATAAAGGCAATAATTTGCCATCATATTCTATGGGCTCATTTTTTATTATTGGATCTATAAACATTATTGATTCATGAGATTCTCTATCGATTTCGTTGCAGGATACTTGTTTATATATGTATTCATTTAATGAGATGGACTCGCCATTTTTTTTAACTCTGAAATAACTTTCAGTGATATTTGAAATAGTATTAAGCTTTAATTCATAAATAAGTGAATTAAAATCCTCTTTGTAGTCTTTTTCTTTATAGTTTTCTGTTATATTTTTTATTAAATTATCAAGTTCATCAAGCATTTTACATATTAGACGAGATATAAACTCTTTTTTTATTCCTGACAAAATGATAGATGAATTATTAAAGTCAACATCTAAATTTGTCGAGTTATATCTCTTGCTAAGACGTTCAAGAATTAAATCCCAAATTTCAAACGAATTTTTATTTTTTATAAAGATAGTATTATTATCTTTATCTTCTAAATTGATTTTGTTCTCAGTGTAAATAGCTTCAGAATATATGTCTAATGAATTACCCCACAAGAATATTAAAAAAGATTTAGCAGTAATAAGCTCTCTTAATCTTCCTTTTAAAATGAACTTATAAAATTGAGGAGTTGAGTCAGAATTTACATATTTAAAAATATAATTTATTTCAGTATCAATTTGTTTGAGACCAGATGACAATAGTTTTTGATTAAACGTAAGTTCTTTTTCTTTCTTGATTTTGACAGAAGGATTATTTTCCAGGTCAAAAACTCTGCCGCCTTCTGTAATGATATTAATAGATTCAAGAACTTTATCTGCACTGGGATTTAAAAGTAAACCTTCGCTATTTAAAGAGGGAGTTACTTTTGTTTTATTTGTGAACTTACCAGAAAAAATTATAAGAATTCTTGATTCTTCCCATCTTTCTTTTAATTTTAATAGTTCCAATCTTATAAGATCTTCTGATTCGTAATTTAGAATATTCCATATTATTAAATCCGGATTTAAATTTTTACTGCCATTATTTAGTGAGATGTTTAGATTATTATCTAATGAAGTTAACTTTAGTGATAAAGATTCTGCAATTAAGCTTGGAGCAATAATTAGGATTGATTTTTTTGTAATTAATTTCAATGCTAAAAGATTATCTCTTATTTAAAATTAACTAATAAATATGGGAAAAACCAGTACTAATATGATTATTTTTGGTTTTTAAGCGTAATAGTCTTTATTAATTGGAATATCATTTATTCTTTCTGGGGATAATATGTTGTTAGCTTCACAGATCTTAAATTTATTTTCATAAAGAGCTTTTCCTACTATTACTCCATATAGTCCAGAATGTTCAAATTTAGTTAATGATAACAGGTCAGAAATTGAACCTACACCTCCTGAAGCAATAACTGGAATATCAGTAATTTCAAGAATGTTTTTTATAAAAACTTCATTTGTCCCTTCTAGGGTCCCATCGGTATTGATGTCCGTGACAATAAAACTGGAAATTTTAAATGAGGAAAATTCCTTTACTAATTCTGTGGCTAATACATCTGATTGTTCTAGCCATCCTCTTGTACTAACTTTCCCATCCTTTGCGTCAATTCCAACAATTATTCTTTTTGGGAATTTGCTTGATAAATTTTTAACTAATTCTTTATTTTCAATGGCAGAGGTTCCCATTATAACTTTATCTACACCGTAAGAAAATAATTGTTCAATCCTTTCCAGTGATCTTATACCCCCTCCAATTTGAATAGGAATATTAACTGATTTGACAATCTTTTTAATTGATTGATCATTTGTTGGGATACCGGTCTTGGCAGCATCCAAATCAACGATATGAATACATTTAGCACCCTCCTCTTCCCAGTATTTTGCTTGCTCATAAGGTTCTCTGGAAAAGTCTTTTCTCTTGTTAAAGTCACCTTTAAAAAGTCTTACACATTTACCATTCATCAAATCTATTGCGGGGATTAGTTTCATGGTTTCATCCTTTTCATTATTTACTTCTTAGTAGTACTATTCATTATGTAGTTCTAACTTAGATTACTACTTTAGTTTAATATTTTTGGAATATGAAAATTCTTGTAATGGGTGGAACAAGATTTGTTGGCAAGTCTTTGGTAAGTAAGTTGCTTATTCAAAATCATGATATTGATATCTTTACAAGGGGTAATAAATCTAATCCTGACAATACAAATTTAATAAAAGGTGATAGAAATGATATCCAAAATATTCTTAAACTTAAAAACAAAAAATATGATGTAATTTTCGATATCTCTGGTCGTGAAGTAGAGCAAACTAAACTTCTTATCGAGAATATAGACGATTCTTTCTATAGATATGTCTATGTTAGTTCAGCTGGTGTTTATAAAGATTACTATGAACTACCTTTATCCGAGAATTCTCCGCTTGATACTAATAGTAGACACAAAGGAAAATTCGAAACTGAAAATTGGTTAGTTGAGCAAAAGATACCTTTTACAAGTTTTAGACCTACTTATATTTATGGACCTGGCAATTATAATAAAATTGAAAATTGGTTTTTTGAAAGATTATTTCATCTTAAAACAATCCCAATCCCTGCTGATGGTTCCTTGATTACACAGTTAGGTCACGTTTCAGATTTAAGTGATGTGATGATTAAGTGTTTGGATTTTGAAAAATCTAATAATAGTATCTATAACTGTTCTGGAGAAAAAGGAGTAACTATTAAAGGTTTAATTTATATGTGTGCAGAAGTTTGTGGTTTAAATATAAAAGATATTTCTTTAAATAAATTTGAATTTGACAAATTAGATCCTAAATCAAGAAAAGGATTCCCAATTAGATTAAATCACTATCAAATTGATATTTCCAAAATTAAAAACGATTTAAATTGGGAACCAAAGTTTGATTTACTTAGCGGTTTGAAAGACAGTTTTATCAAAGATTATCAATTTAAAAAAGACAATGAATTTGATAGAACTTCAGATAGTGTTCTTTTTAACCCTTAAATAATCTATAAAAGTTATAAGTGTCAAAATAAATCCGAGCCAATAAAATGTTATTCCTAAGCTAGATAATAAATCTTTTGAAAATGGTTGGAAAAATATAACTAATGCAATAAAAAAGGAGAAGGTTTTATATTTCCCTAGTTGAGAGGCAGGTAATCCATCTTTAATAGTAGTTCTTAATGCAGATATTATTAATTCTCTAAATAAAATTATTGCTAGTGACCAAAAAGGGATTATATCCACTTTACTTAGCCACAATAATGGTATTAACAAAAATATTTTATCTGCTAATGGGTCAATAATAGCTCCAAACTTTGTTTTAAGATTTAATTTTCTTGCAAAAAATCCATCAAAATAATCAGTGATTCCTCCGAAAATAATTAAAGCAAAAACAAAATTTGTTTTGTTTATTTCTAAAAATATTATTAGTGGAAATGTTAGAAATAATCGAGATATTGTTAATACATTAGGAATATTTGCTATCAATTTTTTAATATTTTTGTTTTTGTTTAGCAAGATTTTTTATAAATAATTTTTTTTTACACTTCTATTATGCTATTGCTTTTAACAATATTCTAAAGATTATAAACACTTCTTCTTTCTTAGAATCATTATATTTTATATTATTAAAATATTACATTTACTGAAATGCAGCCTCATAGCTTAAAGCTATCTCCAGATTCGGATTTAATTATTTGTATTAAGGAATTTTCTTTTTCAAATAAACTATATGGTTATGTTTCTGGTGTAGTAGGCAATCTTAGTAAAGCTTGTATTCAGTGTCCCGGTAACCAAAAAATTAGTAAATTTGAAGGTAACTTAGAAATAGTATCCCTTAATGGACATTTTAATAATGGCGAAGTCCATCTTCATTTAAGTTTTGCTGATGAGGGATGTAATGTTTTTGGAGGACATTTAGAAGAAGGCTCGATTATTAAAAAAGGAATGGATATTTTATTAATTTCTTTTGAATATAAGACTATTGATATTTTAAAACAAAATTTAAATGATAATCAATCACGAGTAAAAGCATATATCCTTAAAAATTGTCCATGGTCAAAGAGAAGTATTAGGTTGCTTGATTCGTTATCTATTTCCTATGAAGAAATTTTAATCGACAACGACCAAGACTTTAATAGGCTGAAATCCTTAAGTAATCACAATACTTTTCCTCAAATTTTTTTAGATGATGTATTTTTTGGAGGATATGATGAACTATCCAAACAAGCCAAATTTGATTACTTAAATTCTTTTAAATAATCATATTTACCTTACTTGTCTCGATTTATAATTTTTTCAGAATTTAATTCATTTTCTAGCTGCTTTATTAATCTAGAAACAAGATTTTGAAATTCCGGTTGACACCCTTTAAATGCTGCTTTATGCCTTATAGGTTCATTTCTTGTTCTTAAATCAGTAAGCATTAATTGTAATGCATCAATCTTTGGGTTTATTTTCATAGTTTTTTATTTATTTTTGCATCTTTTAAATAGTTTGCATAGCCTTTTTAAAAGATACTTTTTTATTCTCACTGGAACTTGTTACTTCAATTGTTTTATTAATAGATTGTTTGTTATTTAAAGAATCTATACAACACTTTGCTACAAGCCTTCTTGGAATAGATCCTTTAAATTGTGTATTTTCTTTTGTGTAATCGATGTTTTCAGATTCTATTTTTTCAATTTCCTTTAATCCTCCAGGCCTTATTATTGTCCAATCAAAACTTTGATTTTTTAGAAAGTTCTCACCAATTTTTTTCCAGATAAGAATTAAACCAAATAAGTTTAATGGGTGAAACAATTTACCAGTACACAAAGAGCTAACTAAGATAACTCTTTTTATTCCAACTCTTTTACAACTCTGTAATTGCCTGTATACTCCTAGTGCATCTACCTTTGCAGGTCCAGTTAAATCTAATGAAGCTCTTGCTCCAGTTGCAATTATTAATGCATCTACATTTTCTAAAGCCTTATCTAATGCATCTTTATTATCTAATGAGATTCTAAAGGTCTCGGTATTTTTAAGATTCTCTGTAACCTTTGAGTTTGTTCTAACTATCTGCTTTACTTTAATTCCTTTATTCACTGCTTCTTCGGTTATTCTGTATCCTGTTTTACCTGAAGCTCCTGTAATTGCAATTTTCATAATAATTTATTTTTCACTTAATTATTATATGAAGTTTTTAAGGTTTTTTACATATAAATTTCTTTTTTCTATTGGGATATAAAGTTCTACACATAAAGCATTTTGTACCATCACAACCTCTTGCGGTACAATATTCTCTTCCATAGAAAATTATTTGTAAATGTAAGGTGTTCCACTCTGAGATTGGAAAAATATTTTTCAGATCTCTTTCTGTCTGCTTTACATTATCCCCATTTGTAAGCCCCCATCTTTGTGATAATCGATGTATGTGAGTATCAACAGGGAAAGATGGAATATTGAATACTTGTGACATTACAACTGAAGCTGTTTTATGACCCACTCCAGGAAGTGATTCAAGCTCTTCGAATGAATTGGGAACTTGACTATGAAATTTATCGATTATTAATTTTGATAAGAGGTAAATATTTTTAGATTTCTGATTAGAAAGACCTAGTTGGTTAATGTGTTCATAAATTCTGGGAGTGCCGAGTTCCTTCATTTTTTCTGGAGTATCCGCGATTTTAAATAATTCCTTAGTTAGTTCATTAACTTTTTTATCTGTAGACTGAGCGCTTAATACAACAGCAACAAGGAGTGTAAAAGCATTTGTGTGGTCTAGGGGGATTGGAGGAGATGGATATAACTTTTTAAGTTCTTTTAGTATTATTTCCGCTCTTTCACTCTTTTTCATTTATTCGATTTATTCAGGGGCTGTATAAAATTATACATGTGTTATTTAGGATGAATATTTTCTGCTAACTTAAATAGTCTAAAGACTTTAATGTTTTAGTGGAAAAAGAGGCGTTAATAATTGATGATTTATATCATAGATATAATAATCAAAAAATTTCAAATTGGATATTAAATGCAATTAATTTAAAAATTGAAAAGGGTGAATTATTAGGACTCCTTGGACCTTCTGGTTGCGGTAAAACCACTCTTTTGAGATTGATAGCAGGATTTGAATATCCTTTTAAAGGAAGGATTATTTTGAATGAACGGGAAATTTCAAATAAATTTAGAATATTAACCCCAGAAAAAAGAAATATAGGAATGGTTTTCCAGGATTATGCACTTTTCCCACATCTAACTGTTTTAGAAAATGCAATGTTTGGTTTAAAAGATAAAAAGAATAAATCTAGAGTTAATTCTCTAATAAATATTGTTGGTCTCGATAAATTTATAAATAGATATCCACATGAATTATCAGGAGGACAAAAACAGAGACTTGCTATTGCTAGAGCTTTAGCTCCGGGAACAAATTTTATATTATTAGATGAACCATTTTGTAGTCTGGATATGCACGTAAAATTAAAATTGAGAAGTGAACTTCCAAATATTCTTAGAAGTTGTAATGCTAGCGGATTAATGGTCACTCATGATCCAGAAGAAGCAATTTCTATTTGTGATAAGGTTGCTGTAATGAATGAAGGGAAAATACATCAAATTGATTCACCCATAAGACTTTTAGAAAACCCTAAAACAATTTTTGTAAGTAGTTTTATTCTTGGCAACAATATTCTTAATGTCAAAAAAGAAAAAAACTCTTATTCATGTTGTATCGGTGAAATAAATACTTCTTATTTAGAGGGGAAAAATAACATCAAATTTATTTCTATTCCTCCGCAGTCTATTTCCATTGAAAGATCTATAGATGGTGATGCAAAAATAGTTTCAAAAGAATTCTTGGGTGAATATTTTATTTATAAATTATCGATTAAGGAAGAAACATTAAGAGTCAGAACTAATATTAATGATGAATTTAATATTGGAGATAATTGTTTTTTAAGTATAGATAAAGATTGTTTCTGTTTTGTATATCCTGGGGCACATAAGATATTCTTTTAATCAATTTTTATAAGCAATTACACTTGCCACCTTTCCAGTTTGAACATTTTTTCTTTTTACATTTCTTTTTTTTGTTTGCATATAATTTATTAATTAATAGCAATTCCGAATAATCATTTTCAAAATTCATTTTATTAATATTGCTATTGATATTCATTATCATATTAATTCTTTGATTTTTAATCTTTTTTAAGTTACCAATTTATACAAAATGTTGTATTATTCAACTATATATTTCAAATGACAATGATTGAGAATAATTTAAAAACAAACAAATTAATTAATTTGGGCCCTTCTGGAAGAGCAGTTGCTCAGCCAATGGATGTTGGTTTATTAGATAATTTCTATGATCATTTAACCATGGAAAGATATGCTAATGTTCAATATTTTTCAATCTATCTATGGTTTCAAGAAAGAGATTTAGACGGCTTCGCTTCATATTTCTTAAGTGAATCACAAGGAGAGATGGAACACGCCTATAAATTTGCTAATTATTTTATTGCTCGTGGACAAACTGTAAAATTGAAAGATTTACCTGCACCAATTCAGACTTGGGACTCTATTGAAGATTTAATTTCTTATTCATTTAATATGGAAGCTGATTTAACTTCTTCATTACAGCAGCTATATTCCATTGCAGAGAGAATTTCAGATACAAGAACAAGTGTATTCTTAGACCCAATTGTTGAATCTCAAACACAATCTGAGGATGAATTTGCTCATATCCTTGGGAAAGTTAAATTTGCTGCAAATCAGCCTTCAGCAATATTACTGATTGATAGTGATTTAAAGAAAAAATAAATTCTTTTCGATCCTTGTTTGAGCAATAGTCCTTTTACTTTTCTCTAGGAGTAAACTTGTAAAACTTATTTTCTCTACAGTTCTATTTTTTAAAAATTTTGCAATTGAATATATCTCGTTTAGTCTTTGAAAAATACTTTTATTTTCATAAAATAATCTTACGCGCAATCCTTCATGTGTTGTATTGCTGTAAGATTGTTTAATATTCTCAATCCTGTTACTAAGTGAATTAACTTCTATTAACAAGTTACTTGTTACGGATTCGGATCTATACATAATTCGGTTTAGAGTGGTGAGGATTCAATAAAACAAGGAGCTACACTTACTGTTTGTGTTCCGATTGGAGCTATTAATAACTCTGAGGAGCGTAGCTTTGAAATTAATCTTGTAGATGTTACTCTTGTTGAACCAATTAATTCTCCAATTCTTTCATGGGTAAGTCTAAAAGGTAATTCACACCATTGACCGCATCTCCTTCCCAGGCGGTTAACTAATATTGAAAATAGAGCTTGAAGTCTTTGCTCTGCATTTCCTAGATGTCTGATTCTTAAGAGCTGAAGAGTCCATTCATTAACAGCATCAAAGCCAGAAGTTTCGGAAATATTAACATTACTATGGAAGGATAAATCAGTTAAGGCTTCTACACAAACACCTTCACTGCATAATAAATCGGTTCTTAATTGATCTCCTGATTGCAAGAAAGCAAGAGTCATTCCTTCTGTTTCTTCACATGGGCAATAAACCCTCGCAATACCACTCTCAACCTCAAGACAAGTTCCTCTTGGTCTAGATGATGGATCTATAAGTACAGATTGACCAGTTATTATCCTAACTGTTTTTGTTGATAATTCAATGAAAAAAGTTAATCGACCAGCTTGGCTAAATTGGCTTTATCTATTAATATTTGTACTTAGCTCAATACAGTTATTCATATTCTGGAGTAGCAAATTTTAATGACTAATGATTATTGGCTTGAAGCCAAAAATATTAGTTGCTTTAAAAATGAATATGAGGTTGTAAAGGATTTATGTTTAAAACTAAGATATAGCGAAAATGTCATTTTAATTGGACCTAATGGGTCTGGAAAATCATCTTTAATAGAATTAATAAATAGAAATATATATCCAGTATTGAAGAAAGATACTA
>QCVS01000020.1 GCA_003210285.1 Prochlorococcus sp. AG-686-J21
GAAAAAAGAGAATCTTGATTAGTCGTTATAAAATCTTCATCATTACTGCATGATGATAGAAGAGATAATGTTAATCCTAAAAATAAAAATTTTTTCATCAAAAAAGAGGGTTTTATCCCTCTATGTTAGATCGACTGTCAATCACATTCTATGAGTAGACTTTGGCAACTAATGGACCAGCTTCTTCATCAGTAAATACAGGTGTAGTTTCCCAATTTAAAAATTCACCCCATTCAGCTGCATGTTGATAGATCGCTTTTGGATCATCAGTCTTTAAAACTATCCAACCCTCTAAAGAACCAGGTGCGTGATATCTTCCAATCATCTCAACTCCAGGATAATCTCCTCCACCAGAAAGAAATTTTTCTGCACCTTTTTGATGATATCCGGCCTTAAATGACCAATGCTGAACGTAAAGCATTTTATTTTTTAATTTTTATTGGCTTTCTATTATTAGCAAAAAAAATAATTCCTGAAAATAAATATTGATAATTGCCTATTATTTTAGATCGAATTTCAATCAGAGGTAGAAATAATAAGCGTTTTATCTTATGGATAGTACTGTAAAAATTGATAAGATCTATTTATGAGAACAAAGATGTCCCCTAGAAGAGCTTGTCTTACAGCAGTAATTATGTCTGTAACTCCGACTCTTCTATTCGTTATTAATTCAGGAAGATTTTCTGCATATGCAGTTCTGATTGTATCAATACTCATTAATTGGCCTCTAATTAGATGGCTTGATGACCGCCAGTGGTATAGAGAGTGGAACAGGGTCCCCATGAATTTAAAAAGGAGTAAAGGGGGAGCGAATCGTCTCGGGGTCTTTTTTGGTAATAAAAAATAGTTTTATTAGTTAATTATTTTTTTAAGTTTTTCTAAGTTCCATTTATCGAATATTAATTTCATTTCTCTTTCGTAGTTTCTTACTGTCTTTGCGAGAGGTAGTTGTTGAATAATTATCCCAAAGGGAAATCTAAAAAAAGAAGAAACATAAACAATATAAAACTCTACGAAAGATGGTTTTTTTGGAAGCGGTAAATTTTTTACATATGCCCAATCAATGCATGGTTTTAATTGCTCATCACTAGCAGCAATATTTTTTCTACACATCCACCAAGAGAAAAGATAAATGCCAATAAAAATCGGTAGTGGAAGAAGTCGCAACATTAAATATCAATACTTAATAGCCATCTGATGATGTGAATATATGCTATAAGATTTTTCTCTAATTAATTGTAATTTTCTAGAATTTAATTTAACTACTATTCCATCAGTAGGATAATTATTAAATAGCTTTTTATTAGCCCATTGCTTCCTGTACATCTCAACTTGAGAAGTGAAATTTAAACTTTTATATTCTGGAATTGTAAAACCTAATTTTTTTAAATATTGCAGCGAATCATGATGGTTTAATCTGCCATTAATTATCTGGAAAGAACAAAAGCTAAGATGATCACTTTTGCTATCAGCAGCCCGCATAAAAGCTGCTGCCTGTCTTTGGCTATAGCTGGGTCTGTCATGCTCTGCTGGTGCATAAAGTTCACCTCTAATCTGGATTAAACCTTGTACTTTTATCTTATCTGGTACATCAGAAATCTTCTTGATTTTATTTGTTAAATCTCCTCCTTTTCTAGAAATTGCTTTTATTAATTCGCCATCAATATATTGCAAAGCGATCGCACATCCATGAATTTTTGGTTCAATAATTAATCTTGTATCTGGCAATAATCCTTCAATAAATTCTTCGATTCGATCTTTAGGAAGTGATGGTAATGGCAATATTGATTTCTTACTAAAGTAATTAGCTTTAGGGTCAACTCTAAATAAATTAGCTTCTAATTTATCGAATTGATCATCATTAATTAATGGAGTCCCCATCCTGTAATTGTGGTCATACCATTCAATTCTTTCTTCTAAGTAAGTACTCATACTTCGACCCTATCAAATACTTTGGCTGTTTAATGCTGTCTTAATCTCCCTTAATTCCTCCCTTCCTCCTTATCGTTACAAAAATTTGGACAATGCCAACAGTTCATCCAATAATTTCCTTTAATTTGTATAGAGAAATAAATTCTATCTTGTTATTTCCCCAGACAATTTGATCCTCTACTCTATCAACTATTGCAACAACACGATTCACAATGTAACCTGCATCACGCAAAACATTTACTGCTTTGATTGCACTGCTACCTGTTGTAGTTACATCTTCTAATACTGTAACGATAGATCCTTTAGGTGGCTTGTTACCTTCTATAACTTCCTTTGTTCCATATCCTTTCGGATTCTTTCTTACGATCAAAGCATCAATATGTTTATTTGAGTAGTACGCTTTCTGTGCGATACCACATACTAAAGGATCAGCACCTAGTGTAAGTCCACCAACTGCTGCAGATTTATCTTCTATATGTTCAAACAATAAATGGGATATAAGTGCATTCCCCTCACAGGATAAACTAACAGGTTTACAGTTAATGTAATGTTCTGATTCTTTACCAGAAGATAAGGTGAATTTACCTTTCTTGTATGCTCTTTCTTTTATAAGATTTAGTAATGTCTTTCTATGAATTTCCATCAGAGAATTAATTGTTTAGTTGCTTTTGATAATTTACCAATCATCTCAAAAAAAAAGTCCCATTCAGAGTTAACTGTAAGGGGTTGTAAAATATGTTGCTCATATCTATAACCTTGGATTTAGTCATTCGGCCAAGGTTTTTCAGCTTTTCCTACTTTAAATTCATTATGAACAATGTAAAAAGTTGAAGACATAAAAATAATAAGTGCTTTGAAATTTAACCTACTTCGAATATATAAAGGAAAGATTAATTTATTTTGAATTCCTAAATAAAAAATGGGCCTAAAAGGCCTTGGCGATCGACTGTCAATCGTTATCTAATTATTGATTTCGGCGATTATTTGACCAGCCTCCTCATCTGTAAATACAGGTTTGGTCCCCCAATTTAAGAACTCACCCCATTCAGCTACATGTTGATATATTGCTTTTGGATCATCAGTTTTTAAAACTATCCAACCCTCTAGAGAACCAGGTGCATGATACCTTCCAATCATCTCGACTCCAGGATAATCTCCTCCACCGGCTAGAAATTTTCTGTACCTTTTTTATGGTATCCAATCTTAAATGACCAATGCTGCACATAAAGCATTTTCTTTTTATTTGTATTGCCTTTTATTAATAGCAAGAAAAATAATTCTTGGAAATAAATATTGATAATAACCCCTTATTTCAGATCGACTGTCAATGATAGAAGTGTTACTTTGGGCTAAATATCTCCATAACACAGTTACATAGGGGTAACGATTATGATTAACTCCCCCTTATTTGTAGAGGGTTTATTATTTCCTTTATTAGGATTAGGTCTTTTTGTTATTTACAAGAGATCAAAAAGAAAAAAGAGGAAATTTCATGCGCCACCTACACACCAACTACCCAGCTAATTGAAAAATAAAGGTTTTAATGTAACTCAAGGAATGGTTTTACTACTTTTAAAGCCTTTAGATTTACCTGCAAACTTAGTTTTAAATTTGATTATTTATGTAACAAACCCTAAAAACAATATTGGTTACTGATGAAAAATAATTAATAAAGTTTCAATCCTATAAAAGGTCAGATTATGCTAATTAATATTCATCAAAATACAAAAAAGAAAATAAATATTTTATCCCGTTCTCTCATAAACCCTAGATATCTTAACCATTTTGAAATTTGATTGTTGATCCTCTATCCGTATATTGAAGTACCTCAAACCGTACATTTTTATTGTTCGGATGACTTGTCTATTTAGTTAGAACATAAGTGTAGTTGTCTCGAGTAAATGTCTACCACATCCACAAAAAAAGAAGTTTATAACTCTGAGATTAAAAAAAGATCAGAAGAGGAACTTTTAGAGGAAGAAGTCAGAAATCAGCAAACCATAGATATCTTTATTGAATCTGATAAAAACTGGTGCTGATTAAAAATCATTTTAAAGGAGTTATTAATGAATTTAAAAACATCACCATTCTCAATCTTGAATAAAGAAAGAAGAGAAATGGAATACATCAAAGGAGTTTATAAGAGAAGAGTTCAAGCTGAAATTGATTCTTATAAAGATTCTGAGGATGAAGATAAAAGAGATACAATCCAATCTCAAGATATATTGATGATCGACAGTATTTCTATCTAATTATTTAAATCTAGTCATTATTAAATAACTAAATATTTTTTACTTATTAATAGTGACTAATTAGCTAATTACACTAAACAAATTTTTGAAAAAGGAAAAATTTCATGAGCGGAGATTTCGAGACACATAAAATGAATCAACCAAAAAATTCATGTTTAAAGAAAGGATCAGAAAACAACACAGAATGGTTAGATGAATTAATTAATAAAATCGAAGATATGAAGAACAAAATATCTGATACTGTTTAATCTACGACGATTAAATTTGCCTTTATATATTGACAACTGAGTAAAAATACTCTATTAATGAAGTGTAGCTAAAGCTACCAAATCGTCCGATCTACCTCTAGATAGACCGCAGTACGACTCAAGCCAAAGGACGGGGACTTGAGCAAGTTCAGGAGCTGCATCATGGTAAACATGTATTTTAATGGCAAGTCATTTGTATATTGCAAGAGCCAAGAAGAGAAGACAATAAAACTTACTTATAGAGGATCTAGTTATTCGAGATAAAAAATCTCATATCTAATAGATATTTAATAAACAATTATTTTAGGATTTACTATGAAATTTACTAATTCTCCTTTTGCCATACTCGACAAGAATATGAACGCATTAAATTATCAAAAAAGAAATCTTATATATGAAGATTATTGGAGAAGAGAAGATGAAAATTATTCTCTCGTAAAGAATCTAAAAAAGTAGTCTATGAACTTTAGTGATTTTTTTGATTAGTTCGGCACTATTCTTGTTATTAATTAAGTAGATACTTTTTTATTTAATGCCATTAGATGTTTTTCTAATGAATATGTGTGTTGTAGTTATTGGTTTTTTGGTCAGAAGAGAGATCAAACTTAAAAAAACTAGATAGATTATGAAAACACAAATTTTTAAAGAGCAGTACGTTCCAAATGTCCATGCTATTTCTCTATTACTAATACTGCTTCTATGTCTGTGGTTACCGCTAGGACTAAGATTCTTTTTGATACTTTAGTCAGGCAAATTAGAGATGAAATTTAATTCTCAAACTTTAAGCTTGCTGTTAAACATAACTGTCTGTATTTTGGTATTCGTTTTTTAACTTTCAATTTCCTTTTAAAAGATATTCTTCATAATTAGTGAATTAATCAATAAAGGATTTATGCAAACATACATAGTTCAATGGCAGTTCCCATCAATGGAAGCTTCAATGAAAGCTACCAAAACATTTACTGATTACGTAAAAGAGGGATCTCCTTATGACAGTTTCGAAGGATTCAAAGTTTTAAATAGAGTTTTAAATCCTCAAGGAGCTAATGGTTGGGCAATAGTTCAAGCTTCTGATCATTCAAAAATTTGGCAGTGGTGTCAACCTTGGAGTGCTGGCTTTGGAAATGAAATAGAAGTTACACCTGTTCTTACTGATGAAGAGTTCGTTGAAGTTACAGATCAGATAGAAGCAGCAGCGTAATAGCTTTTTATTTATTTCACTAACCTCAAACCCTGCTATAACCGAACTGTGTTTTGAAGACTTTAAAAGGAACTCCTGTTCCTTTCATAGCTTCAATTACTTTATCTCCGACAGTTCCGTAAAATTCAACAGAAAAATTAGTCCCTAACTCAGAATGAGCTTCAAGATATACACCTACTGCTGGATTAGCTAAATGAGCAAGTAAAGCATCATCGTTTTTATAAACTTCTGACCATATAAAACGAAGAGGATCATCTGGATCTTGATCAAAAGTATGATGAAGCATTCCTGGCTCGTCTGCTTCAACAGCTTTATCTGTCTTATCAGCAATTTCTAAATATTCGGAAACTTTATCTTCCTTAACCCTTAATTTTGCTAGAAGAATAAATGGAGTATCTGATCCGAAATTAGACATAAAAAAAGACCCTTGCGAGCCTAGATGATGGGGATTTCTATCATGGCAAATAAAACAGAAACAGACAACCCCACCTAAAGTAAGAAATATTACAGTCAAACACCATATGTAGTGCTATCATATTGGAAAGGCTAGGTGATGGGGATTATCAAGCTTTTTGAAAAGGACGAAGCTATCGTCCTTTTTTTATGGATATAACTTCTTAATAGCTTCTATTTGTTCTTCCTTTTTTATTTCTTCAGCATCATAAACAGGACAAGTATTTTGATTAAGTGATGAGAAAAAAGCACTCGTTTTAAAACGTTTGAACATAGGACTGAGTAGTAAGCGTTTCATTTATTTATTCAACAATAATTGCCCCGCCCATTCCAAAAGATGCATGCGGAGAACAAACATAATAGTATTTGCCTAATGATACGTCCTTCGTATTCCATGATAATTTTCCATTTTGAGTTCCAGGGGTACCAGAAATTGTCCCCGTGGTTACCTGATTACCACTTCCACGAGAAAATTCAGTCTTTATATAAAAAGGATGACGAGATGCATCAACATCAAAAATAATTGTGTCTCCTTTACTAATAGTAACTGTAGGATCTTCCCCACTTACAGTTCCATTCCTATCAGTTCCACTAAGAATATAGTTACGATAACTTTCTGCTGATACGTCTATTTTAAATACTTCTGAATCTGCAATAGCTGGTCCTGTGAAACCAAAAAGTAAAGGCAAGAATAAAAGAGATCGCATAAATTTGAATATTTTATACTTGAATCTTAGAAACAAAAGGAGCTTATTGTTTTTATTTTAGATCGAATTTCAATTACTAATAATTAGCGTTGCAAGTGGTAAGCGTTTCATGAAAAATATAGGCATATTGAATTTACTGAAAGTGTTGAGTTATGTGCAGTATTTCTAAGTTGAAGTTTCTATTTCTTCATAAAAGGTTTTAGTTGAAATAAAGAATAAAAATTACGAAGCTTTCCGAAAAAAGTTTTTTCTCTTTTTATCTTTCATCTTGTTATACCTTTTATTTATTTCAGATATATAAGCTCTAGATTTTATTTCCTTTTCAATTTTTTCTTTACGAAGCTTTAGAGCCCTTAGATCTTCGATTGAATTGAGGTTTGACTTTTCACTGGATTTGAAAAGATTCAAAAAGTTTTTAATAATTTTCTTCATCTTCCAAAATAACAACCTGACAGCTGATAGCAATAGATAAAATTGCCCTTTAATGTAGATCGACTGTTAATAATTGATTATTATTTTGGATTACTAACTCTAAAAACAATATTGATTATTAATTATGGGAAATTCAGACGAAATCATCAAAGAACTTAAAGAGAATTTATACCACAACGAACTAGCAGATATATTTTAAGAGAACTATTAGATCAAAATAAGGAGTTTGAATAATGAAAAATAAAGTTCTACCTTTTATAAAAAAATACCCAATGAGCATTTTATTAGCGATTATTGCTATAAATTTATTCTCTATTGCTGGCAGTTTAAGAACAGAATCTTATTTAAATCGGGAAAAGAATCTTTGTGTTAAATATCTAAAACATCAGATAGATCGAGACACACTTATCAAAAGACTAAAAATAGTTAAAGAAGCAAATCCTTCTAGCATTTGTAATTCTGTTCTTAATAGCTAAGAATGGAAAAATTTACATTGATAAATAAGGATAGATCCAGGATAAAAGTATTTGAACCATTTGAAGACATAACAAAACCATCTCCAAGTATTGATGCAATTATGATTAGTTATGGTTGTGTGTATAAGAGAAGTAGTAAACCAGTTATGAAAGGAAGTAGGGTGGAATCTATAGAAGATGCAAGAAAGGAATATAAGGAATTGTTAGAAGAAGGTTGGAAGAAAACAAATATCTTCAAAAGTTATTTATAGGATCAAGATATACCAAAGTATCCAATGAGAAACCCTTCCAGAAATTCCCACTACTGAAAGGGTTATTAAATTGAAAACACTACTATACGTAATCAATCTATGTCTCTTTGAGGTTTGGCCTCAATTAATTTATAGCAAATTAATTAGAAACAAGCTTATTTTAACTTCCGAATCCATAAGTAATAAACATCTATCTATTAATTATCTTCTTTTCCTTCTTGGTCTAAGTCTTTCTTTTTTTATAAGTCATTTCTTAGTCATCCTAAAAGTTAAATAGGCAAACCCACCAAGTAATAACAAACTAACAGCACCATAAGTAATTGCTATCCCGTACATATGTGTCACTTCTTTTTGCTTCTCATTTGATATTGTAAAACAGCTTTTAGGTGCTGTACTTCTTTTTCTAAAACTTCAATTCTTTTTTCTAATTCTTGGTTTGTAGACATAAAAAAGGAGGAGATCCATCTCCTAAGTTTAGATCGACTGTCAATAAGATATTTTCATTTTGATGATTGTGATCAATTTATTTAGTAAAAATACTTGACGAATTAAT
>QCVS01000021.1 GCA_003210285.1 Prochlorococcus sp. AG-686-J21
TCCTTATTTCCGTTAATAGTACAAAGCTGAAACCATCTACTTGAGGGTAATTTACCTTCTTTTTTTCTCGCAGCTTTTAACTCCTGCCTCCATATTGGAATTTTATTTTCCTTCATTAAATTTGGGTAAAAGTAAACCACTAATTCGCTTATATTCTGCAAATGAAGCATATTTTGTAAGTGATTTGTCCTTTTTTAACATTCTTGGTAGAAAGACTCCAAAGAAAAATAAAGCAAGAATAGCAAAAGGTATAAAACTCATAGAAAGGATGGCAAATGATAAATAAATTAGTATTTCACCTAGATAATTAGTATTTCTTATATTTTTGAAAAATCCATCTTTAATAAGTTCTTTTTTGATTTTAAGAGTGAAATATTTTTGAGCATCACTTGCAAAATGAAGGAAAACACCAATTATATTTATTGAAATAGAAACTGCAATTATGGGATATGAAACCGATTTTTGGGAGGAAATGAGAATAAATGGGGCTATCCAGTAACTACCAAGGAAAATAAACCCAGTTAATGAAGTTATGAAATTTATTTTTTCTTTAAAATATGGATCTGGAAATATTTTTTCTTTTAACAACCAAAGTAATCCATAGGTTCCATGCAAGGATAAGTAAACCCATGCAGCTATTGAATAATTTTTATAAAACATCATTAATCCCGCAACAACAAATACAGTTAAACCTTTATGCAGGTTGATTATTTGGTTGAGTTTCATTTTTAATTAATCTAAAAAACGAAAGTATGATTTGTGGATCTTTTTGCATTCCTCAACAATTTGATGGGCGATACTGGATTCGAACCAGTGACCACTACCTTGTCGAGGTAATGCTCTACCACTGAGCTAATCGCCCTTTTGGAAAAAAGGTTAAATATTTGCCCCCTATATGAAAATAGCAGCTCAAGGATTCATTTTCTAAGTAACTTAATTTTCCATCTTTCTCTTTTGGTTATTTCCAAATCTAGAATTTCAATAAAACCTTTGTTATCAAGTTGAAGTTTGTCTCCAACTTTTAAACTAATAGTACCTTTCTTTACGGTCTTGCCATTTAATTTAAGCATTCCAGTTTCTATCCTTTCCAAAATTTTGTTCCTAGAGATCCTGAAACCTGCAGAAGCTATTGCATCTATCCTTGTTGAAGCCTCTACAGTGTTAATTATTTTTTTTGATCTCCCAACAGGTATTTGCAATTCATCTAAACCAACAATTTTTATTTTTACTTTCACATCTCTTAGGGAGAAAATTTTTTCATTTAAGAATTCAATATTTGTATCGTCGATTATTCCTTGAGCTCCTCTATCTCCTGTGGTCCAAATATCACCAATTTTTTTTTCAGTTAATCCATTATCGACTAACAAGGATCTGAAATCATCCTGAGTAGCGTTGTCAAATAAAAAATTACCATTCATTTGAATACCTTTTGCACGGAAATCTCTTATGAGTTCATTTTCCTCTGGGATATTATCTTCTCTAAAACATGCAATCTTGGATCTTTGGGCTGAGGTATATCCTCCAAAAACAAAAAATTTAAAATCATTTAAATTTTCAAATTCTTTCAAAATTTCTTCACACACAAAGGTTGAATTAAAACCAGTCCAATATGTTTGCCAATGTTTTAAAGATAAATTAGAAATATTTATTAATTCCTCAATTTCTTTTTTGTAATTTGAATTTACTAATAATTCCCTTAAGTCAATCATTTAGCCTTCTAAAAAAATTATGTCTCTAGGGTCTGATTGTTTTATTAAAGCCCAGGGTAATTCAGTTCCTATTTGATTTTCAAGAAGAACAAGCCATTTCCCTTCTTTATTGAAATCAATAATAGATCTCAACTCTTTATTTCTATTAACGTTGATACTTGCTGAAGATACAATGCTTCCTAAATATCCAGAGCCCATACCCAAAAGACCCCCCATGAAAGATTCGCCTATATTGTTAAGTCCAAGGAAGCTAAAAGTGGACAAATTTGTCATGTTAGAAAATGCTATGCCTGATATAAAACCGAATGGCATTAGCCAAGTACGCATATTTTTCTGTCTTATCTTTCGATCAAGTTTTGGATTTAGTATTCTTATATTTTCTATTTCTTCAGATTTAAAGAAGCTATTTGTGGATAAATTTAATAGTTGTTGTTGATCAGGAGTTGTTTTTTCTTTAGATGGCAAAATTAATAAACATTCTGTTAGAAATACTGACTTATCCTTAAAAACATTTAATAAATCAAGGCATTTTTCTAGCTCGTTAAATATCACTATACTTTTAGTCAATTTTCATTCCTCAAATGTTGGTTTGTTGATTCAAATTAATAAAATTAGATATCTCTACTATAGATTAAGTTAAAGTAAAAAGATTAAAGAACAACTCTTTAAATGACAAAAGTTCTAATTACAGACCCAATTGATCAAACTGGAATTGATATTCTTTCCCAAGTCGCTCAAGTCGATCAGAGGATAGGAATCCCTAACTCAGAATTGGCATCCATTATCCATGATTATGATGCTCTTATGATACGTTCTGGGACTCAAGTTACAGGAGATATTATTAATTCTTCTAAGAAACTAAGAATAATTGGTAGGGCTGGAGTTGGCGTAGATAATGTCGATGTTAAGGCGGCTACTCAAAAGGGTGTTCTCGTTGTTAATTCTCCAGGAGGTAATACCATAGCTGCTGCCGAGCATACAATCGCAATGATGTTGGCATTATCAAGAAATATACCAATTGCTAACAGTAGCACTTTTTTGGGTAAATGGGAAAGAAAAAAGTTTGTTGGCAATGAGCTTTTTAAGAAAAAACTAGGTGTTGTTGGTTTAGGAAAAATAGGTACTCATGTAGCAAAAGTTGCTAATGCGCTTGGAATGGATGTTTATGGATATGATCCATTTGTTTCCTCAGAAAGAGCACAACAATTACAGGTAAAATTGTCCGAATTGAAAACATTGTTTGCTGAATCTGATTACATAACTTTACATCTGCCGAGGACTTCAGAAACGGAAAACCTAGTAGATATTAAGGTGCTAAAAAGTATGAAAAATAATGCAAAATTAATAAACTGTGCTCGAGGGGGAATAATTGATGAAGAAGCATTAGCTGAGGCGCTTAATAATTCATTGATAGGAGGTGCTGCTATCGATGTCTTCTCTGAAGAGCCATTAGACTCGAATTCTCCATTACTTAAAGTTGATAAAAATTTAATTCTTACTCCTCATTTAGGAGCATCAACCAGAGAGGCTCAAGAGAATGTTGCTGTAGATGTTGCTGAACAAATAAGAGACGTTCTTTTAGGTCTTTCTGCACGAACAGCGGTGAATATACCAGGTTTAAGTCCTGATATTATGGACAGCCTTAAACCTCATTTACAATTGGCTGAGACAATGGGCCTTTTAATAAGTCAACTTTCTGGAGGACAAATTCAAAAGTTAGAGGTAAGGCTTCAAGGCGAATTCGTGCAACATCCTTCTCAGCCTTTAATAATTGCCAGTTTAAAAGGCCTATTAAGTAAGGCTCTTGGTGATCGAATAAATTATGTAAACGCTTCTCTTGAAGCAGAATCTAGAGGGATCTCTGTTTCTGAAAGTAAAGATGAGGCTAGACCTGAATTTGCTAGCGGTTCACTTCAGTTAACTACATTTGGAGATAATGGAGAGCATAGTGTTGCAGGAAGCATTTTTGCTGATGGCGAATTGAGAATAATTAGCATTGATCAATATCCCGTGAATGTCTCTCCAAGTAGATTTATGCTTATAACTAGGCATAGAGATATGCCTGGTATTATTGGAAAGTTAGGTTCCCTTCTTGGAGATCACAATGTCAATATTGCTTCAATGCAAGTTGGGAGAAAGATTGTCAGAGGTGAAGCTGTCATGGTTTTGAGTATTGATGATCCAATTCCTACAAAGTTGCTTGAATCAATTCTTAAAGTTGAGGGTATTACTAGTTCTGATCCCGTAACTTTATAAAGAATTTGAATAGTTAATGGAAATAAATAATTGGTATAAACTTACTTTTGAAATAGAAACGAATTTAGAAGAAATTATTATTTGGAAATTAAATGACTTAGGTATTTTTAGTTTTGCTTTTGAAATTTTATTAAATAATAAAAACAATAAAAAAGTAATAATTTGGCTTCCAACTTTAAATTGGCCTGAGAGTTTAAGAATAAAACTTGAGAGAAATATTAAAGAGGTTTTAGATAAAAACAATTATCAAACTAATTGTTTTGAGTGGAATGTTATTGAGCAGGAAGATTGGGTATCAAGTTGGAAAAAATATTGGGGACCAGAACTTGTAGGGGATAACTTACTTGTATTGCCTTGTTGGCTTGAATTGCCAAAGGAACATAAAAATAGAAAAGTTATAAGAATAGACCCTGGAGCAGCTTTTGGGACTGGGAGTCATCCAACGACATCTCTTTGTCTAGAAAGATTAGAAAAAATTTCTTTATCTAGTAACAAAATATTAGATATAGGTTCAGGTAGTGGAATTTTAAGTGTTGCGGCTAAATCTTTTGGTGCAAGCGAGGTTTATGCTATTGATAATGATTATCTTGCAATAAATTCGACTGAGTCTAATTTCCGGCTAAATTTCGACAACTTAGATAATTTAAAGACTTATTTAGGACCATTTGATGAGTTGGTTTCAAAATATTCTTTAAAGAATTTTGATTTTATTTTATGTAATATTCTTGCAGAAGTTATAAAAGGCATAATTCCTGAAATAAGTAACTGTCTTAAAAAAGATGGTGAAATAATTTTAAGTGGTATTTTGAATTCACAAAAAGATGAAATTATTGATTTATTGAATGCTAGTAATTTCCAAATAAATGATGTATCTTCTAAAAAAGATTGGGTGTGCATTACAGCACAAAAATTCAACTAATCTTATAAATATATAAGTTTTCCTAATCTAACCTCCTTTTCACATTGCATTGTTTCATTTTTTACTACCTACACACACAAATGCTTACAAACAATGTTAAAAAAGTAATAACGGTATTTTAATTACCATCAATTTTTTATTTAAATGGCTTCTTACAAAGTTACACTTATCAGCGAAAGTGAAGGTCTCAATTCTACAATTGAAGTACCTGATGATCAATACATCTTAGATGCTGCTGAAGAACAAGGTGTTGATCTACCATATTCTTGCAGAGCAGGAGCTTGTTCTACATGTGCAGGTAAAATCACAACAGGTACTGTTGATCAATCTGACCAAAGTTTTCTTGATGATGATCAACTTGAAGCTGGTTTCGTACTAACTTGTGTTGCATATCCATCCTCAGATGTAACAATTAATACTCATGCTGAAGAGGAGCTTTATTAATTTATAAAAAATAATTCTAATTGGTTGTTTTATTAAATTATTTCTGCCACTCTCATATGAGGTGGCCTTTTTTTTGCGATAAATGAATAAATTTGAATTTTTTAAAACAGATGCGATTCAATCAAGTTACGGTGGCCAATTCAGCTATAAAGTAATTGGACCCTGTTGCAGGTTATATGATAGAGAAGAGTTGCCTTGGCCTTGTTCTAGGCTCGCTTGGCGAAGTAAAGAGCCCAGTTGGAGAAGGATAGGGTCTAGATTTGTCGCAGATATGGCATCTAGGAAATGCCCATCGTATTCCGTTCAAATTTTAGAGCCAGGATCAAAACCTGTAGAAACGGTCATCACTCTATTCTCAAAGAAGTTTTCTTCAGAAATTCAAGAATGGTGGTACAGCAAAAAACCAGGTTCAAAAGAACCTGGTAATGTATTGCCAGAAAGTATTTAAAGTATTTTTTTAAGCTTTTGGTTTTGGTGGCATATAACCTTTTAGGCCAGAACATTCAAGACTTTCGAAAGTATCAACACCTGTCTGTGAATTTGTTCCAGTTGCCCTTTCGCATAATGATTTTCTTGTTTTCAAATCAAGATTTGCATCAGTAAAGTCAGCTCCATCTATAGTTGCCCCATCAAAAACACTTTTCATTAGCTCGCCATTTGTCAGATTTGCATCTGAAAAATCAGCATTATCAAAACGAGTCGCATAGGCAATAAGATCTTTCATATTTGCACCTTTGAAACTAGAGTTCTTTGCAGTGGTTACGCTCATATATGCACCTTGTAAGTTAGCTTCACCTAAATCTTGATTAGATAAATCATATTTTACGTATTCATTATTTTGAAGATTTGCACCATGAAGATCTTCTTTTAATCCATCTACTGATGAAGGATCACTAGGATACAGCGCATTTGCAGATATTGGATTAAGAAGTAAACCAATAATCAATGGAAGAAAAATTAGAAGTCTTTTGAAAGACTTGTTTAGTGATGAAAAAATAGAAACCATTTCGATCGACATCAAATTAAAAAAATCATATGACTATTATTTCATGGGTTGGTCATTTACAACCCTACTGCTCACGAACTGTTGCAGTTTATTTAATTTCTGCCGTTAAAAAATCTTTTGCTAGATAAGTATTAGGGAATATTCTTTGAGCTTCGTTTAGTAAATCGCTTGGCTTTATTGGACTTCTTTGAGTATATCTTGGACTTAGATGGGTGATAATTAGTTTCTTTGCGTTAGACAATAATGCAGTTTTGGCGGCCATTATTGTTGTCGAATGTAATTTTTCGTAAGCCATTTTTTCATCTTCTTTGGAAAAAGTAGATTCATGGACTAACAAATCAGCATTTTTGGATAGATTCACTGCTGATTCGCTAAAAACTGTATCTGTACAATAAACAAAACTTTCACCTTTTCTTGGGGGACCACAGAACTCTTTCCCATTAAAAGATCTACCATCTTTCAATTCAACTGTTTTTCCTGATTGCAAGTCTGAGTATATTGGTCCAGGAGGTATTTTAAAATCTTTTGCTTTTTTGATATCGAATATCCCTGGCTTATCTTTTTCGCTTACTCGATAACCATAAGCAGGCAGTCTATGCTTTAGGGAGGCACAACGTACTTTTATCTTATCGCTTTCAAATAAAACTTTATTTAGGGAGGCGAAATCTTCAACTTCTATAAAACGCAAAGGGAATGACAATTTGCAATAGCTATTATTTAGTGCCGAAATTACAAAATTTCTTAACTCTGAAGGACCATAAATTTCAATACCATTACTATTTCCCGATAACCCTAATGTAGCCAAAAGTCCTGGTAAACCATAAATATGATCACCATGCATATGAGTAATAAATATTTTTTTAATTTGTGAAGACTTAATATTACTCTTCATTAGTTG
>QCVS01000022.1 GCA_003210285.1 Prochlorococcus sp. AG-686-J21
TTAATAGTTAATAGCTTAAAATTTCTTCAGGTATGGACTAAATGCTTGTGGAGTATTGGATCTTAGCTCGGCTTATGTTTATAGCAAAATAAATTTAGAGTGTTTACTCAAGTCTGGGATAAGAAAGCCAATTTTTTCTAAAACTATTTTCATATTATTCTTTTCAATTAGTTAATCCCTTTTCATATCTTTCTTTTTCTTCTTTTTTTTCTTATCTTTCTGTTTCTTCTTCACTTTTTCTTTTACATCTTCTGCTTTTTTTTCAATCTCTTTTAGCTTATTTGAGATTTCCTTCATAGCTTGTGCTTTCTCTTCTTTAACTTCAGTTTCTTTTACCTCTTCCGTTTCTGCTTTCACTTCAACCAATGGCTTCGCTTCAGTTTTTGATTCCACTATTTTTGACTTTAGTTTTATTGATTTATTTGTTTCAGCAAATTCTAATGCTCTCTTATTGAAGGTTATCATTACAAAATAAAAAACTGATATAACAATTGGTATATGAGCTAATCCACCTGCAATAACTTTTGCTTGTGAGTAAACCATTTATACGTTGAATAAGAATCTCGAATATTTAAGCATAAATTTTATGAATCTCTATGAGTAATCTCACCTTTTAATAAGCCAACAAAAAAAGAGATTGTACTCCCGCCTTTAGGAAACAATCTCTTCACTTAGTACTTAGTTATGTCTGGGAATAAATTAACAACGCACCTAAATCTTTGATCCTTGCTGCTAATTTAGTTGGTTGTTTAAACCAATCTAATAAACTTCTCTGGTGGACTATCAATCATTTCTAATCCCTCCGTTTGATTAATTGGAAATTAGTACGAATAATGTTTTTTGTATATGCGTAGATATGCTGATTTATTTGAAACTTAGTTTTTAAATAAAGTCTTATTTTTAGTTTCGAAGTGAATTAAAGTTATTGCTTGATATTTTTTTAGGTATTCATACGCTTGATTTTTATATATCAAACGTACTAAATAATACTCAAATCAAAGGAGGTTAACCAAATGACCAACTTAGGATTAGAACTACTTATATTGACTGTCTTACTTATTTATTTTGGAGTTTTCATGACTCAAAGTATTTATAGAAAATATGAAAAAGCCTATTTACGCAAAACTATTTTTTGCAGCAAATCACAAAGTGACCCCTATTGCATTATTGAATAATAGGGTTTAAAAATTTTAAAAAAACAAAGGAGGTTAATCATGTCTTGCGGAAATCCTTATAAACATAAAATTCAAAATTGGCTTGATATGTTCATAGTTAAAAGAAAGCTATCTGATGATCAAATGGAATGTATGCAATTTGGTATTTGTGATTATGCTCCAAGACAAGTTCATGAAGTTCCTTTTTTTCATTACTGACTACTAAAGTTACAAGGTTTTTGACTTTCCTAAAAAACTATCAAATCAACGACCTAGCTAATACATAGCACTAGGTCGCTCAGGGGGTAGCTGTAGGGGTAGCTGAGGCTATATATCTTGTATATAGAACTATATACTATGCAACCTTCTATTAATTCCGCTTTAGCTTCCATCTTTTTAAGTTCTTCAACTAAGTAGGTATTTTCCAATTCTCTTTTTCTAACTTCAATAGAAAGTTTTAGTTGTTCCAGGTGGTTTGATATACGTTTTTTATATTTATCATGTTTGGATAATTCTTCTAAGTTGGTTTTACACCACTCAGGGAAACCAGAAGGAAACCCACTTGAGGTATCACCTTTGTTCAGGTCTTGATCTCTCATTTGAATAAGTTGGTTATATACCTTTCTGTAATCATCAGGCTCAAGAAATAGCCAACCATAATAGGGATGTTGCCTTGCAAATCGCATTAGAACTTCCTCTGTACAGAATTGTGGGTAGCGTTCCAAAGATTTCTTTTATCTCTTTCAATCTTTTGTTCCTGGTTCTTCTGTCTTAATGCTTCAGTTTTTTCTTTAAAGGCTGTTAGATATGCTTCACGTTCTTCTTCAGCTTTAGCTTTTTCTTTCCAGTAATTAAGATCAAGATTTAAAAAGGCTGCGAGTGGTTTATCACCTTTAACTATTAAAGATTGGGCTGTTACGCCTAATTGATCACCTTTATAATTTTGACCATATTTTCTTTTTGGAAGATAACTTTTTTCCATACCAGGCACTTGTAAAATACGTTGTTCAAGTTGCCTAGCTTTAGCTTCGTTTTCTTCATAATCGAAGTGGGTTCTATCAATTAAGTCATTAAAATTAGACATTAGTTACCTCCTTTAATAATCTACGAGCTTGGGGATTAGATAAGTCGTTCAATAAATACGCTACTTTGCACGCTTTGACTTGATAAACTACGTTAAATTATTTATTTAAAGTTGGTTTAATTAAAGCCACAAAATAATATTTATTACTAGAAATTATACTACAAAAATATAAATCAAGCTATTATAAAAGTGTGTTCACTACTAAGTTCACGGTGTGGTCGCCAGAGTGTAAGGTTTCGTAGTCCGAACACTCTTTTTTTGTCTATTAATTCTGCTATACCTGTATAAACAATTAATGTTTTCACAATAAAAAAAGAGGGGTTTATCCCTCTATGTTAGATCGACTGTCAATCGTATTTAATATAGCGGTGCAAGTAGTAAGGGGTTTATTTGAAATCATTAATTAGGTTGACACTCAATACTTTTTTTCTCACTTTTAGAATAAGAATGAGACATCCCGGTCATTGGATTCATGATGCAATCTCCATGTTCATATCTAAGAACAGATCGCTTGAGTCGTGTCGGTTGAAGAAGCTCTTGCACTTTTGCTTTAAAGCAATCTTTTGATGTTTCTGTACAGTCTTTTTCATAATCAAAATAATGAGAATTAACCTTAAGAGGGGAAAAATTAACGACAAAAAACAAAGAAAGAGGTATTAACTTAAGTAATTTCATAATTTAATAACACTTACATAGGTATAGCAAGAATAAAAAAAAGGAGCTAATTGCCCCTTATTTTAGTTCGACTGTCAATATTAATCTTTAGGCCATTGATGAGGAACTATCCCACCTAATGCAGCTTTATTTCTTGGAGTATCTTTGAAAAATGCCGCATCACATTGTCTACATCCCCAAGTTCTATTAATAGGAAAGTCTGGAATACAGCCAATTAAAAATATATCGTCACGCATAAAGTCCTCTTCGGTTGGATAACCAAGAATAGCTTTTCTAGCTTCTTTATTTCCGCATCTGGGTCAAATAGTTGGTTTTCTATCACAAATAAACCAATCTTCTCTTTCCCTTATTGGATTGCAGTTCATTAAAACTCAGCCTCTATACGTACGAGGGTGGTTTTTAAAATCAAACACTATTTATCCGTCACAACCACCCAATATGCAAACTTCTGCTGAAAGTGCGGTTCCAGCTTCTACCGCTACGCCCACATCTTCTTCAGCTTCTAAAATCTCAATAGCTGCTTCTGGGTCAGCTTCAATTGATTTAAAAATGCTACAAATTCGTCCACTTACACAAGTTGCAGCTAAAGTTCCGGCAGCTGTCTCAATAATTGCATCTCCAGCTTTTTCAAGTTTATCTAAAAACTTTTTCATCTCAGGTGATTCGTGAGCGTTTAGGGAGGTTAATGGCGAAATCAACCCTCCCAAGATAAAAATAGTTAAAAGTTTTTTTGTCAGTTTCAAAATGAGTACTAAATAAATAATTAGTTTATTAATAGCAAAAAAAATTAATTAAACCATGTACTAATCGCACATTTATTTTTTCGTTCAAAAAGGTATTAATCAGATTGCCACTATTCTCGGAGCTAAAATTGATAAAATGATTAGTAATTAAAAAATTATAGCTATTAGTAATCCACAAACTAAACCGAAAAGGAAAACAAACCATTGCATTTGGTAATTACTTAAACCCAATTTTTTCTGAATTGATTCAGAAACTTTTTTATCTAGATTAAAAAATCCCATTGTTAATTAATATTTTAATATATCTATAGCAATATTACACAAAAGGGGCTAATTCTCCCTGACTATAGATCTACTGTCAATCAAGCTACAGTTCTTGCTCTTGCAAGTTTAAAGGCATTAGTTGTACTTGCTTCTGATGAATAAGGGTAGTTCCTGTGATGGGCTTCTATTGAATGACCCATACTCTTTGCCATACTTCCAGAATCAATACCAGCAATATGACCTCGAAGGCTGTAATAGTGACGGAAACTATAAGGAACAATATTTGCACCTTCTTTCTTTAACATCATTTCTCTTAAATCTTTCCAACCTTTCCTTCTACTTAAATAGTCCTTACAGGATTCGCCATCCATCTTCTCTGGTAATGGTAGTAGGTTGCTTCTAAACCTTTCTAATAAATTCCATTGAACTTCTTTTCCGTCTCTATCTAGTAAGGGTAATGGCTCAACTTTTCTAGGCTTAGTTGTACCACCGCCAGCTTTCTTCTCATAAGTACACCACCAATAATATTGTTTAGTAGCAGGGTCTTTTTTAACTACCATTTTCCCAACTTCTAAAGGTCGTAAACCTAATTCACTCATCATGCAAAGAACATTAAACCATCTGGTTGCAGCTTCAGCATCACGCTTAAACTCTGCATCAGTTGGTAATGTTGCCAATAGGTCTAACACTTGTGAATCATCACTAAATGGGTCGCCCTTTTGTGTTTTAAGTTCGCCCTTTTTAGCTCTTCCAATATGTTGCTTTAAGTCTTTTGGTGGAAGCCAAGTTTCAGGAAGATTTTCTCTAGTAACTGCATGAGTCAAAAACTGGCTTAATGCTCTAGCTCTTATCTGTCTTGTCCTACTACCAGCATCAAAATCTTTTAAACATACATCTATTAAATCTGCTGCATTAGTAGGAGGATTCTTTTGTCCCATAACTTCTACAGCCATTACGCAAGATTTATAATCTTTTTTCCAAGTCTTTTCAGTTATTGCATTACCAAAGTTGGTTTTCTGATCTTCAAAACTTACTAATATATTTTTCCAATCTTTACCTTCTTTTGGTGCTTGTCCCTGGGCTATTTTTGCTGCTGCTAATAAGCTATGACCCTGATGTATTAATACTGCAATTTTTCTAACTCTTGTATAAGCATCGCCCCATTTGGTTTCTGACCAATCAAAAGGAATAATAACTGTACTTTGGCCAGATTCATTTCTAAGTTTTACTTGAACCTTCGATCTCATCTTCAAAACAGTTAACCCACTTACACCAAGCTCCTTTCCTAAATTTCTAACCTCATCTTGAAATGCTTTAGCCCAGATTTGTTTCTTCAATGCGATGTCAAATCGATGTCAATTTAAGTATAGTTTGACATGAGAAGGAGTGCAAGACTACGCAACTTCTCAAATATAGCTTGAAACACCAGTGCTCAACTAGGAGTGTCCAGTGCTTTGGGAGCACTAGGTCGCAGGTTCGAATCCTGTCGCCCCGACTCTTAAAAACTAAGTCATACTAAAGAGTCCCCCCCCACTCACTTTTGTATTGCTTATAGCCTCAAATTGAGAAAGGAGCACTCTAGGGGCACTCGTTGGATGTACTTTGATCTAAATTGTGCCTACTAAATTATTTATAAGTATTGAGTAATTGTATATAAACTCCCAACAATACTAATATCGCCATACCTGAACCAATAACTATATTTGGTTGATTATTCCAAAGTTCATTTAAAAATCCCAAATTATTCTATTGTTTTTACTAGTTATATATATAGTACTTATTTAATTTTTATATTCAGCATAAATATTAAATGTATTTGAGAACCCTCCCAGCGATCTAATATTGTCTTAATCTCCCTTAATTCTTCTTTATCCCTCAATCAGCAATATTATAGATATGTTTCTAAACTCTCTTCTACTGAATT
>QCVS01000023.1 GCA_003210285.1 Prochlorococcus sp. AG-686-J21
CAATTAACAATAAGTCTGTATAATTTTTACTTTCTAAAGTTTTTGAATTCTAATTAAGGGTTCTATATTTATTTTTTAATATGATTATCATTTTCATTATTTGCTATTAATGAAAACATTATAGTTAGTGTGTGATTGCTTTTTAGTCTTGTATTCTTTATAATTAAATTCGAATATCTAATTTATTATGATTACTGCCTTATTAAATAATATTCTTATCAATAAGATATCTATTTCTAATAAAGAGGAAGTATGTCCTGGATGTGGATGCACTTGTCCTTGTGAGTGTAAAGATTGCGCAGAATGCTCAAATTGTGGCGATCATTAAAATTTATAAATTTTTAAAAACTAGTTATAGCTTCATTCTTAACCTTGCTGTTCACACAGATTTGCTTATCTGTTCACATATGAGCATTTGATTGAGGCTATTACTGTATTTTGTATTGTCTTAGTAGAACTACGTACCAGATCCTCAGGCTGCTTCTGGAGCAAATATTTGACTATCTTTCTTCCAGTATCTGCAGCCCTTAATTAAGTGTTCTCCTTGAGGAATAAGCTTCTGGTGAAAGGGACAAGTCAAGATAGTTACACATTGATCTGTCGTGCTGTAGCGAAAGTGAGTGCAAGTAATGCAAATCTTTGTTCGTTTGCTTTTCAACTCTCCGTGGTAATCGAAGTATTCCCACCCCTGCCAGTCCTCCATGATTAGTTAGTACAAGTGTACTAATATTTATATCATTAGTAAAGGTTGATGGTCAATAAACTTATTTGCTTGTTAATAAGATTTCTCTTGCTTTATGCCATCTTTTCTCGAAGGAATCTTTGCTTACTTCTATCTGATTGCCATACTTGTCTACACCGCTGTAGTAGACGCCTAGAACGTACTCTATAAAGGGTTTAAGGGCTTTCGTACTCTTTGATTTAAGAAGCTTTGTGAAAGCTTCCATCGACCTCTCAAGATTGTCTCTCTGAAGGTTATGTATCCACATTGAACCCTGATGATGATAGAGAAGAACCTTCACTACTTCGTCATAGGAAAGCCAAGGATGAGCGTCTTTAATTTCTTGTGTTCTGTCCATTTTTTTAGTTTTAATTGTTAGTTCTGTCTGTGTAGTTTTCGATGGGGTGGCATGGGGGGTCATATCCTTGCCGCGTGTATATGTAAACCTTAAGAGACTTTTCTATTATTTTTTTTTCGGAATTTTTTAGAGGTTTTAAATTTACTTAATTAGTAAGCCTTTCATTAATTACACCTAGGCTTATCTCTCCAAACAGGTGAATCGCAATTTATATTTCCTTTCGCCTTTTATATATTCCTTGTAGAAAAACTTACCAGCACTATTTCCATTCGCATACTGAACAACCTTTCCTCTCCCTGACAGGACTGGTTCTTGTTGAGCAATCTGCGGCATTCTTGTGTGAACACACTATAACTAAACTAAATAAACCTAGTTATAGACTACTGATACATGGTTCATTAGCCAGTAATTAGGTTCATTCATGGTCTACGATTTACGGGAAATAGGGCTGCTGGTATGGTTCTGGTATGGCATTTTGTGAACTTTTTTATAAGCTTGCCAAATCAAAAGCATTTGACTCATTTTATCGAAAATAATTAGTAGAAGAAAGTTTGTATTTAGTAAAGTGATAGGTGATAGGGAGTTGATTAGGTAGTAGTTATTAACTTTTATTGTTTAAAAAGGTTTATTTAATTTAATTTAAGTCACTAGTTTGAAATTCAAAAGCAGTTTCAATATCTAAAAAACAATTAACAATAAGTCTGTATACTATTAACTTTCTAAAGTTTTTGAATTCTAATTAAGGGTAGCTAGCCCAATATTTACTCTGACTAAAAGCATTATTCTTTGCATTCTAAAGTATGAGATTAACATTGGTTTTTTTTACCTTTCAAAATCATTAATATTTGCAAACCTGCAAACATTAATGCTCCATCAAATAGTAAAAAAAATATTTAAGTTCATTTAATTAAATCCTTATTTTGGTTCTCTTAATGCAGTAATAAGTAATCCACCTATTAATCCGAGATTCATAAGTACTGCTCTTTGATGGAAAGGAAATACATGAAAAATAATTGTTGTTGGTATAAGAAATAATAATAAAAAAGCGGAACCAATTTTTTGATTTCCTCCAAAGATGAAAAATCCGGAACCTAAGATAAGGCATATGATTGCTCCAACCAAAACGATAGATGCAATTGGATCAGGAATACCTTTTGATGATATATATTCAACTGTTTTTGCAAAACCAGTAATTTTATTTGGTATAGCTAATATAAATATTGATGAGATTGCAACTCTTGCAAAAAAATCAAAAAAAGTTTTGATACCCTTATTTTTAAAAATAGAACTTTTCATTCTTCTATTATAAATAGAGTTTAATTTATTAGATGAATACTTATTTAGTAACCGCAACTTTTAAAAATGTTGCTCTTATGGGTGCAGCTTACGACCTTTTTTTAAAGGTTATTGAGGACGGATCTTTGAATGATGAGTTTGAAGGATTTAAAGTTTTGGGAAGATTTCATGCCTCTTACTCAAATAATGTTTATATTATTGTCCAAGCTTCAACAGGCATAAAAATGACAGAACATTTTGCTCCTTGGAAAGTCAAGTTTGATATAGATCTTGATATTAAGCCAGTTATGACTGATGAAGAAAAAGTTGCTGAACACAAGTTAGTTGGTTCATTAATGGCAGCAGAACAGAAAATGGGGTTTACCGGATAACATAAACAACTCACGTTATTCTTAGAATAGGACTGTTTTAAAAAGTAAATTCTGAGTTAGATAAGCAGAGCTTATAGGGGGTATGAGAGTAAGTAATTGTACTCACACTAACAATCCTTTGGTATTAGATTGATTTCAAGATTGCATCATAAAGCGTCTTAAATAAATAACAAACGGTCAAATGAAAGAAACAAAAACAGTTGAGAAGGAAAAGGTTGTAGCTGAGAAGCTCAATGGTAGATTTGCAATGATGGGTTTTATTGCTCTTGTTGGTGCTTATCTAACAACAGGTCAAATCATTCCAGGTTTTGTATAAAATGGATTTCATTTCTAAAAGTCAGGGATACGTTCCTCTTAAAGCAGTTCCTTACATCTTCTTTTGTGCAGTAATTCTAAGTATCACTACAACAACGAATACATTCGTTTAAATTTTTAAATTAAGATCGTCATTAAAGTCAGCTATTAGAAATACAGGTTGGCTTTTTTAATGAAGTAAATTAATTTGATTAGTTTAATATCAGACTAGAGTCTTAAATTTTCGTTTCAAAGGATTAAATTTGACTCTTTTAATTTGATCATTTTCCCAAATCCAATAAACAGGTGCACTTCTTCTTGCTTTAATTAAACTTACTTTATCTAATTTTTGCGGGATAAATTCTTTAGAAGGATCAAAAGATTTATCTCTTCTGGGTTGATTTAAAACAATACTGCCTTCTTTTCCAGAAATTGATCTGTGATAAGTTCCAATAGGAATTTCTAATGCCCCCATTGTTCTATTTAAATAAATTACATGATGCGGCTCGTCCCATGAAGGATTTATCAAAATAAATTTCCTTTTGCCTTTAATAACTAAATTGTGATCAATTTGATGTTCGTGAACGTAATATTGCTCATCTTTAAAATCATCGGGAGGAGAAATAGCTTCTTCAGAGTGAATTACCACATCGCAACCGTTAGATAGATCCAAACCTGCATCAAAGAATTTTACTTTTGGAGTCTCTCTAAAAATAGTTGTTGGGTAGAATTTTAATTCCATAATTTAACCTCTATTGTTAATAAATTTATGAATATTATTTATATCTTTGAGCAATAAAAAATCAATATGAATAGTCAGTTGCAATAAGCTAAACAATCTTCTTGAGTTTGATAATCAATACATTCTTTCTTGAAAGTTTCCTCTAAAACTTCCATTTTTTTGACGTAATCAATATCTCTCAGGATTTTGTGTGGAACGGTGAATTGAGTCTGTAGTTTCATTTTTTCCTCCTATTTAATACTGCTGTTTGAAGCCATTCCAGGATTGAGACAGTCTTAATCCCAGATAGGAAATAAAAATTGTCCAAAATAGAATCTCTATACCTAAATCAGTCATTTGTTTATCCTCCTTTCTTTCTGACTATTGTTTAGTACGGATAATAAGTAAAAATCAAGCGTAAGAATACTTAAAAATTATTAAATATTAATCGCTTAGAACTTTGTAACGGTTATCAGTAGGATTCTGTTCGCCTTCATTATTCCAATGAAATTCAAGTTCTTTCACCTTTATATCGTATGAAAGATCTTTTGTATCCATACTCATTTCTTGGATAGTGAATGTGTCGTTTAGTGCCATAAGACTTACCTCTTGACTACATTTAATTTCTAATTCATTCGGATAGTAAATCTCAAGTTTTATGTGTGCGGTTAGAGGAACAAAACTGTACGGATTAAGGATCAAATAAGACTCTTAAAATCTAAATAAGGATGATTCATATTTTTAAATATTTCTTGGCTTATAAGTCTTTTTATGACCTGTAATTTATTTCGTTGTCGAAGTAAATTCTTTTATTTGAAGCTTAGGTTCATAAACAGCTCCATTACATACTGCTACAGCAAGGCTCTCTTTTGCTTCTTTATCCCACTCTTTTAAATTTTTTTCTTTTTCATTAATCCAACGTACTGTTTTATCAAGGCATCGATTCCAGTAAGAAGCTTTTCTTGCAACAGGAATCAAAGAAATAGCTATCAGAACTATCGCTGCTGTAGATGTAATTACGCAGTATTTAATAATATTTGGACTTTTATGAGGGGACATAATATACAGTATTCCACCTTACCAAGGTAGTTCGGAAGTTAATCATATATCTTATCTTGATCTAAAATTTCTTTTTTATATTTCTCACTAAGTTCATCAATTGTATTGA
>QCVS01000024.1 GCA_003210285.1 Prochlorococcus sp. AG-686-J21
GCTAATGATGGGGTTTTTCTTTCTTGGTGCTATTTCAACTTCATTTATAAGAGGAATGAAGCAAAATAATTGGTTCAGTAATAATTCATTTTTGTCTAATTTAAAAGCTAATAAAAGAGAAGATAAACTCTCTAACAAGCTAACTGACGATGACCAATAACATAAATTAATTCAGTGATGGGCAGTTTTAAATTTATTCCCAAGAAAATATTATTACTTGGCAGTGGTGAACTTGGAAAAGAGTTAGTGGTTGAGGCTAAAAGATTAGGCTTAGAAGTAATAGCTATTGATAAATACGAAAATGCACCTGCGATGCAATTAGCTGATAATTCTTTTGTAATAGACATGAGTGATAAGAAAACCTTAAAAAAAAAGATAAAAGAACTGAAACCTGATTTTGTAGTCCCCGAAATTGAAGCACTATCGATTGAAGCTCTAAAGGAATTGGAAGACGAAGGAATAAATATAGTCCCTAATGCTAGAACTGTTGAAATAACCATGAATAGGGATAAAATACGAAATCTTGCATCTAAAGAACTAAACATAAAAACTGCAAAATTTAATTATGTTTTTAATGTTGAAGAGCTAGAAAAAAAATCTTCTGAAATTGGCTTCCCTCTTTTGCTAAAGCCTCTAATGAGTTCATCAGGTAAAGGTCAAAGTTTAGTTAATAGGAAAGAGGATCTTTTGTCAGCTTGGAATGATGCTTTGAAAAATTCAAGAGGAAAAATAGTTGGTGTTATACTTGAAGAATTTTTAAATTTTGATTATGAATTTACTCTCTTATCTATTAGAAAAAATAGTGGAGAGAATGTATTTTGTGAGCCAATAGGTCATGAACAATATAAAGGAGATTATCAATGTAGCTGGCAACCATTGGAAATGAATCAATCCTTGATTAATGAAGCCCGTAAAATAGCAACAAAAATATTAAATAATTTAAATGGTTCAGGTATATATGGGGTTGAGTTTTTTGTAAGAGGTAAAGAAGTTATCTTTTCAGAATTATCTCCTAGGCCTCATGATACGGGAATGGTCACCTTGGTTAGTCAAAACATAAACGAATTTGAATTGCACTTAAGGGCCTTTTTAAATCTACCCATACCAAATATTTCACTATTAAAGCCATCAGCAACTAGAGTTATAATTTCAGATAAAGAATCTAATAATCCTTCATATACTGGTCTAAACGAAGCATTAGAAGTAGAGAATACTAAAGTTCTAATATTTGGGAAACCAACATCCAAGAAAGGAAGGAGAATGGGGGTAGTCCTTTCATCAGATGATGACCTTAATATTGCTAGAGAAAATGCGGATAAGTCAGCAATAAAAATTAAAATTAATTCGTAATTTATAGAATATTAAATAAATATTATAAAAAAACTACTTATTTCCTTCGTTTTTGTTTTCTCTCTTTGTATGTAATATTTGAATGTATTATTATTTTTTTCTATGATAGAAAACTATAAAGGTTGGGATATAACTTTGACATGGGATGATAAGCATTCTTTTATGAAGAACCCTAATATTGAGGATGCTTTTAACCAAAAAGAAAAGTGGAAAGGAGTTAATTTAAATGGTAATAGTATTTATGGAGCATCTCTAAAGGAAATAAGACATATTATTGATTATCCAAGGCTACATAATTAATTAATTATTTATTTATTGAAAAATTTAACTTTCTTCCTTCTGATTATTATCGTCAATAAGCTCGTTTGCAAGTTCTCTTAAATCACCTTTAATTGATACCCATGTAAAAGCAGCAATAAAAACAGTAGCTGATATTGCTATTGTAATTATCTCTATAGGACCCAATCCTAATGCAATTGCAAACATTTAAAAATTAAAATAATAATTTATTATATTCCACATTATTAATAAGTTTTAACTGAGTATTCTTTTGAAACTAAATTTAATTATTCAAGAAAAATTTTGTATAAATAATCTTTAATATTTATCTTCTTTAGAGACTTGTTTATATAGAGTTTTTAGTAAATAGTTTTCAAAATATTTGCTAAAGTAAAATAATTATGACTAAAAAAAAATGCTCACAATGTAAAAATTTAATCTCTATAACAGCACCAACTTGTCTATTTTGCGGTAGACCTAATAAATTTGTAACTAATAATTACGTAAAAAGAAAATGGAATAAAGAATATAAAAAAGATAAATTCAATAATTTTAAAATACTATTATCTAAAAAACTATTTTTAATTTTTATTGGTATTACTATTTTAATTATATTCCTTATTAGTTTGTATAAATAGAATAATTATTAATTCAAAATTGCATCTATAACTTCTTTTGTATTTGGTGAAAGTTTATTTTTTTTTATAAAATTAAGTACATTGACTATATTTTTTTTGTAGGGATTTTCATATTTTCTAAAGGTACTAAATATTTTTAAAAAACGTGATATTACTATTGGATTTGATTTATCAAATTCTATAATTTTATTTGCTATGTATTTATAACCTGATCCATCTAAAGAGTGGAATAATGAATTTCTTGTTACATAAGCATTTAATATAGATCTTAAAGTGTTGGGTGATTTGATATCAAAATATTCATTTTTAAATAGATCTTCAATACTTTTTTGATTACTACCTATCTCAATAGATGCTTTAAAAAAGAACCAATTATCTAAAACTACTGGATTATTTTTCCATTTATTAAAAAATATATTTGAAATTAATTCTCTTTCCGGACAATTAATTCTTGTGAATACATTCAAAGCAGCTTTTGAAAGTGTCATTGAATTACTATCTACATAACTTATTATTTCACTTTTAATTACTTCATCTTTACTATGTAAAAGTAAACTCCATATTGTTTCTATTAGCTTTCTTTCATCCCTGCCCTCAGGCCATATTTTAGTAATATTTTTTTCTATTTCTCTAAGTTTATTTAACAGTTCTTCTTTTAATTTAGAACCAAAAAGATAATTTAATTCGTCAATAGTTTTATAAATTTTTAATGGATCAATTTTCTTGATTTCTGATTCTATTTCAGAAAAGGTAGGGATACTAAGTATTTCAGATAAGAGAGATAAATTTATGCTTTTATTATTTCTAATTATTGATCTTAATGTTGCTATAAATCTATTTTCAATATTTATATCGGGTTCTTCATATATTCTTTTGCAAATTATTTCTTCGTATATACCTTTTATCGTGTCATATATTGTGAAATAATCAGTTTCAAATTCTAGTATTAATAATTTTTCTGCAAATGTCGTATCTGTTTCCCATTTAACAGGGGCCGAGAAATTTCGAAAATAAGAAATTATTGGACTATCAAAACTAGAAGTTATATTTTCTAGAGTGAATTC
>QCVS01000025.1 GCA_003210285.1 Prochlorococcus sp. AG-686-J21
ATCGACCTGAAAAAAGAAATGCATTTCGTCCAAAAACAGTTTGTGAGCTGTTAGATGCTTTCAATCTTGTTAGAAATGATGAGAGAATCGGAGTTGTACTTTTAACTGGTTCAGGACCAGATAAAAAGGGGATTTTTTCTTTTTGTTCAGGAGGGGATCAAAGTGTTAGAGGTCAAAATGGATACGAAGATGATGAGGGTAATCAAAGACTAAATGTATTGGAATTGCAAAGGTTAATAAGAACTTTACCTAAAGTGGTTATAGCTTTAGTCCCTGGTTTCGCAATAGGGGGAGGGCAAGTTTTACATCTTGTTTGTGATCTAAGTATTGCGTCTGAAAATGCAATATTTGGACAAACAGGTCCTAGAGTTGGCAGTTTTGATGCAGGATTTGGATCAAGTTATTTAGCAAGATTGGTGGGACAAAGAAAGGCAAGGGAAATTTGGTTTTTATGTAGAAAATATAATTCTAAAGAAGCCTTAGAAATGGGTTTGGTAAATGCGATTACAAAGATTGAAGAATTAGAAGCTGAGGGTGTAATCTGGGCAAGAGAGATTCTACGAAATAGTCCAACTGCTATTCGAATACTTAAGGCGTCATTCAATGCTGAATGTGATGGGATAGCAGGTATTCAAGAATTATCTGGGTACACAACTCAGTTATTTTATTCGACGGATGAAGCAAAAGAGGGCAGAGATGCCTTTCTTGAGAAACGACCACCTGATTTTTCTGATTACGGATGGACTCCTTGATAGCTTCTTACTCTTTAAAAAGCACTTTTTATAATAAATAATCAATGAGAATTCTTCTTGCTGCTGCTGAATGCGCTCCAATGATCAAAGTTGGAGGGATGGGAGATGTAGTTGGTTCATTACCACCCTCATTGATACAACTTGGTCATGATGTAAGAGTTATTATTCCAGGCTACGGTAAATTATGGAATCTACTAGAAGTACCAGGCGAACCAGTCTTTAGATCTAATACTATGGGAAATGATTTCTCTGTATATGAAGCAAAACATCCAATACATAATTACATAATCTACTTAGTGGGACATCCAACTTTTGATTCGGGACAAATATACGGAGGAGAAGATGAAGACTGGCGATTTACATTTTTTGCTAGTGCTACTGCCGAATTTTCATGGAATTGTTGGAAGCCTCAAGTTCTACATTGCCATGATTGGCACACCGGTATGATTCCTGTATGGATGCATCAAGATCCTGAAGTAAGTACTGTTTTTACTATTCATAATTTAAAATATCAAGGACCATGGAGATGGAAGCTTGAAAAAATGACGTGGTGTCCATGGTATATGCATGGAGACCATACGATGGCTGCTGCAATGTTGTACGCAGATAAAGTTAATGCAGTTTCTCCAACATATGCCGATGAGATAAAAACTCATGAGTATGGAGAAAGTCTTGAGGGATTATTGAATTATATTTCCGGAAAATTAAGAGGTATCCTCAACGGGATTGATTTAAATGAATGGGATCCTGATAAAGATAAAGTATTGCCTGCACAATTTAATATCAAAAATTTAGAAAGTAGATCAGAAAATAAGATTATTCTTCAGAAAGAAATGGGACTTGAGGTAAATAGTAAAAAATATCTTTTAGGAATGGTAAGTAGACTAGTGGACCAAAAAGGGGTTGATTTGGTTTTACAAGTTTCCAGAAGATTACTCGCATATACAGATTCTCAAATCGCTATTTTAGGAACAGGAGACAGATCTCTAGAATCTGGATTATGGCAATTAGCATTAGATTATCCTGGAAGATTTTCGGTGTTTCTTACTTATGATGATTCTTTATCAAGGCTTATATATGGAGGATCTGATGCATTCTTGATGCCAAGCAGATTTGAACCCTGCGGTATCAGTCAATTACTTGCTATGAGATATGGATCAATTCCAATAGTAAGAAGAGTTGGAGGCTTGGTGGATACTGTCTCCCCTCATGATCCAGAGAATAATAGTGGAACAGGTTTTTGCTTTGATCGATTTGAACCGATTGACTTTTATACTGCTCTAGTAAGATCGTGGGAGGCCTTTAGGCATAAAGATAGTTGGAAATCATTACAGATCAGAGCTATGAGTCAAGAATTTAGTTGGTATAGATCTGCATTAGAGTACGAATCGATGTATAAAGATGTATGCGGCATTAAGGCGCCATCTCCGGATATTGCTGAAATTGAAAAGTTTTCTTATGGGCAATCTGCTGATCCCTCTCTAAAAAAGATGTGATCTAAGTTTTAATGGATTTTTCTGTACCTGATATTAATAAGATTTTAGGTAATATAAAAAATTGGGATAGTCTTACAAATCAATTTAAAACTTTTAAAAATATAAGTTTAGATAGTCGAACTATATTAAATCGCGAGCTTTTTATCGCTATAAAAGGTAAAGATTTTGATGGACATAATTTTCTTAATGAGGTTATAAAAAAAGGAGGAAAAGCTGTTGTAATTAAAGATGGGATGCAGAATTTATTACCTAATAAGTTCCCTTTTTGGACTGTTCCAGATACTTTAGAAGCTTTTCAGAAATTAGCCTTATTTAAAAGAAGAAAATTAAATATACCTGTGGTAGGCATTACAGGATCAGTTGGTAAAACAACTACAAAAGAAATGATGGGTGAGGTTTTAAAGCAATTAGGGGCAATCAAATTAAGTCAATTAAATTTTAATAATGAATTTGGGGTAGGCATGACGATACTTGAGTCTGATTTGAATGATAAAACTTTGATACTCGAGATGGGTATGAGAGGCCTTGGCCAGATTGAAAATTTGTCTAAATTTTCTGAACCTGATATTGCAGTTATTACAAATATTGGGAGCTCTCATATAGGAATACTAGGCTCAAAAGAAAATATCACTTATGCAAAATGCGAAATAACTAAACATTTAAACCCAAAGGGTGTTGTAATTATTCCTGCTAATGATTTGTTATTAGAGGAAACTTTAAAAAAAAATTGGAATGGAAGAATCATTAAAGTAGAACTATTAGATATAAATCAAAAAGCTCAGAGTAATAATAAAAGTAATTTACAAGGATTCTTTAATAAATCTAATAATTCGGTAATCATAGAAGATAAGCTCTTTGAAATATCTTTTCAAGGTTTTCATAATGCATTTAACTTCTTATTTGTGTATGCGGTTGCAAAAGAGTTTGGAATAAAATTTAAAGATACTAACAAATTTAATT
>QCVS01000026.1 GCA_003210285.1 Prochlorococcus sp. AG-686-J21
ATGAGCTCCTCATAGGAAAATATATTACGGGCCATCCAATATTTTTTTACTCCTGAAAGTCAAATTTTATCTATAAATACCTGACTTAAGTGAAAATTCTCCTAAAAAATATTTTCAAAATTATCCAAGAAATATTATGGGTTCATTATTAGAAAAAAATGTTAAGTACCTTGATGAACAATATCGAATAGGAAATGCTCTTATATCTGATAAAGCATTCGATCAACTTGAAAGAAACTTACTTCGTACAGATCCAAAATGTGATTATTTTCATCAAAGAAGTAATTTATTATTACCCTCATTGCCTAAAGATAATCATAAAGAGTTTTTAGCTAGCTTATTAAAAAATACAAGATTGAGCATTCAACCAAAAATTGATGGTTGCACTATTGCAATTAAATATATAAATGGCAAGTTTAATAAAGCCATTACAAGAAAAGGATTTGATGTCTCAAGCAAAATTGAAAAGATTAAAGATGTCCCCAGTAGCCTTCCTATCCAACGAGATTTTCAAGTTAGAGGTGAGCTTTACGCCCCAAACGAAACTCCCTATTTTTCCCAAAAAATTACAAGCGAATACCTCAACAATAAAAAAAGGATTACAGAAAGTTTCAGCTTTTGCTGTTTCCAAATACTTAATGGAAGACTTAACCAGTATGAAACCCTTAACTATCTTAAAAAATGTGGCTTTAACACCCCTCACAGTTACTTCACAAATTTTACAAGCCAAGTCGAGTTATTTAGAAAAAGATGGTTAGATGGAAAAATATTTTCTAAATACCCAACTGATGGAATTGTCATCAAAATAAATAGCAGAAAATTGCAGTTACTTAGAGAAACAAATTTTTCAAAATACAATGAATGGCAATATGCAATTAAAAATTAATTAATAAAAACTAATCAATCATAAAAAGAATTTTTTAATTAAATCACAAAAAGAGTAATTATTTGAGTACTCACGATCTGTACCATAAATATTTACGATAAAAATAATAAGTAAGCTTAATTTTTAATTAAGTTTCAATATTTTTAAGAAGATTTAGAAAATGACTGCCACTATCGCTAAGAATAAGGAATCTAATTGGACCATATCAGATATTCCCAATTTAGATGGGAAAATAGCTTTTATTACTGGAGCAAATAGTGGTCTTGGCTATTACACCGCTAAAGCCCTAGCAGAAAAAAATGCACATGTTTTGCTTGCTTGCAGAAGTTTAGAAAAGGCTAATTCGGCTATAGACAAATTAAAATCGCTAAATCCTGAAGGTAAATTCACTCCTATAGAACTAGATCTATCAGATTTAAATAATGTAAGTGAAATTGGATCAAAAATATCAAGTGAGTTTGGGCAGTTAGATTTGCTTATTAACAATGCAGGTATAATGCATCCACCAAAAACATTAAGTAAACAAGGGTTTGAAATACAATTTGCGGTCAATCATTTAGCACATATGCTTTTAACGCTAAAATTACTTCCTTTAATAGAAAAGAAAGAAAATTCTAGAATAGTAACAGTAACTTCAGGGGCTCAGTTCTTTGGAAAAGTTGGATGGAATAATCTAAAAGCAGAAAATTACTATAATAAGTGGGAATCATACGCTAACAGTAAATTAGCTAACGTAATGTTTGCTTTAGAGTTAAATGAAAAAATAGAGCAAAAGAATATTTTATCTTTGGCAGCGCATCCAGGTATTGCAAAAACAAATCTTTTTTCAGCGCAGAAACCAAAACCAGGTCCAATTGAAACTTTCTCTTTAGAATTATTTAGTCCAATTTTCCAATCTGCAGAGATGGGCGCTTTACCCCAATTACTTGCTGCCACTTCTCCTGAGGCAAAGGGAGGAGAGCATTACGGGCCTAAATATAATTTTAGAGGCCATCCAAAATTATCTCCAACTTCACCATTTGCTCTAAATAAAAATGAAAGAAAAAGTTTATGGGAAAAGAGTATGGAAATACTTAGAATTTTTTTATGAGTTTTTTAGTTTTATTAACTTCAAAAAATATTTCAGAATATGCAATTCACTTTCTGAAAGTTTCATAAATTCGTTCAAAGCCTGATAATTATCTTCATCAAATTCTTTGGCTATTTCCAAAAATTCTTTATGATTTTCATTTACAAATCTCTCTGCAATTTGTGATGGAGATAATCCATTCTCAATCAAATTACCCGGAGCATTTTTCTCCCAATTTTTATAAAACCAAGAAAACCATAAATCAGCAATATTTTCTCTCATTTGATTAATCTTGATGCTTAATTTTAGATCTAGGAAATAAAAGCAACCCAGAAAGTATTGCAAATATTGTTAGAAAACCTACGACAGGCGAAAAAATAGGTTGTAGATTCATTAAGAAAAAATTTCCTGTGTGAACTTTCATAAGCCAAAAGTAATCCAGTCCAAAATATTGAAATAAAGAATATAAGCTTCCACTAAGAACAGTTATAAATAATGGAATTACTGCTATGAGAGTAATACTTCTGTGAAGTTTTCTTGTTTTAGTTTTAGACATTATTTATTTTCCCTAAGATATTTGTGAAGTTCTTTTTCGCTTTCACAAGCCATCCACATTTCTTTTATTTTAAATGTTCCAATA
>QCVS01000027.1 GCA_003210285.1 Prochlorococcus sp. AG-686-J21
TCAACAAATTGTTCAATAGTTGCTGCTTTCCCATCATAAGTAGAAATAAAATTCCTAAAACCATTATTAAATTTTTCATCTTTTACTAATGTTTTAAGCATCCTTATAATTTCAGCTCCTTTTTCGTAAATAGTAGTTGTATAAAAATTGTCAATCTCTAAATATTTTTCTGGTCTCACTGGATGTGATGTTGGGCCAGAGTCTTCTCTAAATTGTGCTTTTCTTAGGAATTTTGCATCTTCAAGTCTTTTTATTGAAGGATTATGAAGATCTGCTGTGAACTCCTGATCTCTAAATACTGTTAAACCCTCTTTTAATGATAATTGAAACCAATCTCTGCAAGTTATTCTATTACCCGTCCAATTATGAAAGTACTCATGGGCGATTACACCTTCTATACGCTCTAGCTCTTCATCAGTCGTAGTTTCTTTATCTGCAAGTATTAATTTAGAGTTAAATATATTGAGGCTTTTATTTTCCATAGCTCCCATATTAAAATGCCTAATTGCAACAATATTAAATAATGATAAATCGTATTCGAGATTATATTTCTCTTCATCCCATTTCATCGACTTCTTTAATGAATTAATTGAATGCTGTACATATTTTTCATCACCTTTTTCTACGTATATATTTATTTCTACTTTTTTATTAGATTTAGTATTGAAGATATCTTTGATGCAGTTTAGTTTTCCTGCAACTAAAGCAAAAAGATATGAGGGTTTGGGATATGGATCTTCCCATATCACTTCGTGTCTTTTGTTATCCAGATCATTCGCTCTCATTAGATTTCCGTTAGAAAGTAATACTGGATATTCTTCCTTATTTGCCTCTATCCTTACTTTATATTTACTTAAAATGTCAGGTCTATCACAGTGGTAACTTATTCTTCTAAAGCCTTGTGCTTCGCATTGCGTAGTAATAATTCCGTTACTTTCATACATTCCTAAAAGTGAAAAATTCTCCTTTGGTTTAATTGTTCCCACAATCTTTAAGGTAAAAGTTTCTTTGAGTTTGGCTTTAATTAATAATCTATTTTTTTGTATTGAATAGTTATTTTCTACTAATAAAGATTCATCTAAATATATTTTTTCAACAAATATATCTACCCCATCAAGAATAAGGGAATTAACATTAATATTTTTTTTGATCAATTTTAGTTCGGTTTTTACAATTACTCTTGTGTCTTCAATTACGAAATCCAAAAAAATATTAGGTATTTCATAATCAAAGGATTTGTAATCCTCCAGTTTTATAGATTCATTATTGTTCTTGTTTTCTGAAACGTTAAGCATATTTAATTAATTAATCCTTTGAACTAAATAATTTATTAAAGAGTATGATATTCATGATAAATTAAAAATAATTAGGTTTCTCCTAATTGACATATATGATCCTTGATTACTCCAGATGGAAGTAACTCATACAATATAGGATTTTTATCTTTTACCATTCCCTCTTGATTTATTTGGTATCTCCAATCCCATTTTCTGTCCGTAAATGATAAGTAATCTTTTCTAAGAGAATATGGCAACATTAACTTTTTCCCATTCCAATCTATATTAATAATTGCTCCAGGTTCAATTTCAGAGATGGTTTTAACTATTGAGAAATCTCCATTAATATTATTTCTAATTACTAAATCGAGCTTAATATTGTCGCAAAAATAGGTTGTGTTTAGAGCCAATAGACAAATTGTTGAAAAAAATAACGAATAAATTTTAGATACTCCTTTTTTATTTTTTTATTTTTTTATTTTATTAGTTTATAAACACTAACGATATAGTTATAAATTTTCTTTATTAAAATCATCTAAATTTTTACAGAATCCATAGTTTTTAAATTCACCAAGTTACATTTTACTTCTTCTGCATATTCCTGAACTGATATGAATTTGTTTAAAAGGCCTGTATATTTTGCTTCTCCTCCAGCAGTACTTGAAAGTATATATTTTGGATTAAAAGTTTTTATTAATTTTGGAAGCACATCGGCCCCTTTTACAAAAGATCCAACAAGAGGAAGTTCAAGGTTAATTATTGGAGTTATAACTGCATCTATTTCTTGTGAATCAACGTTTTCATCAAGATAACCATGTGGTTCTATGTAGAACCCCTTCCCTTTATCGTCTTTTACTATGTATCCATTTTCTATTTGTGGGACAGGTGCTCCAGCAGTAGCTTCTATTTTTAGACCCTTTTGTTTGATTTTCTCCGTCGGTTTAAGAACTTTGATCGAAGTAAAGCCTAATTTTTCAAGAATCCCTTTTGCACTATTGGGGCAGATGATATCAATATCTTTTTTAAACTTTTTTAATGAAGGAACATGGCAATGATCGGGTAACCCTTGCGTTAAGAGAATTATATTAATGTCTTCATCAATTATTATTTCATTATCTAGTGAACCTTTGAAAAACCACTCTCCTGGAGGGAATACCAAATCACCTGTAAGCCAGGGATCTATTATTAAGTTGGTTTTATCAAATTTGATTAACCAACCATTTGAACCTAGATATTTGGC
>QCVS01000028.1 GCA_003210285.1 Prochlorococcus sp. AG-686-J21
GAATCTGATAGCGGTTGCTCTTGTTGTTAAATAATAAAAAATTCTATCTCTAGAGATCTGTTTCTATATTTTTAATTCATATTTATACGGTAAATTAGATTAAATAAATCGATGATTTGAACCTAATCAGAGAAGAGCTAATACTCACTCTGTTCACACACCGTTCACACATTGTAACTTTCTTCTAAATAACTAATATGACTGAACCTAACTACTGGCTAATGAAACATGTACCAGCTTCATATAACTAGGTTTTTTGATATTTTAGAAGCCTCATACCAGCACCATACCAGCAAATAGTATATCTTTTTAATAGTTGCTTATTTTTTAACTCGTGCCCAAGATTGCAGAGAAACAGACTGTCCTTAATGGAAGAGGATCAGTAGTTCGTTTTGCCTCAGGAACTTCCGTTGGCAATTATGTATATCGTGAATGGGATAATAGTAGTAGAAACTATAGAACGAAGCATATATTAGAGGCTAAAACAATGGAGGAAGCTATCGCATTAGTTCCTCAAATAGCTATTGAATTAGCGCAAGACTTAGCCGCTAAACCTAAAACTCCAATAAATATTGATCCTCTCAACCTTCTAGCTAGAGAAGAGAAACTACAAAGAGATAAAGAAAGATTATTCAGATCAGAGCAAAAAAAAGATAGTCCGAAAATGACTATAGAAAAGGCAATGGAAGATTGGTTAGATCAACAACTCAAAAGGGTAGATGCTGGAGCTTTCGCTCAAAATAGCTACGACCACAAAATGAATTGCTGTAAGAAAATAAGAGGTTATTTGAATTGGAAAAAGATCACAATGACCTCTCAAATAAACGAAACGTCATTTGATGATTATTGTATTTTTCGTCTGAAAGATACGGATAAAAGAATATTAATTCAAAGAGAACTTTCAATACTTGGTGAGTTCATTAAATCCTATTTAGTCAAATATAAATTCATCCCAGCTCGGCTCTGGCTTGATGGACAATTTTTACCAAAGATTGAAGTCAGGCAATCAGATAGAAATGCCAATCCAGCAATCAACGCGGAAGATTGGAAAACCATTATTGATTATGTCCGAGACGTATGGAGAAAAGATGCTTATGAACCATCGAAATTACAATCATCAAATCAATTTAAAAAAGAAGTCACGGTAGTTGATAGGAAAACTGAAGCGAAAAGTATATGGTTCAGAAACATGTTTTGGCATTGGATATTAGTTTCAAAAAACTCTGGTATGAGTCCTGAAGAGATATGCAAACTTAAGTGGAAGAATGTTGAAATTGTTGATGTTGGGAGAATCTCAAACACCAAAGCTCAGGAAGAATGGGAGCAGGTAATGGGCGAAGCACAAGCAGAAGGAAGAGATTTCGATATAGAAGCACCTGACCTGAAAGACCCCTCTGAATGGGCTACAGAAGGCAATGAATGGGGTCGAGAAGAAAGACTTATTTCTTACATCACAACCATGCGATCAAAGACACAAGACTATAGAGAAATACCTTGCAACTTAGGTTATGTATTTAAAAGATGGAGAGACTTTGTGAAGACTCATACATCTCGACCCATCAAAGGAGATGAATATGTTTTTGCACAAATCTATAACGAATATAAGCAACCTAATCAGAGAAAAATTGGTCAGCATTGGAGATCTATTTGTGACTATCTAATGTCTTCTGGAAAGTTAAAAGGTCATAAATTCTCTGATCGTCCATATACTTTATATTCGATGCGTTCAACATTTATCGAGAATCATATCTTGAGAGGTACTGATGCTTATTTATTAGCTCGTATATGTGGTAACTCAGTAGCCACAATCATGCAGACATACGAAAGAATAGATATTAGAAGAAGGACTAAAGAATTAACTGATATTGAATTTGGATCAAAGAAAGGGAATCCAGAAACAATTAGTTTGTATGATGAGTAAATTTCAGACTCACCAAGATTAAAATTTAATTCTTAAATCTAGTATTTGTATATTTAACTAAATCTCTCCCCTCCAACTTATCGGTTGACGGACCAGACCTTATATAAAAATCTATGTTTTTAATGTAAACCGCTTCCTGTGACTTTTTACAAGTGATATGAATAATTTCCTTGCCATCAATTTTTTTAACATCTTGATTTATAAAATTCATAAATCCTAAACCAATATTCTCTTTGATTAATGTTTTCAGATGGAGTTGAAATTTATCTTTTGAAGACTTATGTAGTTTAATTAATTCATTTTCTATCCCAAGGATTTCCTCACCATCACTAACACCAATAAATAATTCTCCGCCATCAGTATTTAGAAATCCAGCAATTGTTTTAAGCACCG
>QCVS01000029.1 GCA_003210285.1 Prochlorococcus sp. AG-686-J21
ACGTTATCAGATAGAGCCAAATCAACTTGGTTTTGGCAACATCCAGGAAAAAAGATTAATAACAACATTCAACCTTCTCAAATAATTTATAGTAATTTAAATAAACCAGAAAGTTTTGTTGTATTAGAATTTAAAATTTATGCTGTAGATCTTCTCAAATTAATAAATCCTATCCACAAAAGGTACGTATGGGATAAGGAGAATGATTGGGAAAAAGTAGAAATAAATCCATAAAATATTTCTAAATTGTTTACTTAGGTTGAAAAATATATATAGATCGGTCAGTTTTATAGAAGAAATATTATCTTTATGAATTTCTCAGAAATTTCTGAAAATCCTTTAGTTTTTTTATCTTGGGTAACAGCTCTAGGACTTTTCTTAAGTTTAACGGAAGCAACTTTAAAAATTAAGTTTGAAAAAATAAGTTCTATGCAAAAAAGACAAGAACTTATTAATAGTCTCTATCCTAAAATCTAATTTGAAGTGTCCGATAGTAAGTTTGCCTGTAAGAATTGAAAAATACCACCTTTATTAGTTGAATCTTCTTGACTGGTTAATTTTCCTGTATCAGCTTTAGTTTTAGATGATTCTTGAACATCTTCATCATTTGATTCAGATCTTAAAACTCTTATGATTACTTCATCAATCGAAAAGTCTCCAGGACCAGTTAGTGCTATAGAGGTTGCAGAAGCAAAATAAAGTAGCAAAAGCTCTAATAAGAAAATATTGAAACCAGATGTTACTAGAGCGTGATATATCGCTACTGAAATTGTCCCGACTATTGCCAAAGCACCAAATCTTGTTGCTAGGCCTAGAATTAATAACCAACTTCCTCCTATTTCTGAAAATGCAGCTACATATGAAAAGAAAATAGGGAAAGGTATGTGCAAGGGTCTGACAAAGGCATCAGCAAAATTCTCAATATTTGCTAGTTTTTCAAAACCATGATGAATTAAAACTGTACCAGTAATTACTCTTAAGATTAATAAAGCTGTATCTTTACTGAATGATTTTGTGAGAATTGTTGAAAGCACTATTTGACGTATTTCTTAAGTAAAAATAACTAGCCATATTATCCATCGTGGATTAAACCATAAAACTGATCTTTAATTAAGTATTTATACTTAGATAGTCGTTGATATTAAATTTTGGTAGCCTCCTGTAATACATTACCCCTCAAAAATTTCAATGATTAATTCTGTGAAACATATTGATTAATTTTGGGGATATTTTCTTTAAATTTAAAGAATCCTTTTTTGGCAAACTTCCAAGCAAATAAGTCTTGATCTCTTACTAATTTAAAAATCACTTTATTATTAGCCTTTTTAAAACTATTTATAAAATCGTTATTGTCACCGATACCTGGATAAATCATATCCAACTGATTAATATTAACCAGGGTTTCCTGTAATTTAATGGCATCTAGCTGAGTAACATTATCAAATCGATTTATGAATTCAAAAACCATTTGTTGTTTAAATTTCAGAACTGCTTCAGATAATTTTATTTTTCTTTGTGCATTGCCCAGAAGGATAATAAACACACTCTTGTAATTTCCTAAGATATTTTTAAGAGTTGGAACATGTAAATCATTTTCAAATAATATGAGTGTTTCTGACTTTAGTTCCATATTGCTTTTATAAATCTCATCATCAAGTGCAATTTGATTTGTTTCTTCTAGAAAAATTTGTTTATTATGAATGTTTTCAACATTGAACCTGTTATTTGAAAATTTCCGGAGATTTGCTGGAGAAAAAAGATATTGCTTCCCTTTTGTTTGTAATCCTGCGACCCATCTCCAACTCAAAAGGTTGGAGGCAGCATCTCCATCATAAAGATGTTCAAAGAAAAAACTTGCGCCTAATTGCCAGGGTAGACCTAAATTAAAAATCCAAGTACTAGCAAACCACATCCGAGTATGGTTGTGTAAATAGTTATGAGTCTTCAACTCATTAACCCATGAATTTAAAAAATCTAATTCTGAATTTCCATTTATTGCTTTTTCATAAGTTTCAAAATCGTATTCATAATTTTTTTCTGAAATAAAATTACCCCAAACTTTTGGTCTATTTTCCATCCAACCTTTCCAGTAAATTCTCCAATAAATCTCCTCTACAAATTTATTAATCTTTTGAGATTGATATTTCTTTTTAACTTCTTTAAGCAATTCATATTCTAGTAAAACCCTATGAGAAATATAAGGTGATAATTTTGAAACGGAGCTCTCATTCGTTGGACCATAATCAAAATTACGAAGTTTTTCATAATTTTTGATTTTATTCTTT
>QCVS01000030.1 GCA_003210285.1 Prochlorococcus sp. AG-686-J21
GAATCAAAATCTAATGATGTTAAAAATGAAATTAAGGATAATGATGATATTCCTAAAGCCTCTAATGAGGATATTTTTGGAGATGAACAAGCTTTTCCATTTATCGCGGGTTTAGGGAAAAATGCTGCACATTAATTCAAATTACAATGCTTTTATTAATTCATCTTTAAGTAAAAATATTGAAAGGTCTTAGAGTTATAGAGCTTTCTGAAGCACTCAATGTAGACAGCTCTGATATGTTAGCTGTTTGTGCAATTTTAAAATGTAATGCGAGTTCAAGATTGAGTATGCTTACGTTTGAAGAATGTAAAGTGATTACAGATTACTATGAGAGTAATTCTTAGTTGTTCTTTTCTTGAAAAAGTTCGGACTAAATCAATCTATTCAATTTCTTTTATCATAGAAACTAATGTTTCATGAATTTCATCCTCTGAGATTTCATTTTTAAAATTTATCATTGTAGACTTCCCATCATATTTAATTTTCATGAATTGACTAGATATTTCTTCTAAACAAGCTTCCTTAAATTCAGAAATTTTTCCGTAATATTTTAGATATTTATGTACAGATTCAATGTGATCATTATTCATATGTTTACAAACTCTTTCACTAGTCTTTGAACTAATTATTTTCATATTTAGAATTTTTTATTTAAGGATAGTATTTTTTATTCATTATTTAAAGTTGTAATGGCTTTATTTATTAATTCTTTAACTTCATTGGCGTCTATTGCCCTTACTAATTTATTGCGAAGGTTGGTGGCTCCTTGGAAATTTTTACAAGTCCATGAAATATGTTTTCTGGCAATTAATAAACCATGACTGCCCTTTTCTTTTATAAGTTCATCTAAATGTTCAATAATTAACAACAATTTTTCTTCAATATTTGGTTCTTTAAAATCTTTAAGTTCTTTAATTGCGTAATCTATTTCTCCTATTTTCCATGGAGAACCAAGTATTCCTCTCCCAATCATTAAACCATCTGCATTAGTTTTTGCAAAGCAATTAAGTGCGTCCTTAGGATTTTTGATATCTCCATTTGCAATTAATGGAATTTCTAAAATCTCTTTAATTTTTCCAATCATTTCCCAGTCTGCCGCACCTGAAAATCCTTCTTTTCTTGTTCTCCCATGTAATGTTATCATTTCAGCTCCTGCATCTTGAAGACTTAATAGAAATTCCTCTATATTTTCTTCTTTATTGTCCCAACCAAGTCTTGTTTTGACTGTGACAGGAACTTTAACAGCATTTGAAACTCTTTTTACTAATTCCATCGCTAAAACACGATCATTGATTAAAGCACTTCCACCCCCTTTCCTTGAAATTTTTTTTACTGGACAGCCCATATTTATATCAATCAGAAAGGCTCCTGAATCTTCTGCCAGTTTTGCTGCCTCTGAAACAGCAAAGGGTCTATTATCAAATATCTGCACACCTACAGGACCTTTTTCTAATTCAAGTTGTTTAATTTTTTGAGTGCCATATCCATGTTTTAGACTTGTCGCATTAATCATTTCTGTAAATAGTAAGGAATCTGGAGCCCATTTTCTTACTAATTTTCTAAATATTTTATCGGTAACTCCTGCTAAAGGAGACAACATTACTTTACTATTTATTATTCTCGATACACCTTTGCCTCTTAATTTTATAAATGAAGACATTATGTAAATATTCACTTTTGATACATGTACTATAGATTGGATAATTACCATTCATTTGGTTCTGTTTTTTATTCTTAAAAATTTAATTAGATTTCTTTTTATATTGTCTTAATTAGTTACTATTTTTGCTATCTTATGTAAGATTAAATTTTTTGGGTTTTATATTTTTGATCCTTTTATTATCAATTCTTCTTCCAATATTTCTTTTTATTGCTCCTTATAATGTTTATGCTATTCAAGGGAGTCTTGATTTATCTAGCGCTCAAAGTTCAGTTGGTAAAAGGTTTGCTAAAGTTTTTTGTGATGCCATGAATGAGGGATTAGATTCTGAATTTGCAAGTGAATATGCTTTAAATAATACATATCTAAAATTTGTAGCTTTTCCGGATGATGATCAATATCTAGATGACCTTTGGGAATTTACTTCTAATAATATTTTAGATAACTGTGGAGATAAAATTAATATTAGCGATTTAAAAGAATTAGAAATTTTCTTTAAAGAAGAAGGTATTATTGCTTCAAATAGAGAGCTTTATCTACCGAC
>QCVS01000031.1 GCA_003210285.1 Prochlorococcus sp. AG-686-J21
TGAATTACCTACGAAGCCATAAGCTTATTATTGCTATGTGGCTTTGGTTATTTAACTTTTAGGATGGACAATAATAACAGTAAAGATTACTAATTAAAAAAATCAAATTAAATACTAAACAGACTCCTTTACATTTTCTGCGCATTATTGTTACATTCAGGTGAATTTCATGCACTACTTCAAATTTGATACTCTTATTTCTTTACATCCTGTAATATAAGTGTTATATTTTATTAGCAGGTTTCTATTAAATTTTAATGAACTCAAATAAAGATATTCTTGATAGAGCAATAGGAAGACCCGCAATGATGGCTTTCATGATCTTAGTCGGAACATATGTAACAACAGGTCAACTTATACCAGGTGTCTTTTAATGGAAAATAAAAATCAAAAAAGAAATATTGATCCTCAAAAAATAAGTGCCGAAAAATTAAATGGTAGATTCGCACTTTTAGGTGTTATTGCCTTAGTCGGTGCTTACATATCTTCAGGACAAATTATTCCCGGAATAGTTTAATGCTAGAAGTAGATTTAAACACTTGGATTAACACTGTACTTTTTCCGTTTATGCCGGTCATAACTGTATTTATTGTTAGTGTATTAATGCTTAGTGATTTGCCATGGAATGATGATGATGATGATGACGATGGTAGTGGTCTGGTTACTCCTGTTTACAATTACGCCCCACAAGGAGCATAGAGAATGTAATTAAAGTTTTTTCATCTCCCCACTATCAAAAATTACTCTTACGTCTAAGAATTTTATTAGAACCTAATATATTTTATTTAATTTATAACTAGAAGATAAAAACATCTATTATTAGAGATCTTTAAATAAATTTAAAAATCAAGTTTTGACTTTTTTCCACTGTTTCAGTAAAACTTTTCATACACATACAATATAAGAACTTATTCTATTTTTTTTCTTTTTCGTAGAGGTGGATGAACATTGTTACTCATATATGCTAGTTAAAACTTTTAGGTCAAATTTCAATAAAAACACCTAACAGTTACGAATTAGGTAGTTTAATAATGAGATGAGTTTGTGAGGAGTTCCTATTTCGGCAATACACTGAGAAAGTTAATTCAATACTGTTTTACCACTTCTTATGTTTTTTCAATTGGTGCCATCGTTAATCCTTTGCTGACGAGTTGCTGATGATATAGTTCTGCCTGTTCAAAGGGTCCTCTCCATACCTCTGCCGACCCTTCCCTATCAACTTCAAGAGCAAGTAACCATGATTTTTTTTCACTTATTCTCGGGATAATTCTCACAAGACAAATTGCCACATGTTCAAACGTATTAAAATTATCATCTAGAACTATTATCCTGGCTTCGGGATATTTTTTCTTTGCTTTCTTTAGATCTAAGACTGGAGTAGTTAAATTTTCTGAAATTTTCATATAAAAATACTACTAGGAATGTAGTTGTTTTAGCGAGGTTATTTTCTATTTTTATAAACTCAATGTTAAAACATCAAATAATTATGTTATTAAACATGGTCAAACTTTGAATAGTTGCTACGTTTGAAATAAGGGATGGAGATTATTATGTTTACAAATTATTTGCCTAGTGAGATGGTTACGGTTTTGGAGGTAACAACGATGTTTTCATTTTTAGTTGGAACAATATTAGTTATGTTGTTTACATCAGATCAGGCTAATAAAAAGAATCTCTATTTAAAGAAAGCTAAATAACTAAAAAGCCAGCTGAGGCAAATACATTACCTAATAGAAGTTGATTGAGCCGTTGCTTCAAATTTTTTTTTACGATAACTTCATACCATCCTTCAAAACCCCTCATATAGTAGATTTGCTGACTTGAAATCCACAAAACAAAAGACATCGCTTCTAACATAAAAATAAATGCAAATTTCAAATAAAATCTCTTCTTGCAAGTAAAAGATCAAAACGATATTAGGTATTGGAGTATTAGCTATTAGTATTGGTGCCATATCAAAAAAAGTTATCAGTTATTCAGAAAGAGGATGTATGAAAGGAGGTTCAGAAATGACCTTTAATTGGAACCAACCCAATCTCAATCAGTCTTGGATAAGAGGATCTTATTAAAGCAATGGAAATTATTCCAAATTAGATTTTTTGAT
>QCVS01000032.1 GCA_003210285.1 Prochlorococcus sp. AG-686-J21
ATCATCGACCTAGCTAATACATGGCACTAGGTCGCAGGTTCAAATCCTGTCACCTCGAATCTAATAATCCAATTCATAGAAGGGTTTCCCCGCCTGTCTTTTTATTATAAGAAAGTCAGAGATATGAGAACTGAGCGAGCCTTGAGATATTGATATACCTTGCATAGCCTTGCCTAGTGGCATCGCTCAAATAAATTGTCACACTAGATATAGGTAACACAATTTCTTTCATTAAAAATTTTTTATAATTAAAGATTAAATCAATTCTTTTAAGTAAAAGATCAAAATTAATTTAAAGAACCTAATCCAAAGAATGAATTAGCAATAAATAACAAACTAAATGTAGTTAAAAAGATTAATCCTATCCAACAAATACTTTTCAATAACTTACCAAATCTATGCTTAATAGGCACTAAATTACTGTTGATAGTATCCATTGCCATCCATGCAAAGATTGGAGCTGTCAAAAAACTTCCTGTCATTGCTCCGAAAACAAAATCTTTAACCCCTATTCCGCCTGACTTTGCAATTAATAATGCGAGCAATGAGGCAAATATATGCATAATCATCCAGTTGCGAAAACGAGTTTTCTCAGATGATGATTCCATACGTCCATTATCAGTACCTGTTAATAAACCTTGTATTGAAGAAATGCTTCTTGGGTAAGCATCAAGGCAAGTTAAGGTTGTACTAAACATTGCTGCAAATGCAGCTGGAATAATTATCCACTTAGACCAAATACCAATAGAGTTCGTATATAAACGTATTAAATTTTGAGCGAAAAAAACACCACTACCTGAAAGCATTTCATCTCCAGTTCCATACATTGTTATTGCGCCTAGGGCCACAAAAAATACTGCTGTGATAACAGTTATGAAGTAACCAAGATTAAAATCAAATTCTGATTCTCTAACATTTGGTTTGTAATTTGAATCCTTAGCTCTAGAAAACATCCATAAGGAGGGCCATACGCAAAGTTCCACAGGGCACGGCATCCATCCCATTAATGGTATTAAAAAACTCAAATTTGATAATTTCCATGGACTTATCTCAGGTTCAATCAAACTCACGGAGAGGGATTCATTAATAGACCCTTTTGTTAAAAGTGAAATAACAGCAAATAAAGTTAGAAAGGTTAGTAGAACAACAAGAAATTTTGAAATCCTATCTAGCGCTCTATATTCCCCAACTAACAGAATCAAACCACAAACAACAAGAATTCCTATAGATAAATCCATTGGAGGAAAATCAGAAAATAAAGGTATGTTAGTTAAGAGAACTCCAGAGACAAAACTTACTGCAGCTATTGTGAAAGTACCTGTTATTAAACTAACTAGAAGGAAAATTGGTAAATAAAGAGAATTCCTTTCTTTAAATCCCTCTAGCAACGATTTACCAGTACTTGAAGTGAAACGGGTCCCTACCAGTAAAAAAGGGTACTTAAGAAGATTTGTAATTAAAATAAGTCCAACTAACCCAAAACCAAACCTGGCTCCAGCAGTTGTTGATGACAATAGATGTGAACCTCCTATAGCTGCCCCTGCTAATAAGATTCCTGGTCCTAAACTTTTTTGAATTCCTTGTTTTGACAAATACATTTGTATTTTCTTCTGAAAAAATATTTTCTATTTTTTAATTATCTTCATTTAAATCAGAATATTCAATTTCTTTAGATTGTAGGTTTGAAGATGCGTTCAAGTAATTATTGCTAGATTTATCTATTGCAATTAGCAATCCACCAATTAATGATAGATTTCGAGCGACCGCTACGAGCTGGAATGGCACTAAGTGAAAAATAATAGTAGTTGGTAATAAAAAAATAAGAAGCAAAGAGCAAGCAAGTTTAGTTCTTTCTGAAAAGATCAAAAGGACTGAACCGCTAATTAAAAGAATTATTGCTAAGAATAACATTATATTAGCTAGTGGTTCTGGAAATCCTCTGCTAACTATGTATTGTGCTTGACTACCAAAATCTGAAATTTTTCCAGGTATTGCATTTACAAAAATCGCACTTAAAAGTAATTTGCCAAGA